>CALBXK010000372.1 GCA_937890535.1 uncultured Spartobacteria bacterium
TCCCACTTCTTCCGCTCCTCCTTCGTCCACCACCGCCGAAACCAACGAAGAGAGAAGATCTTCACGTGGTTCTCGCCTCCTCTCATCCACCAATCGTTCGAATAGGGAAATCAAATCATTCAAAGCTGCGTGCGCCGGTACTGCGTGATCTTTTAGCGAAGGCCCCCCCCGCGCGCTAAATTTCATCAATTGCTCTGTGGACTCCCGAAATCTATCACGCTCGCCATCTGGTATTCCAAGCATTTGGCAAATAATGATCGCGGGCAAGGGACCACTAAATTTTTCAATGAGATCAAAAGATTTCTGCCGGTCCAGACCGTCCAATAGTTCCGCGGCAAGATTCTCAATACCGGGGCGAAGCGTATTGATCATCTTCGGAGTGAAAGCCGCATTTACCAGTTTTCGTAACCGTCCATGTTCGGGTTCATCGGTAAGCTGGATCCATTTGGAGACATGGTTGAGCAACGGCTGAACGCGGACTTTCAATTCCTCAGGCAAGGCTTGAGTGTACATGCCGGTGCGATCGGACGAAAGCCGCGGATCGCGCAAGCCAGCAAGGACATCTTCGTAGCGCGTCACCAGCCAAAGATTCATCGGTTCACAGTAGTGAACTGGATCCTCAGTACGAAGCCGATGATAAAGCGGATAAGGATCCTGCAGGCGCTCTTCACAAAATGCGAGATAATCGAGGTCGGTTGTCAGAGAGTTTAAAGTCGTGGTCATTTTTTTGTGGGAACAGGTCAGTTTGAATTGATGTTGGATTGATAGCTTTGCCTTCTCGAGAGCGAAGAAGTGACGTAGAAGGTTTTCCGAAAACTATTTTTCCCATGCCGGATAAAGAGGTAGTGAAATCCAAGCTCCTCCTTGTTTTGCGGAATGGCGAGCTGCCTCAACGAGTTCGACACAGCGGAGGCCTTCGCGCCAGGTCAAACATGGTTCGGAACCTTCAGTGATCCAACGGACAAAGTCGCCAAGTTCGATGAGGAACGCCTCATTAACTCCCACAGGATCATCTCCCATGGCCTTGCACCGCTCGTGACGGATTTCGTCATCTTCGAACGTGCGCCAAGAAAGATCCACATGCTGGAAGGAAGAAACCAGTCTCATTCCTCCCTTACGGGTCACCACCTCCGCTCCGCACACCTGACGATATCGCAACAATGGATAGGATAATGATACTCCGAGAGATCCGACAGCGCCAGATCGAAATTTCAATGTCACCTGGATTGAATCCGAAAAGTCATACCGGGGGTCGATGGAGGGCGCCGCAATGGCACTAACTGCCAGAACGTCTCCACACATGGCACGCATCCAATCCAGTTCATGAACGCCGGACAACGCAAGGAGGCCTCCGCTCTGGGCCTCACGAGTC
The DNA here is from genome assembly GCA_937890535.1 of uncultured Spartobacteria bacterium. Taxonomy (GTDB): domain Bacteria; phylum Verrucomicrobiota; class Verrucomicrobiia; order Chthoniobacterales; family Terrimicrobiaceae; genus CAMASH01. Next base: position 1,373 of record CALBXK010000372.1, read on the forward strand.
CACCAGCCTCCAAAGCCCTCATTCCGGGCGTCAAAATATCCGATGGCGGAGATTGCCACCACCTCTCCCAGTTCCCGGCGCAATTCGATCATCCGCGACCATGGCGGGCGAAGGCGCCGTTTGTGGCCAACCATCAGACGGACGCTCGCCGCCTCGCAAGCCCTCACCATTTCCCAGCAATCGGCGACGGATGGTGCCATCATTTTCTCACAAAAAACATGCTTCCCAGCTTTGGCCGCAGCAAGAGTCACCTGCTTGTGTGTATGATTCGGGCCAGTGACGGCAACAGCATCAAAATCCACTCCAGCTAGTAACTTTTCATGATCGTCAAATTCTGGAAGCGCCAACTGCGTGGCCTCAAAAAACCTGGCTCTGGCTTCCAGACTGGGATCACAAATGGCCACCAATTCGCCAACCTCATTGAGATAGCGGGCAAACCAGGGGGCAAAATGCCCCGTTCCAATCAAGGCAAACCGCACCCTGCTTCGATCCGCCGAAACCGATGAGTTGGATTTCATATTGAAGCTAGTCCTCCATCACGATCGCGAAATTGAAATGTCTGGCACGGTTGGTAGGGGTGCTTGGCAATAAATTCCCAATCCAGGTCCACCCCCAAGCCAGGGCGGTCATCCAACTGGGCACAACCGTCCCTCACTTGTACGCCGACCTTTTGCGCCTTGCTAAAGAATAAATGGTCTCGCCAATGCTCGAGAATTAGAAAGTTCTGCATAGCGGCGCAGGCGTGGACATTTGCCGCGAAGGCAACCGGGCCGTACGGATTGTGGGGCGCGAGGGGCACATTGTATACCTCCGCCGCCGCCGCGATACGCATCAGTTCGCCGATTCCTCCGCAATGGCAGATATCGGGCTGGAGCACGTCCACCGCCCCCACTTCCAGCCATTCCCTCACCCCCCAACGCGACGTCAATCGCTCGCCGGCCGCAATCCGTTCCCCGGGAAATGCCCGCCGCAACTCCACGAGCTGTCGCGGAGTTTCTGCCACAACCGGCTCTTCAATAAATAACATTTTCACATCGCGAAGTCCGTCGATGAGCCGATGAGCTGCCGGAAGCGAAAAATTACCCAGGCAATCGATCATCAATGCAATCTCGGGGCCGCTGGCCTGTCGCAAGCGATGATAAAGATCCACCGCGACTTCGACCTGCTTCGTCTCATCATACGGGTCATGATACTTACCTACTCCTGTCTTAAAACCGCTGAATCCCTCCTGAAGTGCGGCCTCAATCTCCGCCTCTTCGTCGGCCAAACCCAAATCGGTGCGGGCATATAAACGCACCCTGTCCCGAACCTCACCGCCCAGCAGTTTATAGACAGGCAGGCCGCATGCTTTTCCTGTGATATCCCAAAGCGCCTGTTCTATGCCGCTGATCGCACTGGACGCCACGACGCCATCCCGCCACCAAAAGAGACGCCGCATCGTCTGAAAAGCGCGCGTGATCTGGGTTGGATCACAACCGGTCAATAGCGGGGCAAAATGCTCCTTGATCATAGCAATCACCGCCATTTCGTGAAATTCGGTCGTGGCCTCGCCCACACCGCAAATTCCCTCATCGGTCTCGATCCGCACGAAAATCCAATTGCGCCGAATCGCGGCTCCTTCCGGTCGTGGAAACGACACTGCCATGACGTGGGTGCTAATCTTTGTTATCTTCATATTTTCTATTTTCTTCGCCAAGTCCTAAATATCCCGGGGCAAATCCCTTCCAAGAGTTGGGGAATCCGGATCTTTACAGGGGCGGTGGACGCTCCGAGTAATAACCTCCGTGGACTCGACAATTGGACTGTCAA
>CALBXK010000373.1 GCA_937890535.1 uncultured Spartobacteria bacterium
TTGCTCTGTGATCCCTGTGTCCTCTGTGGTGAAACTCTATTTTCCTTTCTGGGTTCATGGCTTCCGTAAAGCTTTCGGGATAGCGGAACGGCGATGCATGGATCATCACGCGTTCCCTTTTACAAAAATATGCACCCTCCTTCTGCTCTTTGTCAGTGCGGTGGTGACTCCTGCCCAGTCAGCCGATGACCTTTTTCGCCAAGGACGGGCGCTGGACGAAAAACACCAGAATAAAGAAGCTCTCGTCGTCCTGCTCGAAGCCGACAAACGCGAACCTCACCAGGCTGAAACCCTGCGGCTCATCGCCAAGCAATACACGCAATTGATCCAGGAAGCGGATTCCAACAACGAAAAAAGACGGCTCGGTCAGCAGGCCCTCGATTTTGCCCAAGAGGCCGCTGGGCTCGCCCCCGACAGCGCCGAGACCCACTTGACCCTCGCGATCGTCTATGGCCGGGTGGCCCAAAACGCCTCGACCCGACGGAAGGTCGAGCTTTCCAAAAAGATCCACGAAGAGGCCGCGCTCGCCGCCCAGATCGACCCGCAGTTGGATTACGCCTGGCATATTCTCGGGCGATGGAACTACGAACTCGCCAACACCCATCCCGTCCTCCGGACCCTGGCTCAGGCCCTCTATGGAAAATTCCCCCAGGCCTCCAATGACCTGGCGGTGGTCTATTTCCAGAAGGCGGCGGCCATCAATCCCCGGAACGTGATTCACCATCTGGAACTCGGCCGCGCCTACCTCGCTCTCGGTGAGAACGCCAAGGCCAAAAATGAACTTCAACTCGGGCTGAGTCTGCCCTCCGTGGAAAAAGATGATGAAGAGTCCAAACAACGCGCCCGGCAGGCCCTGCGTGGATTGGATTGATGGTTCCGAACGAAATATGTTCCTCCCCCCGCCACCTTTCCTCTAAGTATTCTGATCGATGGCCCGGATTCTGATTCTAACCGCAAGTATCGGCGAGGGACACAACACCGCCGCCCGCAATATTCGCGAGGCCTTGTTGGCGGAGACTGGCGGGATCGACTCCCCCTGCGAGGTCCTCGTGGCCGACCCATACACCCGCACCAATCCGACGGTGAACAAGCTTGTTCAAAAGGGCTATGCCACCGCCATCAATCGCTATCCCAGAGCTTGGAAGGTCGTGTTCGAATTGCTCAGTCGGCGGGGCGTCCTCGAAGGCATGGGCCCCCTGTTGACCGAGCTCACCACGGCCGTGCGGGAACTCATCGCCGAATTTAAGCCCGACGTCATCGCCTCGACCTATCCGGTCTTTGCCTACCTGAATACCAAAATTCACAAGAAGAAGGCCGGCGTTCCCTTCTTCAATGTCATCACCGACTCCACCATAATCAACTCCGTCTGGTATCGCTGGCCCACCTCTGGTTCCCTCGTTGCCGACGAAGCGACCGCCGATGCCCTGAGGGCCGGCGGGGTCCCGCCGGACTTGATCCACATCCTTGGCTTTCCCGTCACCATGAAATTTGAAACCCTGGTTCCCGCTGCGGCACCCCAAGACGGACAATGGAAGGCGCTCTTCTTTCCGGGCGGCACCGCGCAAAATGCCGTCGGCACGCTGGAGCAACTCGCCAAGGTCCCCCATCTTGAAATCACGGCCGTCACCGGACGACGCTTCAAGGTCCATGCCACCATGGAAAATGCGGGACTTCCCCGTCACGGTTCGCTGGTCGGTTGGACAGATGAAATGCCCCAACTGATGGCCTCCCATCAACTCTTTATTGGCAAGGCCGGTGGCGCCACCGTTCAGGAAGCCATCGCCGCGCAGATCCCTTTTCTGGTCAACCATGTCGTCCCCGGTCAGGAAGAGGGAAACATCGCGATGATCGAACAGACCGGCATCGGGGCTCTCGTCACCGGTGCCCCCCGCCGGATCCACGACGTCGTCATCGGTGCCCTGGCCAACGACGCCGCCCTCTGGAAAACCTGGCGGGCCAATCTCGCCTGCCTGCAAAAACCGTCCGCCTCCCGATCCATCGCCAGATTTCTGCTCGACCGCTGCCCACGGTAACGCCCCGGGACGGGAGGAAGGCGCCAATTGACGGGGACAATCCGTGGGATCACTTCTCCAAGTCAACGCCCGTAATGGTTCCGTCGGCGGAAATTTCGACCTCAAGCTTGATCGCCTTATACTTGATCAATATTTCGAATTCCGCGTCTTCATCATCTCCATCCACCTCAGCGGTAATCATTCTTGAACCCGGGAAATAAGACGTGAGGCTTCGACTCACCGCGACCGGAAGATCTTCAAAATCGACGGAAGAACTCGCCTGGCCCATGCAAAGGGTGGCGATCACGAGGAGAGTGGAGAGAATAGGGATTTTCATGATCCCTCGTCAGTACTGCTGATTTGGGTTCCCTGCAATTTTTTATTGGACGTTGAAAACTGGAATTTGCCGTATCGCCGCGGGGGTGACGGGGACTGATCACCGGCGAACGCCGTCGCCAAACGGAAAAAGAAGCGAACCCCGTCGGACGAGTGAGTTGTGAGGACAGGGACTCGATCCATCGTCTTCATACGACTGATTCCGGCGAGCGGCTCGACCCTCGGCTCGCACTTACGCCACCGTGATGTCCTTGGACAGATAGACATCCTGGATCGTATTCAGGAGCTTCACGCCCTCGTCCATGGGACGCTGGAAGGCCTTGCGCCCGGAGATGAGGCCCGTGCCACCGGCCCGCTTGTTGACCACAGCAGTGAAGGCGGCGTCAGCGAAGTCATTTTTGCCACTGGCACCGCCGGAGTTGATGAGACCGGCGCGGCCCATGTAGCAGTTGACCACCTGATAGCGACAGAGGTCGATGGGGTGATCGGTGGTCAGTTCGGTGTAAATGCGCTCATCAAGTTTGCCGTAGCTGGATCCGCCCGTGTTCAGGGCCTTGAAGCCCCCATTGTTCTCAGGAAGCTTCTGTTTGATGATGTCGGCCTGAATGGTCGTGCCGATGTGATTGGCCTGACCCGTAAGATCGGCAGAGACATGATAATCCTTGTCGCCCTTGATGTTGAAAGCGCTGTTGCGCAGATAGCACCAGAGGACCGTGGCCATGCCGAGTTCGTGGGCACGGGCAAAAGCTTTCGCAACTTCCACGATCTCACGGGAGGCATCTTCTGATCCAAAATAGATGGTGGCTCCGACCGCTGCCGCGCCCAGGTTGTAGGCATCCTCGACCGTGCCGAAGAGAATTTCCTTCGCCTGATTCGGATAGGTCAGGAGTTCGTTGTGGTTGATTTTGACGAGGAAGGGGATCTTGTGGGCGTACTTGCGTGAGACCGAGGCGAGGACACCAAAAGTGGAGGCCACCGAGTTGCAGCCACCTTCGATAGCCAGCTTGACGATGTTTTCCGGATCAAAGTAGAGCGGATTCTTGGCAAAGCTCGCTCCGGCGGAATGTTCGATGCCCTGGTCCACCGGCAGGATCGAGACATAGCCGGTGCCCGCGAGGCGACCGGTGTTGTAGATCCAATTCAGGTTGTTGAGGACGCGCTGATTTCGATTGGTTGAAGCAAAAATCCGGTCGACAAAGTCCGGGCCGGGCAAGTGCAAAAGATCCTTGGAAACCGTTGCGCACTGGTGATTGAGAAGCGAGTCGGCCTTGTCGCCGAGCAGGGAGAGGATGTTTTTAGACATGGTTTGGAATGGATTTTCGAAATCCATTTAACAACTGCGCCTTCTTCGTGTCGAGTACGGGTGCAGTTCGCCCCGGAACTATTACAAGGTTCAGCGCAACAATCCCATAAAGGCTTTCCGGCCGGACCAGAGGAGGAACGCGGCCAAAAGTACGATGAGAATAAGCGGCGGATCGAGGAGCCCTGCCCCCTTGTTTAGGAAGGTATGAAAGGCCAGGATGTTGATGATGATCGGGCCCAGCACCAGCAGTCCGAAATTCCTCAAGCGCGGAATGGCCACCAG
>CALBXK010000374.1 GCA_937890535.1 uncultured Spartobacteria bacterium
AGGTGCCTCACTTTTCGACCGGCACCCGCCGCACTTTTCGTCCGCCCTTTACAGTCCTTTCGCACGCAGGGGCTGAAAATTGCCGCTGGAAGAAGTTGGAAAAGTGATTGCACCGCGTAGAAAAGGCCACTCTCCGTCAGCGCGGCCAGCGCGATCCCGTCCGTTGTGACCCGAAGGAGATAGCCCTCGCGACCCAAGCGTGTCAGTTTGCCATCCAGTCCGAGATGGATATGGGGCGACAAATCGACAGGACCCGTTTGTTCGGAAATTCGAAAAGGATAGCCGGTCACTCTCCTGAGGGCCTCGGCGAGCTTCTCGGCGCAGGCCATCGCGTGACGATCAGCGACGATCCTAGTCTCCGGGAGCAATTCAAACCGGTCTTCAAGAAGTTCGACCGAAGACGGTTGGGGAATAATTGTTATCATTGTCATTAAAGTTTTTCTCAATTGAAGATCACATTTTCCCGAGGGGAGTGAAGTGGAGTCTGTTTTCGAACCAGCAGGAGCTTAAAATATGCTATGGAATGCGAGTGTGACTTGAAGTCTATGTGTTGGTTGTGGAGGTATCAATCTCAATTGGAAGGGATCTCCGATGATTTTGTTCTGGAACGCAAGGCCCGACTGGCCTCGGAGCGCAGCGCATAGGCCAGCAGTGATCCTGTAGCGGAGGAGCAAAAAGATCGGACGGCGAAAGGGGGATGTTCCCGATAATGGTTTTTGCCAAGCCGCTCCATGAAATCCGAACCTACAAATAGGGTCTATTATGGAAGCAATCCTACGGATCTTTCGAGGATTGTGCGCAGGCTCGCTTTTCCTATCAGAAGCAGCATGCCTATCGACTGGCAGCAGCGGGAGAATTTGTATCCAAGTTGGATGCATTAGCAAGCTCGGCCCCAAACCCATCGGGGAGAGCCAGATACGCCTGATCATCAATGCGCTGCCGGAGGAACATCACGTCAAGTTTTGGGAGGTCCTCACGGAAGAGCGCCCACCATCCGATCTCACGGGAAAATTTATTGAGCGCTGGATTCAAGATTATCGAATGTCGTTACCGGAGTTCGTAGACCAGAAAGAAATGAATGACGGCGGTATTCTACGGTTACGGTATGGAGAGCGGCGTCGCTGCGCGAGGTTCCCGGCCGGTTCAAGGGTCTGAGCGTCGCGCCGCTCTGGAGACCACTGGCCATACCCTCACCGTCTTCCGGTTCGACGAACTTCGGACAAACTCCTCCAGAAGCCGGATCGACAACCCTGCAAACTGGAAACCCGTCGAAGGTGTCCGCCGAGAAGTCGAGCAGACCTTCATGGCACTCGAATTCCTCAATTGTGAACACCGCCTAAGGGCTTTAAAAGCCCGGTAAAAACGATTGTCACCCATCTGCGGCGGTGTAATGTCACCAAGAATGAGCTCGGTGCAAAAGAAATTATCACTGAACTGTAGGGCCTTAAAAAGCAGAGTCCTATCATTAGCATCAAGCTCTCAACGACTGACCGCGCTCTGTGGTTTTTTGGGGTCAGGGATATTGCTTGTCGGTTGTATCCTGCCCATCTTCTCCTATCGCGATTCAGATGGTATTGGCTATTCCTGCCTAAATCATTTCATCAGCTCGTTAGGGCGCCCTGAGAATTCGCCGCAGGCAGCGGTTTTCAACTCTGCCATAGTGTTGGGCGGGGTGATGCTGGCTTTATTTATGCTAGGACTGGGACAATATTTTTGTACCAAATTGGGCTATGCCGCTGGCGTCGCGGGTTTGCTGGGAGGCCTTGCTTGTAGCGGCTTGGGGCTGGTTCCGGCCACCTCCTTGATACCGCACTTTGCCCTCGCGGTAATATTTTTCAATGGTTCTTGGATTGCGTTTGCCTTGTTTAGCCTTGTCATCGCCCGTGACCAGCAAAACAAGCTGCCCCGATGGTTGCTGTTTCCCAGCATCGCGACTGTCACCTGTTTCGCTACTGGTTTCGCCATCGTGTCAGCCGCCTTCCTTTTTGACGGCCATATTTCGTTGAAGGCAATCTCCTCGCCCCATTTTTCCCGTCCGACCATCTGGCCCGCCGCTCTGTTGGAATGGCTCATTGTGGCCACTACCATCCTTTGGGTAGTGTTGGTAGCCAGTTGCCTGCATCGACGTCAATTTCAAAGCAATTCGCCAAAATCATAAGTAAAAAAGGGCGTTAGGGAAACTGATAGGAAAACGTTTTTAGAGAAGAGGGGTAGGGCGGTCTGAACACAACATGGGCGAGGTCCATGGTCGTGATTCTCGAAGCCGTCATCAATTAATTTTTTGTGAGAACAATCGGGCGGTAAATATAGGAACGAACCTTAGGTCCGTTTTCACGGTGGGCTTAAACCGCAAGCGTTAGAAATATAATTTCTGTCATCTTCGCCATCGCTTTTCAGCCGGTTGTTCGGGGCCGAGTTCTCAGCCAAAGCCCCACGCCCCCGGTCAACGTGCCCACCGCAGGCAGCAGCCACGAATAGCTGACTCCCTCCCCGGTGTCATTTCATTTGAGTCAATTCGGATCGTAAAAGTCTGGACGTTTGGGCGTGAAACACTTTCTGTGGGATCAGAAAATTATGGCTGAACGCTTCAAGGCTTTGCAGGGCTCCTGCGGAAAAATTCGCAGGGAGGGAGGTTCTTGAAGGCGCTGATCACTGGCTTCCGGGGTCAGGATGGCACCTATCTTGCGGAGGAACTTCGGGCTCATGGGCGGGAAGTCATCGGATTCACCCGATCGGAGTCGGGGAATCTCGATGCCGGGAGGATCCATTCCGTCGACTATCGGGATGGCAGGGCACTGGGGGATCTTCTGGATGAAATCCGACCGGAGGAAATCTATCATCTGGCCTCTCCGAGTTGCATTCGCGACACCTTGGAATATGAGAAGGAAATTCTGGCCATTTGCGTCGACACCACCTTGATATTTTTGCGTTGGATCACGGATCGGTCGCCAGCGACGCGTTTCTTTTTTGCGGGTTCCGCAGAGATCTATGGAGATCCGGTGGTGAGTCCTCAAAATGAATCGACCCCCTGTCATCCGGAGAATCCCTATGCGGTCGCCAAACTGACCGGGCGGGAACTTTGTGCCACCTTTCGCAAGACACACGGGGTGTTTGCGAGTTCAGGGATCCTATTTAATCACGAGTCGCCGCTGCGAAGAGCGGATTTTGTGACTCGCCGTATCACCCAAGGGGTGGCGGCGATTGTGGCCGGGGAGAGTCGGGAGTTGGTGCTGGGGAATTTGGACGCACTTCGAGATTGGAGTCATGCGGCGGATTTTGCCAGGGCCTTTCGCCTCACCCTGGAGGCCTCGCACGCTGACGATTTTGTTTTTGCCTCCGGTAAAAACCATTCGGTGCGGGAATTTTGTGAAGAGGCCTTTGCCGCCGCGGGGCTGGATTTCCGCGACTATGTGCGGGTGGATCCGGCTTTTTATCGGCCGGACTTTGCGCAAGCCCGTTTGGGCGATTCACGGAAGGCCCTTCGGGAATTGGCCTGGAAGCCCAAGATTGGGTTCAAGGAACTTGTGGACGAGATGCTTCGCCACGATCTGGAAGTGGTTCGGCGGTGACAACGACCTGAACCCAGAAATCGCGCCAATCGAAGCGATAGGTTTCCATCGCGAATCCTCCGGCCTTCAAGAGGTCGGCCATCCAGGATTGGGAGCGTACGAGGGAAACTTCGGGGGGATGGAGGAGTTGGCTGGAACCAAAAAACTTTTTTCGAATCGTATGCCAGAATCCGAGTACGGCCACGCTGGTGGCGCGAGAATGAGGCCAGAACATAAGGAGGCGGCCTCCGGGTTTCAGGACCCGGCGGAATTCCTTTAGGATCGCGGTGATCTCGTCGGCGGGGAAATGTTCCATCACGCCGAGATTGTAGATGCCGTCAAAGGTGTCGTTCGCAAAGGGAAGGGCAAAGATGGAGGCGTGCCGGATGTCCTCCGCTCCCTGCACCGCGCGGACATAGGTTTCCAGGGCGCAAATGGAGGTGTCCACGGCGGTGATTCGCATTTCGTTTTGGAAACCGACATCGACCTGGCCGCTCCCACATCCCGCATGGAGGAGGCGGGAACCGGAGGGAAACGTGGTGCGGATGGCGGCGTTGAGGTTCCGGGAAATAATCAATCGCCGGTAAATGGTCGCGATGACCTTGTAGGCTTGGTTGCCGCTTTGCGCGGTCTGACGCCAGTAGTCGTCCCACCCTTGAGCATCGATCAGAGCAGGATTGCGTTCAATCGTGCGGGTGGGCCTGCGGAAGGATTCAGGGCTTGTGATCCGACGCAGGGCGGTTTCCAGCAGGTGGAGAATACCGCGAAAGGGCTCGCTGGGAGGCATCTTTGAACTGCCATAGGTGCGTGGCGGCAGGCGGATCGGAACCTCGGCAATGGCGGCGCCATTGAGTTGAAGTGCGAGGAGGCTCTCAAAAAAGAAGGGATAAGTCATGGAACGCACGGTGCTGAAGATGCCGGGCGGCAGACGATCGAGGCGATAGACGCGAAATGCCCCGGTGCTGTCGTAGGGCAGCGCGAGCAAGGTGCGGGTGAGGGTATGGGCGAGATGGGTGAGAAGTTTGCGCCGCCAGTTCCATCCCTCCAGGCTGCCTTGCTGCAGGTAGCGGGAGCCCACCACGACGTCCGCAGTTTCGGCGGCCGCCAGGAGGTCGGGGATGTCTTCCGGAGAATGGGTCAAATCACAATCCATGGTGACGACGCAGGTGTGGCCCCGTTCCTCGGCCCAAGCGAGCCCGGCAAGATGGGCTGCGCCTATGCCTTCTTTGCTCGGGCGATGGAGAATGTGAAGGGTGTCCTGCCCGGCGGCAAACTCATCCAACAGTTTTCCGGTGCCGTCCGGGGAGTTGTCGTCGACAAAGAGAATCTCCAGTGGCAGTTGCAAGGCCCTGAGCTTTTTGAGCAGAGGCGACACATTGTTCCGCTCGTTATAGGTGGGGACAATGACGAGCGGGTTCACTGGGGATGGTATTCCGGATGAGGAAGCGGAAACAAGAGGCGCCCGCCTCTCGCGAGGAAGTTGGCTTCCCGGGCGATGATGTTCTCGCGAAAATGCCAGGGCAATACCAGGAGCACATCGGGAGCCCGGGCATGCATCTCTTCCTCGGAGATGATAGGGATCCCGGTGCCCGGAGTGAAGTGGCCAAATTTCTCCGTATTGACCTCTGCGATGAAGGGAATCTCTCTTGGCGTGAGCCCGCAGAACTGCAGCAAAACGTTCCCTTTCGTGGAGGCCCCATATCCGCCCAGAGTTTTTCCGCCAGCCAGGCAGGATTTTATTTCCTTTTGGAGGGCGGCCCGGTGTTGGAAGACCCGTTTACGAAAATCATAAAACGGCTGCATGGATTCGAAGCCGGCGGCGGTCTCGGCGGCGGTGAGGCGGGCCAGGTCGGCGGTGGCTTCTGGGTGGGGGGAATCGGCCCGGGCGGCGGTGACGGCCAGGCTGCCGCCATTGATGGAACTCGTTTCCAAGCCGATAATCTTCAGTCCGCAGCGCTGTGCCATCCATTGAATTTGCCGGAGGGCATAATATTCGATGTGTTCATGGCAGATGGTGTCATAAGCGCAATGCTCCAACATCAGAGGCATGTAGCTTTGTTCGAAATGCCAGACGCCCTTCGGAGCCAATGCGCCGTGGATCGTCTGCATGAATTCCAACGGGCTTTCGATGTCATAAAACATCGCAATTGAAGTGATGATCCGGGCCTGTCGACCCTCGAAGCGGGTGCGCCAGAGATCCGGAGTGAAGAACTCGGGGATGACCTGGATTTCCGGGGGATAAAAATCGATGAATTTTTCGGCCACCGGATCGATGCCGATGCGTTCAAAATGGGCGGGATGTGACTTGAGAAGGGTTCCATCATTGCAGCCAATGTCCACCACGAGGTCTCCAGCCCTGGCGCCGCTGAGTTTCACGAGGCCGGCGGATTTTTCCTCCAGATGGCGGGACATGGAGCGATTGAGTCCGGAGCGGTAGCCGTAGTTGTCCCCATACATGGCGTCCAAGGGATAGGAATGCCGCAACTGGAGGAGGCCACAGGCCGTATCCGAGGGAACGCAACGCACCAGATCGAGTGGACCACTCAGGACCTCCTCATCGGCGGTGGCCGGGAACACGCCGGTCAATTTTTGATCGCCCAGTTGCAGAATCAGCTCGAGATCGGTGTTGCCGCAGATCCGGCATTGAGTGATCGGTGTGGGCATGGGATTTAGCGGGATGGAGTGGGGGAGGGTGTCAGGCGGGGATTTTCCACGATGATGTAGAATGGTCCCTGCCAAACGATTTGCCATTTCTCTTTTTCGAGAAGGTTGGCGATGAGGGAAACGTTTGTCTGGCCAAATGTCCATCTCTGGTCGAGGTCGCTGATGATGACGTAGCGGGCTTGAGAAAGATCGGCGGGATGGAGGAATTTTTTATGCGCGATGGGGGTCTCAAAGGTGAAGGATTTATGACCGGCCCAAGTGGTTGCCTGGATGAGGTCCGCCTGCCGGCAGGGCAGCATCCAACCAATATTGGTGCCGCAAATGACGAGATCGTCGGGATGGAGCCGGGCCTTGAGCCAGTCGGCGGCCTGGGTGACTTCGTCCGTGTTCTGCGTCACCCAGATATCATTGCGGGAAACGAGTTTTCCGGACACGGCGGCAGGGAGAATCTTGAGGAAATAGATGGCGGGCAGAATCAGAACCAGAATCGCCAGCAGACGGGCCAGCCGGGATCGTCCTGAAACCTTCCAGATCCACATCAGCACGACCCGAAGGCCGCCAGCCCAGGCCAGGGCCATGATGGGGAGCAGGGTGACCGCCTGATAATAGAAAAGTGGAATGTTTCGGCGGTTTTGCAGAAGGAGGGCTGAGACGACGAGGAGGAATAATCCAATCGGATAGAGCCGTCGCCGGGTCAGGCAGAGTAAGCCCCCCAAAAGGACCCCGATGTGGAAAAAATCCTGCCTAAAAAAGTAGTAAAAATTGAGAAACGGCTGGGCTCCGGTGCCGGCTTCGCTGCTGGAGACTCGATAAAAGGCGAGCAATTCGGAAAGATCGCCCCAAAGCCAGCTCTCTTGATAGCGCCAGATGGCAGAGAGGAAACTGGCGGCCAAAACCAGGCCGGGGAGTATGGCCATGCGAATCCAGGCCCGGGGGCGCTTCAGCCGACAAAGCCAGGCGGCGATGGCTCCATGGGCAAAAAGTGGATGGCAGAATGCGGCCAGGCCAAGGCCGGCCCCGGTGGTCCAATCTGCCCTTGGAGAACTGGCTCTCATCAGGGCGAGCACACTGATAAGAAATCCCAAGGCCACCGCATTGTGGGGATAGATCCACCGGAAGTGGATGACGGTCTGGTCGTAGGTCAGGAAAAGAAGCGCCGCAAAAAGGGCCGGCCAATAACCAAGGTGTTTTCGCCCAAAGATAAACAGGACCAAGGCGATCGTCAGAGCCAGTGACACATTCAGAAAGCGGGCGCCGAGAATGTCACCCCCGGTGATCGCGGCCATCATGCCTGCGACCCACGCATAGCCAGGTTGATAGGTGTAGCTCGGGTGCCAAAAGCTGATCTTCAGGGAGCGATCTGCCGGAGCGCCGGCAAATAGCGATTTCCCGATCATGAGGGTCAGAGTTTCGTCGCCGTACCAGCGGGGACTGGTGCGGAGGTGGGGCAGGTAAAGTACCGTCCAGGTCAGGACGATCGCGAGCAGAGGGATCCAAAAAATTCTGCGTTTTGTCGCAGGAAGGGTGCCGGATTCAGGCATGGCGAAGGGCTTCAATCTTCGGGTCCAGCTTTCGGCGTTGGTCGGCCTCCAGGTGATCAATGAAGAGGATACCCTGCAGGTGATCGTACTCATGCTGAACCGCCCTCGCCAGCAGGCCGTCCGCTTCAAATTCGATCAGGGAATCGTCGAAGGTCCGGGCCTTGACGTGAACCGAATAGGGTCGGGTGATGTCGGTGCTCACGCCGGGAAAACTGAGACAACCTTCCACTCCGGTGTCCGCATTCCCATAAGGCTTGATTTCGGGATTGATCAAAATGAGGGGCATATGATCGGAGGGCTCCACCTGCTGCCCGGCGATCCTCATTGCGCTGGACCGATGGTTGACCCCGATCACGTCCACAACACACAATTGCAGGGGCAGACCGATCTGTTGGGCGGCGAGGCCGACGCCGTCGGCGTCGATCATGGTCTCGATCATATCCTCGACCAGTTGGCGGATCTCGTCGTCAATCTCTTCAATGCGGCGCCCTTTCGCCCGGAGGGCGGGATGCCCGTATTGCACAATTTCCAGAATCATAATCCGATCACGGATGACATGGACAAACCCGGATGGGAAGAAATCATTGTGGGTGAAAAATTCAAGGGATCAGACCCCGCGTGGCGACAGCGGCACGGGGCACGGGCGATGGAGAGAATTTGGTTCCGCTTCGCCGCACATTTTAGGGTTCCTTCGGCGATTCATCATCCTTGGGTTGGGTGAAGGTGGGGATGTTTTGCACCCCGGCTTCTTTCAGGCTGTCGAGTACCTTCACTACGACGCCAAAAGCGGCTTCACGGTCGGCTTGCATCGCCAGGGGCCGATCCGGATTCTCCGTTCGCAGGGCACTGATCCGGGAGGCAAGGTCATCGAGGGTGACGGGCTCGCCATCGAGAGTGATCTCATCCGGGCCTTTCACTCGCAAAACCAACGGGGTGGATTGTTCTGCCGGGGCGGCTTCGGCGGATTTGGATTCAGGCAGATTGATTTGCAACTGCGGTTGATTTTTTCGAAACGTCGTGGTGACGATGAAAAAGATCAGCAAGATCGCCAGGATGTCGATCAACGAAACGATGATGATCGACGGTTGACGCCGCTTGCGGGTGTGGAACTTCATTTGGAGAGTTTCTGGATCGTGGGAGCGGCCCCCTCCGGGTAGCATTTCGCGATGAGATCAGCCACGAGCGATTCCATTTCTACCGCCATCACTTCGATCCGGCGTTGATAATAATTGTGCGCGGTGAGGCAGGGGGCAGCGACGGCGAGGCCAATGATGGTGGTGTTGAGGGCTTCCGCAATGCCCCGGGCGACGGCGATGGGATCCGAACCGATGCCGTCGAAGATCCCGACCAGGCCGGATAGGGTACCCAGAAGACCCAGCAAGGGAGCCACTCCGGTGGCAATTTCCAGAATGACGAGGCCTTTTTCCAACCCTGCGACTTCCTGACGGGCTTTTGTTTGCACGGCTTCGATGACTTCCGCCCGTGGCCAGGTCAGGTGGGCCAGAAGGATCTCCAGCACCCGGCCGAGAGCGGAGGGATATTTTTCAATCAGGGCATGGAGTTTGTCGAGGTCTTGTCCTGGCTGGAGGCGTTCGATCTCCTCATACATGGCTGGCGGCAGGACGTTGCGTTGGCGCAGGGCAAGGGCGCGGAGGATGATGACGGTGCCGGCGACGACGGACAGGGCCATGAGGACGGCCATGAAGAGGCCCCCCTTGATAAAAAATAATAGGATGCCGTTGATGAAGGATGCAGTGATCATTTCCATTAGTTTGAAAGGATGGTGAAGGAGTATTCGATTTCGATGCGGCCGTTTTCGAGCATGGGGATGAGGTCTTCGGGAATCGGCGGGATTTCAGCTTCTATAACGGCACCCACACTACAAGCTGCAAAGCTCTCGTTCGAGCTGTTTCGGATGACCTGAATTTTTGTCGCCTTGCCGTCAGCGGTAACTATGAAGCGGAGTTCAACCGTTCCCATGGTGAGGAGGCCCATCTGGCGATTGACTTGAAAATACCAGCGGGAGCCGATGGCATCGGAGAGCATCTTTTTGTAGCGGCCCAGCGGGGTGGCGGTCGCATTGACCGCGGAACGCCCCCGGTTGGAAATGTTGCCTCGAATCCGGGTGACTCGGGTTTGGGGTTGGTAGCCTGGAGGACGGGCATTTTGCGGGGAGGGTGGGGTTGCCGGCTTTGGCGGGGCCGACTTTGGTCGCGGCGATTGCTTGGGTTTTGGGGGATCGAGAAGCGCGAGTTGGGTGGTTTTGCGGGGAGTGGATTCCGCTTCGGGGGCCGGGGGCGGGGTGGCAGGTGAAGAGGGACTCGCCTCGCGCCCGGCGGTGTATTCCTGATTCTCGAACTCCAATCCCGGACTTTCCCTTCCCGCTTGGCTTGGCAGGGGGAGATCGCCGCTGGCGGCGTTTTGTGCGGCCGCCCGGGTATTCTTGTCGGATTCAAATGGCGCGTTCTCGGGAGCGTCCTCGCTGCGCTGGGATTCGGTGGTGGCGATAACGGCCCGCACCGGTGTCGCTTTGGAAATAGGTGGCGCAATCAGAGTGATCTCGACCGGTCCGTCATCGTTCTCTGGAGTGGCGGGAGGTTGGAATGCAAGCGCGAGGGCCGCGAATACAATGATCAGAAGGTGAAGGGCGACGGAGCCCAGAAAGGCGCGAAACGTTTTTTTTCGTTCGTCGATCCTGTCATTCCGGTTTTTCCTCGTGGCCGGAAGACTCATGGCTTGGGGAGTGATTTCGTCATGCGGGCATGATGAAAGAGGTATTGTTGGATGTAGCCGGCGTAGGCGCCGAATCGTCGACGGGAAAAACGTTCGAGTTCCAAGGGAGTGGATTTTTTCTTTCGCATGGCCTGGAGGATCCGGGCCATCCAGACATCGACCGGTACGGCATCAAGACGTTCGCAGGCAAAGAGGAGGACGCAATTGGCGACCTTGCGTCCCACCCCGGGGAGTTCGCAAAGGAGGGTGCGGGCCTTGTCGGTGGGAAGGGCGTCGAGGGCCGTCAGATCGAAGGAGCCGCAGGCAATGGCCTTAGCGGTGGCGAACAGGCTTCGGGCGCGAAACCCGAGGCCGCAAGCGCGCAGGGCGTCCTCGGAAGTTTCCGCAAGGCGGGTCGCTGACGGGTAGGCATTGATGAGCGACCCACGGACCGGGCAGCCAAAGCGCTCGCGCAGGTGGAGTGAAATCTGCCGGATGTGGGCGACCTGCTTCATGGGAGAGGTGATGAAGGTGGCCAGACATTCCCAGAGCGGTTGGCGGAGGATTCGTAATCCCCGACAGGCGGTCAGAGCCGCTTGGCTGAATGGGTCGGTGGGAAACGCAGCATAGACAGTCTCCAGAGGGTGATCGAGCGCAAGATAGTTTCTGGCCGTGGCTTCGTGTCCCGCGGTGACGAGGAGAATCTCCCCTCGCTGACAAAGAAAAATCGGTTCGTGATCGACCAAGACCTGCCACCCCGGCCCGGAGGGTCCCGGGAGGGACATGGCGTGGAAAATCTGGCCGCAACCCAGCGTCCGCTCGAGATCGAATTCCTGGACAGACAACTCGGTCAAATCCTTCGGTGGCCTCATTTGATGAAATAACTGAGGTTCTCGAGTTCGATCGCGAGATTGACATTGTTCACGGCCACGCCCGGCGGTGTTTGCAGAATCACCGGGGCAAAGTTGAGGATGGCTTGAATGCCATTCTCAAGCAGCAGATTGCAGACGCTCTGGGCGGCGGTGCCGGGCACGCAGAGGATGGCCATCTTGACGCCGCGCTCAGTGACGAATTTGGACAATTCCGTCATCGGCAGAACGGGAACCGAGATGTCGGAGGAACGTTTTTCCGGCCGGGCATCGAAGGCGGCAGTGATCTCGAAGCCCTCCTTGGCAAAACCTTCCTGGTAACGAAGCAGGGCCGAGCCAAGGTTTCCGGTGCCGACGAGGACGACCGCTGGCAAGCGGGAGGTTCCGAGGGTTTCTGCGAGACGTTCCCGCAGCAACACGACATCGTAGCCGAGCCCCCGTTTTCCAACATGGCCGCAATAGGCGAGATCCTTGCGAAGTTGAGGGGACTTTACTCCCGCGATCTTGGAGAGAACCTCCGAAGAGACCGTCCCGCTGCCGGCAAATCCCAGTTGTTCGAGACAGCGGTTGTAAAGCGAGAGGCGGTAAACGGTCTTCCGTGGGATGGGGTCTTTCACAGTGGGATTCAGAGGTTGAGCACGGCCGGATCACCGTAGAGCGTGGAGTTGGAGGCGGAGAGAATCTTCACGTCGAAGATCTGCCCCACGTGGCGGCTCTCGCCGTCAATAATGACGACCTTGTTCGTGCGGGTGCGGCCGGTGAGACGGTCCGGATTGTTTTTGCTGGGACCCTCACAAAGAATTTCCACCTCTTTGCCGATCTGGGCATTGAGTCGGAGATGGGAATGGTGGTTGATCACGGTGAGAAGATCTTTATTACGTGACTCCCGGATTTCCTCAGGGATTTGATCCGGCATCGTGGCGGCGGGAGTGTCCCGACGGGGCGAATAGCGAAAGACATAGGCATTGTCGAATCCGATGGCGTCCGCCAGGTCCCGGGTTTTTTGGTAGTCCTCGTCGGTTTCGCCGGGAAATCCCACGATGATGTCGGTCGTGATCGCAATCCCGGGGCGGGCCGCACGCAGACGCTCGATGAGGTTGAGGTATTTCTCCGCCGTGTATCCGCGGCGCATGATTTTTAGAATCCGGTCGGAGCCGCTCTGGAGCGGAAAATGAACATGCTCGACCAGCTTCGGCAAACGGGAAAACGCGTTGATGAGATCGTCGCGAAACCCGATGGGATGTGGGGACGTGAAACGCACACGCGCGATGCCTTCAACCTCTGAGACCGCTTCCAACAATTGGACGAAGGGGCTTTTGTCGTCGAGTTTTGGGAATTCATGGCGACCGTAAAGGTTGACGATCTGCCCGAGGAGGGTGACTTCCCGCACGCCCCGTTCGGCGAGGGTTCTCACTTCGGCGACAATATCTTCGATGCGGCGTCCGCGCTCCGCTCCGCGGGTATCAGGAACGATGCAAAAGGCGCAGTGCATGTTGCAGCCCTGCATGATGGAAACAAAAGCCGTGGCTTGGATCTC
>CALBXK010000375.1 GCA_937890535.1 uncultured Spartobacteria bacterium
TTGGTCTAGATGCCGACTGCTGATAGCCGTGAAGATGGCCGTATTCACCGCGAGCATCAGGGCCGCTCCCGCGAGTTGGCACATGAAGATGATTCCGCTGACGAGGCTGGCTTTGTCTGTGCCCACGGTTTCGATCGCTCGTGCGCTCACCGTGGGGATGACTGCCCCCACGCCGATGCCCAGCAGGAGCAATAGGCTGTTGTAGGGGAGCCAGGATGCTCCAGGTCCGCTCACTCCCAGCATGATCGATGCCACGGCGGCGGACACCAGCCCGACGATGAGCAATCTTTGGGTTCCGAGCCAGGTGGAGAGTGGCCCGCCGAAATAGGACACGACGCCATAGCTGAGCATGAACGTCACCACCCGGAGACCGGCGGCCATGGGATCATCCCCAAGAAATTTCATGGCGTATTGCGTGTAATAAAGCAGAACGATGAAAAACAACTGGCAGATCACCAGGACGGCGAAGCAGAGGGTTTGAAGTTCGCGGCTCTGCATCATGTCCATGGGAATCAACGGGTCCCGAACCCGCTTTTCTAGAAAAGGGAATCCGCCCAACAGAACGAGAGCCAGCGCGATGAATCCGATCGTTCTTGGATCGGTCCATCCCCAGGATTGCACCTGATACACCACCAGCATGAGGGCCACGAGGCCGCCGGTTAGTGCGATCATACCTGCGTAGTCATTCCGGGGCTTTTCCGCTCCGGTCTTCGGATCCCTAGCCACGCTCCAAATCGTGAGTAGGAAGGCACCGACTGCTAAGGGGACATTAATCCACAGTACCCACCGCCAGGAAAACCATTGGGTGAGGGCACCCCCTACGACCGGCCCGGCAGCGTTGCCCAGTGAGCAGGTGCCGAAGATCAAGCCCAGGGCGAAGGCGCGATTGGAGTCTCCGACCGCAGCGCAGGCCATACCTATCATGGACGGCCAGATTAGGGCTGCTCCTACACCCTGCAAAACGCGGAATCCAATCAACGAACCGCCGCTCCAGGCTATTCCGCCCAATAAGGAAGCGACGGCGAATATGCCCATTCCCAACAAGAACATCTTTCTCCGGCCCAAGGCGTCCGCGAATTTCCCACCTGCCACCATGAAGACTGCAAAGGCGAGCACGTAGCCATTGATCACCCACTGCACGCTGTCGAGGTCGAGCGCGAATTGCTTTTCCAAGGCAGGAAGCGTGAGATCCACCGAGGCGAAATCAATCCCAATAGCCATCGTACCCATGACGATGGTGGCGTAGATCGGAAGATGAGGATATTTACGAATGGGGAGGGCAGAGTTCGTGGGGTGAATCCTTCAGGCGGAGTCGAAAGGATGCTGGAAATTTACCAGGGTGTTGGTCTTCCGTTTGGAACCGCGGCCAAGCGGGTCTCTTTCTCCATCTCAGGGCTCAGCCGTTATCCTCACAGCAGGCGCTCACGATACGGGTGAAGCTGCGGGATTCGAGGCTGGCTCCTCCAACGAGAGCGCCGTCGATATCGGGCTGGCTGAGAAGCTCCTTTGCATTGTCCGGTTTGACGCTGCCGCCGTATTGGATGCGAATCTTATTGGCGGTTTCCGGATTTGAGAGTTCGGCCAAAACCTCCCGGGTATGGGCATGGGCTTCCTGGGCCTGGGCGGCGGTGGCAGTCTTGCCGGTGCCAATCGCCCAGACGGGTTCGTACGCAATGACCATGTCGGGGAATTCTTCGACCGGCACGTTGGCCAGAGCGCCGTGGAGTTGGCCGGCGAGGATTTCTTTTTCACGACCGGCTTCGCGCTCGGCCAGGGTTTCGCCGATGCAAAGAATGGGCTTCAGTTCGTTGGCTTGGGCGGCAAGCACCTTCTGATTGATGAAGGCGTCGGATTCACCAAAAATCTGACGCCGTTCACTGTGACCAATGATGACATAGCGAACAAAAAGTTCGCGTAGCATCGAGGCGCTGATTTCCCCGGTGAATGCGCCGGAGGGTTCCGGGTGAAAATTCTGAGCGCCGAGGCGGATATTTTGTGAGTCGCCGACAAGTTCAGAGAGCTTGGGCAGGGAAGTGAAGGGAGGTGCGATGACAATTTCAACTCCGGTGATGTCGGCGACTTCACGTTGGAAGTCATCGACGAAGCTCTCCGCTTCGGAAACTGTCATGTTCATCTTCCAGTTGGCCGCGATGATTTTTTTGCGCATGGATTATTTATCGTTGAGATTGGCAACGCCAGGGAGGGATTTTCCTTCCAGGAGTTCAAGGGAGGCTCCGCCGCCGGTTGAGGCGTGGGTGACCTGTTCGATGACATGAAACATCTTCGCGGCGGTGGCGGTATCCCCACCGCCCACGACGGAAATGGCTCCGGCGGCGGTGGCGGCGGCCACAGCGACTGCCATGGCCCGGGTGCCAGCGGAAAATTTCTCAAATTCGAAAACTCCAGCCGGACCATTCCAGACGATGGTTTTGGCCCGGGCGATGACCTCGCGAAAGAGTTCGTTGGTTTTGGGGCCACAATCGAGTCCCATCCAGCCGTCAGGAATTCCGGCGGTGGCGGTCGCCGGTTGGGTGGCGGCGTCAGCTGCAAATTTGTCGGCGCAGAGAAAGTCGACTGGGAGGTGGATTTCGACACCTTTGGTGGCGGCTTTTTCCATCAACTCGGGAACAATTTTAGCGCCTTCGGGGTCGAAGAGGCTGTCGCCAATCGGCGTGTTATGCAGAACCTTGAGAAAGGTATAGGCCATGCCGCCGCCGACGATGATCTCGTCGGCTTGGTCGAGGAGGTTGCGGATGAGTGGAATTTTATCGGCCACTTTGGCCCCGCCAAGAATCGCCAGGAGCGGACGGGCCGGAGCCTCGATGACGGAGGCGAAGGCATCGAGTTCCTTCTGCATGAGGAAGCCGGCCACCTTTTCGGGCAGATCGACACCGACCACCGAGGAATGGGCGCGGTGAGCACTGCCAAAGGCATCGTTCACATAGACATCGCCCAATTGGGTGAGCGAGGCCCGAAAGGCTTCGACTTGCCCGGGATCCGCCTGGCTGGACGTTCCATCGGGTTGCTTGGCCTTCCCTTCTTCTTCGATGTGAAAACGGAGGTTTTCCAGAAGAATAACTTCTCCGGGCCCGATGCCTGCGCAGGCGGACTCAACATCCGGGCCGACACAGTCCGACAGAAACCGCACCGGCCGGCCGAGCAGTTCTTCGAGTTTTTCCGCCACGGGCCGGAGGGTGAACTTTTCCGTCCGATTTCCATTGGGCCTTCCCAGGTGGCTCATGAGGATGAGCGATCCGCCCTCCTTGAGAATGTATTCGACGGTCGGCAGGGCGGCCGTGATGCGGGCGGGATTGGTGATCTCGCCGGTGGCCGGATCCTGGGGAACGTTAAAGTCCACCCGCATCAGGACGCGGCGGCCCTGGAGCGGAATATCGGTGATGGATTTCTTAGGCATTGGGCATGGAGTGCGATGGCCGGGATTTGCCCGGCGGCCTACGGGATGGAATTCAGGCAATCTGCTTGAGCAAGTCCACGCAGCGGTTGCTATAGCCCCACTCATTGTCATACCAGCTGATGAGCTTGAAGAACTTGCTGTTCAACTCCATGCCGCTGCCGGCGTCGAAAATGCTTGAGTGGGTGTTGTGAATGAAGTCGCTGGAAACGACTTCGTCCGTAGTGTAGGCAAGTATCCCCTTGAGATAGGTCTCGCTGGCCGTTTTCATGGAAGCGCAGATTTCCTTATAGCTCGTCTCCCGTGAGGTCTTAAATGTGAGATCCACAGCAGAGACGGTCGGGGTCGGCACCCGGAAGGACATTCCGCTGAGCTTGCCTTTGACTTCCGGACAAACGAGCCCGACGGCTTTGGCCGCACCGGTCGTGCTGGGGATGATATTGATGGCGGCGCTACGGCCTCCCTTCCAATCTTTATGGGAGGGACCGTCCACGGTTTTTTGGGTGGCGGTGTAGCTGTGGACTGTGGTCATGAGACCCTCCTCGATGCCGTAGCCTTCTTTCAATAGAACGTGTACGATGGGCGCGAGGCAATTTGTGGTGCAACTCGCGTTGGAAATAATGTGATGCTTTGAGGCATCATAGAGGTCGTTGTTCACTCCCATCACAACGGTGATGTCCTCGCCCTTTCCGGGCGCAGAGATGATGACCTTTTTGGCCCCGGCGTCGAGGTGGCCCTTGGCCTTGGTCGCGTCCGTGAAAAGTCCGGTCGATTCGATGACGATATCCACCCCGAGTTCCTTCCAGGGCAGGGCGGCGGGACCTTCCCGCACCGCGAGACATTTGATCTTGTGTCCATTGACCACGAGGGTGTCGTCAGACGCGAGTGAGGGATCAGATTTTTCGCTGAAGACCTCACCTTGGAACCCACCCTGGCTGGAATCGTATTTGACGAGGTAGGCGAGATTATCCGCGGGAACGAGGTCATTCACGGCCACGACCTTGTGTCCTTTTTCGAGAAGTCCCTGTTCGACGATTGCGCGAAATACAAGCCGTCCGATGCGTCCGAATCCATTGATGCCGATGGTTGCCATAGTAATTTTTGTGTGGGTATTGGGTTAATTGAGTGAATCGGAAATCAAATCGGGGCGAGCGCAGAGCGTCAACCCTCAAAACGATGAAGATGCCTCTGGGCCTCTTCGAGAAGGCCACGCGCGACGACGTCATGAGAAAGACCGGACGAGTCGAAGCGGAAATCCGCAGCGTCGGAATAGGCCTCCATCCGGGATTCGCGGAGGGTATCGAAGGTTTCGCGGGGGTTTTCGGTCTTAAGAAGCGGGCGTTTGCCACTGCGGGAAGCCCGTTCAAAGAGAATGTCGGGCTCGGCGTCGAGCCAGCCAACGATGCCAATCTTGCGAAGGATGAGGCGGTTTTCCGGCGGAACGACGAGGCCGCCTCCGGTGGAAAGGATGATCCCGGCCAGGCCAATCAGGCTTTCAAGAACCTGTTTTTCTACCTGACGAAAATATCCTTCGCCTTCTGCTGCAAAAATTTTGGCGATGCTGCGGCCCTCGGCCTGGACGATCTGTTCATCGCTGTCGATGAGGCGGTGTCCGGTCAAAGTGGACAAGCGGCGGCCCACGGAGGATTTTCCGCAGCCCATGAAGCCGATGAGGATGAGGTTGGGAAGCACGGAAGAGGAATATGAATGAAGAGCCGACGGTAGGGAGACAGACTGTCGGGCGCAAGCCTGACAGCCCGAAGGGGAGCCGAAGGCAAATCAATTTGGAATGAAGAAGGATTTCGTTTCTCTTTCGTTTCTTGGCGTGTAGAAACTTGGGGCGCATGAAGCAGACCACGGATGAGGCCCCATTGATTGGGGTGGTGATGGGGAGCCAATCGGATTGGGAGACGATGCGCGAGGCGTCGAAAATGTTGACCTCCCTCGGAGTCTCCCATGAATGCGAGGTGATTTCAGCCCATCGGACGCCGGATCGGATGGCGGAATACGCCCGTGAAGCTGCCGGACGAGGTTTGCGGGCCATCATTGCAGGCGCTGGCGGAGCCGCGCACCTTCCGGGTATGATTGCCGCTCAGACCACCGTGCCTGTCCTGGGCGTGCCGGTGCAAAGCCGGGCGCTGGCGGGGATGGATTCCCTGCTGTCCATGGTTCAGATGCCGGCAGGAGTTCCCGTCGCGACTTTCGCCATTGGCGTACCCGGAGCCAAGAACGCGGCCCTTTTCTCTGCCGCGCTTCTGGCTGGGAGTTACCCCGCCATTGGGCAGGCTCTGGAAAAATTCCGGCAGGCCCAGACGACGGCGGCTCTGGGAAGTTCGCTTGAGGGATGAACCCCGCATCCGGGTTCGTGGTTTTCCAGGATTAAAATGAAGACTCAGGTTCTGACGGTTTCCGACGGTTGCTCCCGGGCGGTGGAGTTGTTGCAGGCCGGCGATGTTGTCGGTCTTCCCACAGAGACGGTGTACGGACTCGGGGCAGCGGCCTTGAATTCGCTCGCTTGTGCGAAAATTTTCGAGGTCAAGGACCGCCCTCTCAGCGATCCCCTGATTGTCCATTTGCCGGATAAGGAGGATCTCAGGGCGTTGGCCCGGCCCAACGCGTTGGCCATGCAGCTGGCAGAAGCTTTTTGGCCCGGGCCGTTCACCATGATTCTGCCTCGTCGAAAAGTTGTCCCCGATCTTGTGACCGCAGGGTCGGACAGTGTCGCCTTGCGAATGAGCGCGCACCCGGGGTTTCAATCCGTGGCGCTTGCCTTCGGTTCGCCGATTGCGGCCCCTAGCGCCAATCGTTTCGGACGCATCAGTCCGACATGCGCTGCCGATGTGGTTCGCGAATTGGGCGGGCGGATTCCGCTCGTATTGGACGATGGTCCCTGTCGGCATGGGCTTGAATCCACCATCGTCCGGCTGCGTGACGACGGTTTGGAGATCCTTCGCCATGGGCCCGTCACGCAGGATCAACTCGCGGAATTTGGAAAAATCCTCGTTCCCCGCGAAGCGATGGCGGTGCCCGGAGGGATGAAGAGCCATTATGCGCCGCGCACACCGCTGGAGATTTTGCCGATCGCGGGCCGCCCTTCGGGATCCGGGAGCGGGGAGGGAGACCTCTCGCGGTCGGGACTTCTGGCCTGGACGTTGGACGGGGAGGGTTTTGCTGTCGTGGAACGCCTTAGCGAAACTCAAGACCTTCGGGAAGCGGCGGCGGGACTCTTCCGTGCCATGCGGCGATTGGATGATGCTGGACTGGATCGCATTTTCGCCGAACCCGTGCCCGAACACGGTTTGGGTGTCGCCATCATGGATCGCCTGCGGAAGGCGGCGGCCTAAGGAGCCGCGACTCAGGCTTACATTTCGCAGGACGGAATTTTTCCCGCCGGCTTTTGTTTGGCCGGACGGGTTCGCTGTGCTAAGGTGATCGATTCACCGCAAGACGGTTTTTGATGACTCTGAAGAACCATTCCGTGATCCGCATCAAGGGGGCGCGCCAGCACAACCTCCGGAATCTTGACGTCGAAATTCCTCGCAACAAGCTGGTGGTGGTGACTGGATTGAGTGGATCAGGGAAGTCCTCGTTGGCGTTTGACACCCTGTATGCCGAGGGTCAGCGCAAGTATGTGGAAAGCCTTTCCGCTTATGCCCGGCAATTTCTCGATCAGATGCAAAAGCCGGATGTGGACTACATCGAGGGCTTGTCTCCGGCCATTGCCATTGAGCAGAGGACGTCGGGAGCGAATCCGCGTTCGACAATTGCAACAACCACGGAAATCTATGATTATCTGCGATTGTTTTTTGCCGCAGTCGGTCGGCCGCATGATCCGGTCACCGGTGCGCCGGTGGTGCGTCAGACCCCGCAGCAGATTGCGGATGCGGTTTTGTCTTGGCCGGAAGGCACGAAGTTGATGGTTCTGGCACCCCTGGTGGTGCATCAGGCGGGGGAATTTCGGGACGTGATTGAGAAAGCGCGTCGTGAGGGGTTCGTCCGTTTACGGGTGGACGGTGTGGTGGTCGAACTCGGCAACGCCGGGGGACCAAAGCTGGCCAAGTCCCGCAAACACACCATTGAGGCCGTGGTGGATCGATTGGTGGTGAGGGAAGGCCTCACCCAACGACTGGCCGATTCGATCGAAACGGCGCTGCGTTGGGGCGAAGGCAAAATCACTGTGAGTCACCAGGTTCCGGAAGATCTGAAATGGGAGGAACAAAAATTCTCCACCGACTACAGCAATCCCGCCACCGGGTTCAGCATGCCGAAGCTGACGCCGAAACATTTTTCGTTCAACAGTCACCATGGAGCGTGTCCGACCTGTCATGGCATCGGCACGGAATGGTTTTTCGATCCCGAGTTGATGACGGTGGCTGCCAAGACTCTCGACCAGGGGGCGATCCGGCCATGGCGGGTGGGGCAAAAGCGGATGCGAAATTTTTATGGAGCGATTTTGGATGGACTCCTGGCCGTGGTTTCGGCGCCGAGGGATGTGCCGTTCGCGAATCTGCCTGAAAGCTTCAAGGAAATGTTATTCGCGGGCACTGGAGATCAGGAGATTGAGATCCAGGTCTCTGCTGCCAAAAAGGTGAGTCGTCCCTTCGAGGGACTGATCGCCCAGATGCAGAATTTGTTGGAGACGAGTGAGAGCGAGTTCACCCGCAAGCGCTTGCGGGGCTTTCAGGGTCGGCGCCTTTGTCGGGTCTGCCAGGGGGCCCGGCTGCGCCCGGAAATTCTGGCCGTGACGGTTTCGGATCGGGATGGGCGGGCCTACAATGTGGATCAGTTTTGCGGACTCTCCATTGCGGACGCCTTCGTGCTGGCGGACCGGTTTGCCCTCACCAAAGCGGAGGAAGAAATTGTACATGATGTCTTGAGAGAAATCCGGCAGCGCTTGAGTTTTCTCAACGAGGTCGGCCTCGACTACCTACAGCTGAACCGGGAGAGCGGCACTTTGAGTGGCGGCGAGGCCCAGCGCATCCGGCTGGCGACCCAGATCGGGTCGGGCCTGGCGGGAGTCTTGTACGTACTGGATGAACCCAGTATTGGGCTGCATCAGAGGGACAATGACCGATTGATCGAGACTTTGCGTTCCCTTCGGGATTTGGGGAATTCGGTCATCGTGGTCGAGCATGATGAGGACACGATCCGCGCCGCCGATTATATTCTCGATCTGGGTCCGGGAGCGGGTCCGCGGGGAGGGGAGATTGTTGCGCAGGGAAGCCTAGAGGACATTCTTGGGAATGAGAAATCTTTGACCGCGCGTTATTTGAGCAAGTCGCTGAAGATCCCGGTGCCGCGTCATCGGGTGCCTCCGCGTCAGGACCCTGATCCCGAAGTGGGGGAGGGGGATGGGTGGTTGTCCGTTTATGGGGCGAGGGAAAATAATCTCAAAAATGTGACGGCGGCATTTCCCGTCGGGTGTCTGACTTGTGTGACCGGAGTCTCAGGGAGCGGGAAATCCACCTTGGTCAACGATATCCTCCATCGCGCTCTGGCTCGGGATCTGAATCGGGCCAAGGAACGTCCCGGACTCCATGATCGCATCGTCGGGACCGCTCAATTTGACAAGGTGATCATCATCGACCAAAGCCCGGTCGGCCGCACGCCCCGCTCGAATCCTGCCACCTATTCCGGGGCCCTGGGGCCCATTCGGGACATGTTCAGCGATTTGCCGAGCTCCCGGGTGCGGGGCTATGATGCAGGACGATTTTCCTTCAATGCCAAGGGCGGGCGTTGCGAGCATTGTAAAGGGGATGGGTTCATAAAGATCGAGATGCATTTTCTGGCCGATGTCTATGTGGAATGCGAAATCTGCCGCGGAAAGCGCTACAACCGCGAAACGCTGGAGATTACCTACAAGGGGAAAAATATTGCTGATGTCCTGGCGATGACGGTGGACGAGGCGGCGCGTTTTTTTCGAAATATTCCGACCCTCTCCTCGCGGCTAGAGACCATGCAGGATGTGGGGCTGGGGTATTTGCGTCTTGGGCAATCTGCAACGACCTTGTCCGGAGGCGAGGCTCAGCGGCTCAAATTGGCATCCGAACTCGCCAAGCGCGCCACCGGACGGACAATCTATCTGCTCGACGAGCCGACGACAGGATTGCATTTTGCCGATATCCACAAACTTCTCGAAGTCCTGATGAAATTACGCGACGCCCACAACACCCTTATTGTCATTGAGCACAATCTGGAGGTGATCAAATGCGCGGACTGGGTGGTCGATCTCGGGCCAGCCGGAGGCGGCGCTGGTGGTGAGATTGTCGCCACGGGTCCGCCCGAAACCGTTGCCAAAAATCTTCAGAGCGCCACCGGAAATTTTCTCGCGAGGGCTTTGTCATGAGGTGGGGATTTCTCGGAATCTTGGGAGCCATTGGATTTCTGGCCAGCGGCGCCGAGGCTGGGGATGTCCGCCTCGACGAGGCCCGGCAGGCCCTGACCGACGGGTTGCCACAGGTGGCTGTGGCCCGGATCCGCAGTGAGGGGGAAAGCTGGAACTCGCCGGAAGAGCGGCTGGCCGCACAGGCGCTTCTTGGTCGCGCTTTGTTTGCGGCCGGTCGGTCGAAAGAAAGCGTGGAGGTCCTGGAGGCTCTTTCTTCGCCGCCACCGGACGCCCGGTATTGCCTGGCCAGTGCCCAGGCGACCTTGCAACAACATGAAAAAGCCCTCGTGATTTATGAAGGGCTGGCCGGCGATGAGGAATTTTCCAGCCGGGCTGCGATCGGCTGTGCGAGGATGCTGGAACAATTGGATCGGTGCGCGGAGGCGAGGGAACGCCTGGATGCCTTTTTGAAGTCCCAACCTGCGGCGACGGATGTGGCACTGGTGCTGGCGGCTTTGCAGATTGATGCGGGGGATTCGCAGGCCGCTCGAGCGGCGCTGGATCACCTACCAGCCAGCGGTGAGAAAGGAAGCGAGAGCGCCAACTATTTACGGGCCCGGGCCCATCTGCTGGATGGCGAAGCGACGGTGGCCGAGGCGTTACTACGCCAAATCGCGGTCCCTCCCGCCGATTTGGCCCCCGGAGTGGCAGTGGCCCTGGCGGATTGCCAACGGGCTGGCGGGGAAGAGAGTGAAAAAATCTTGGAACAATTTATCGAGAACAACCCCCGCCTCCCAGGCTTAAACACGGTGTTCGCCGCCCTCGAGCGTCTCTCCTCCTCTCCCCAAAGCTCAATCTCTGAATATCGAAAATGGTCCAAGGATGACAAGGCTCCCGACCGGGCCGCCCTGGCGCAATATTATCGGGCCCGGGCCGAACACCGCTCCGGCCGGGCCGACAAGGGGATGAGACTTCTGGAGGGATTTCTCACCAATTATCCGAGGCATCCACGCACCGAAGATGTTCTGGCAGATCTGGCCGCCTGGAAACTGGCTGACGGCAAGGCGCTCAAAGCTCTTGCTATCGCTCAGAAGGGGGAAGGCGCACGGCTGCGCTTCGTGGAAGGCGAGGCGCTCGTGGCCCTGGGACGGCACGAGGAGGCGGCGGTCGTATTTCTCAAAGCCTCGGAGGACCCGGATCTCGCAATACCTTCTCTCACGAACGCCGCCCTTTGCGGGATGCTGGCGGGGGTACCCGATTCCGAAAATTCCGCTCTGGCCGCGCTCGGAACCATGGAGGGGGGCGAGGCAGCGCGGGAGCGCATTGTTTTTCTTGAGGCCATGCACCACGCCTCACAACGGGCTCCGGATGCTTTCGACCGGCTGCAGGACATTGCCGGGAGTTCTTCGCCCTGGGCCTCCCGCGCCCGTCTCGCCCTGGCAGAATGGCAAAACCTACAACTTGACCGGGAAGGGGCCCAAAGCGAGATACTAAAAATCTCCACTGCTGATCCAGCCGAAAGCGAACGAATCGCCTATCTGGGCGTGTTTCTGAGCGATACGGGTGACGCGGATGCTGAATTGCAGACCGTGACGCTCGCCACGGATTTTTTGAAGCAATATCCAGGTTCCGCTTTCATGGCCGAGGTGCGGATGAAGCTCGGCGAGGTGCTACACCGACGGGGCGACTACCTCGCTTCCCATCGGGAATTCTCCCTCATTGCCAAGGATTTTCCGGATTCCCCGCTGGCCGACACTGCACTTTTTATGGCCGCCCAGGCAAAATCTCGCTCGATGAGTCCGAACTCAAAAACCGATGCCATCGAACTTTACGAACAAGTGGCACAGGGCGACAGTCCGCTTTCCCTGCGAGCACGTTTATCCCAAGCCCTTCTCTTCAATGCATTGAATCGTCCCAAGGAAGCCCTCGGGGTTCTGGAAAACATCCTGACCGGAACTCCCGATTCCGAGTTGCGGAGTCTGGCCCTCCTCGAAATGGGAGATACTCATTTCGCCCAAGGGGAGGGGAATCCCAAAGAATATGAGGAGGCCATCGCCGCCTGGGAAAAACTTGCCGGGAACCCCGAGGTGTCAAAGACGATGCGCCACCAGGCGCTCGTAAAAATGGGGGCCGCCAATGAAAAGCTGGGTCGTAGCGACGCAGCTCTCGCTAGTTACCATCAGGTGTTTTCCAGTAAGCAGGAAGGCGAGCCGGAATATTTTTGGTTCTATAAATCCGGATTCGACGCCGGGCGACTCCTAGAATCCCAAGAAAACTGGAAAGAGGCGATTGTGGTTTATGAGACCATCGCCGCCGTTGAGGGTCCTCGGGCCGGCGAAGCCCGCGACCAGGTCAACAAGCTCCGGTTGGAAAATTTCATTTGGGACAAATAGAGCGCGGGATTTTGGTTTTCTCCGGTAGCAGATCCGGATAGTTTCTGCGGCTCAATGTCCGCATCCCACGTCAAACTCTATATTCCAGGTCCCGTCGAAGTTTCCGAGAAAACCTATCGCGCCATGTGTGAGCCCATGATGGGGCATCGCAGCGCCGACTTCAAAGCTCTCTACGCGGGCATCCAACCCCGATTACAAAAATTGTTTGGCACCAAGCGACCGGTGTTTCTTTCCACTTCCTCAGCCTGGGGAGTGATGGAAGGCAGTATCCGCAACCTGGTCCGACCCGAGGGCAAGGTGCTCAATACCATGTGCGGAGCTTTCTCCGATAAATGGTTCGATATCAGTCAGCGGTGTGGCAAGCAAGCCGTGGCCCTGCAGGTGGAATGGGGACAGCCCATTTCCCCAACGCGCATCGAGGAAAAACTCGCTGAAGGTGGCTTCGATGCCCTCACGTTCATCCATAACGAGACCTCCACGGGAGTGAAAAACGACCTGCCGGAAATTGCTGCGGTGATGAAAAAATTTCCCGAGGTCATGTTTATTGTCGACACGGTTTCGTCATTTTCGACCGAACCGATCCCGATGGATGACCTCGGCATTGATGTCCTTCTGACCGGCAGCCAAAAAGCTCTCGCCCTTCCGCCGGGGCTCTCTCTCTTCGCCGTTTCCGAGCGGGCCCTGGAACGGGCTCAGTCGGTCGAAGGTCGCGGGTATTATTTCGATTTTCTGGAATTTGCTAAAAATCAGGCCACGGACATGACGCCCAGCACGCCGACCATTGCGTTAATTCATGCCTTGCGCTCCAAGCTCGAAGACATCTTTGAGGAGGGCGTGGAAGCTCGCCACGCTCGCCATCGCGCCAACAACTCCCTCGTGCATGATTGGGTGAACACGCGCGGATTTGAATTTTTCGCCCCCGAAGGATATCGCTCCCTTTCGTTGACCTGTGTTAAAAATAATCGCGAAGTCGATGTGGCCGCCTGGATCAAGCGGCTTCGTGAGAATCACAGCCTCGTTATTGACGGCGGCTACGGCAAACTGAAGGGGAAAACTTTTCGCATCTCCAACATGGGTGACGAAACCGGGACAACGATGCGGGAGATGCTCGCCGCCTTGGACTCCGCTTTGGAATCCTGAGGCTCTGCGCCCCGTTCAGTGGATCAGCCCCCAGCGTTTGCTGAAGGGCCAATAGACGACAAACCCGCGGCCGGCGACGTTTTGTTCGGGGACTGTGCCCCAGAAACGACTGTCGCTGGATTTGTAGCTGTTGTCACCCAGGGCAAAATAGGTTTTTACCGGTAGGGTGAACGAGTCGTCAGGGTTGGTGAGGTAGAGCGCGCCCTGCATCTTGCTGGGGTTGGAATAGCCGCGATACCCATTTTTCTCGCTCATGACCCGCTGAAAAAGAGGATTCTCCGCCAGTTGACCGTCAATAAAAAGTTGGGGCGCATCGATGCGCAGGGTTTGTTCCGGTAATCCGACCAGGCGTTTGATGTAGTGCTGGGAATCCACACCGCGCGGCATGCTGATGCGGGGAATGCCGGTCGTCTTGAAAACAAAGACATCTCCCGCATTCGGTTTGCGAAAGTTATAAGAAATTTTGTCCACAAAGACCTGGTCTCCGGTATCAATAGTCCCATGGGCCATGATTTCGCCGTCCGCATAGATCTTCCCAGGTTTAATGCCGAAACCAACCTGTAGCGGAGCCTGGGGTGCAAAGAGCCGGTAGGTCCCGTTATTGCAAATCACCTGGGTAAAGGTGAAAAAGTTGAGATAGGTGGATTCCTTCAAATCCCGCACCTCGGTTTCGCCCTTGGCCCGGAGATCGATATGGTGGCGCCCCAGGCAGACCAGATCGAAGGCCCGTATGAGTAGGTTCGGAGTTGGTTTGTCGCTGGGCGTACCCACGATGCCAAAGAGGGTGGGCTGCATCGAGCCGGTCGGAATCTTGAAGGGCTGGAGAAAATAGGCCCGCACCCCGGCTGCAATGACGATGGCCACAAGGAAAACCTCCACATTCTCCCGCCAACCCGCGTTGGCCGAGGGTGGAACGATCCGTCCGACCGCCTTCTCAATCGCCTTCTGGACCCTGTCGATGGCCTCCCGTTTGCGGCTCTTCAGCGCCGCCTGCATGTCAGCCAGGAGGCTGCGCAAGGTTGCGAGGTCTTTCTCCGGCAAAATGTCCTCTTTATAGTGAATGAGACGCTTGAGTGCATGGCGGTAATGCTTGCCCTCCTTGATGTGCCGGGGTGTGAAAATCATGGCTAGTTTGTCTTCAGGACTTCGATGAAGGCTTCCTGTGGAATGTTAACCGATCCGATCGCTTTCATCCGCTTTTTGCCTTCTTTTTGTTTTTCTAATAGTTTTCTTTTTCTCGTAATATCACCACCGTAACACTTGGCGGTAACGTTCTTACGTAATGCGCTAACGCTTTCTCTGGCGACGATCTTGCCACCGATGGCGGCTTGGATAGCGACCTGAAAGAGTTGGGTAGGAATGACCTCTTTGAGCTTGGTGGCCAGGGCCCGACCGCGATTTTCAGCCTTGTCACGGTGAACAATGGAGGAGAATGCGTCCACCCGTTCGCCGTTGACGAGCATGTCGAGTTTGACGAGGTCGGCCGCGCGATAGCCGGCATGTTCGTAGTCCATCGAACCATATCCCCGGGTGATGGACTTCATTTTATCAACGAAATCGACCAGGATCTCGTTGAGGGGCAATTCGGTGGTGAGCATGACGCGGCGGGTGTCTAGCGACTCGGTGTGCTGGATCGCCCCGCGCTTGTCCATGATGAGCTGCATCATGGGGGAGATGTATTCATTCGGGAGCATGATGAAACATTTGACCATGGGTTCGCGCATTTCCTCAATGACACTCATGTCGGGCAATTGCTCCGGATTGTCGATGTAGAGAACCTGGCCATTGGTGCGTTCGACCTCAAAGACGACCGACGGGTAGGTGGCAATGATGTCCATGTCGAATTCCCGGCGCAGGCGCTCGAGGATAATCTCCATATGAAGGAGGCCGAGAAAGCCGCAACGGAACCCGAATCCGAGGGCGACGCTGGACTCGGGCATGAATTGGAAGGCCGCGTCGTTGAGTTGAAGCTTGCCCATGGCGGATTTGAGATTCTCGAAGTCGGCGGTATTAATCGGATAGATGCCGCTGAAGACCATGGGCTGGACGACCTGAAAACCGGGCAGGGGACTCTCGGCGGGAAGCCGGGAACTGGTGAGGGTGTCGCCGACCTTGACCTCCGCGCTGGATTTGATGTTGGCAATCACATAGCCGATATCTCCGGCCTGCAACTTGTCCTGGATGAGAAATTTCGGGTGTTGGGGGCGAAAAATTCCAACTTCCTTCACTTCACAGGAACGATTGGTGGCCATCAATCGGACCGGATCACCGGCCTTGACGGTGCCGTCGAAGACGCGGGTGTAGATGACAACGCCTCGATAGGTATCGAAGGTCGAGTCAAAGGTGAGCGCACGCAGGCGGCTCTCCGGGAGCCCTGAGGGTGGGGGGATGCGAGCCACGATCGCTTCCAGAATGTCCTGAATGCCCAGGCCGGCCTTGGCGCTGGCGTGGATGGCCTCCTCGGCCGGGATGGCGAGGATGTCTTCGAGTTGCTTCTCAACCATGGGAAGGTCGGCGTTGGGAAGGTCGATTTTATTGATGACGGGAATGATCTTAAGGCTCTGTTTTTCCGCCAGATGAACATTGGCGACCGTCTGGGCCTCGACGCCCTGGGCCGCATCGACGATGAGCAGGGCTCCTTCGCAGGCTGCAAGCGCACGCGAAACTTCATAGGAAAAGTCCACATGGCCAGGCGTGTCCGAAAGATTTAAATTGTAGGTCTCACCATCCAGAGCCTTGTATTTCATGGCGATGGGGTGGGCCTTGATGGTGATGCCGCGCTCGCGCTCCAAGTCCATGGCATCGAGGAGTTGTTCTTGAGCCTCGCGCTTCTGAATAGTACCGGTAAATTCGAGCAGTCGATCGGAAAGTGTCGTCTTGCCGTGGTCGATATGCGCGATGATGCAAAAATTTCGCGTGCGTTGGATGGACATCGTGAGAGATCGGCGAATATCCTAGAGGGAACGCAACCGGTCAACAATGCAAACGAAAGAAGATCAACAATTTCGCCTCAACCCCCAAGTTCTAGTTATGGTGGCTGTGGCTCTTTTTGCCCTCGCGCTGCCCGTGGCGATGGGGGTCTATGCCCTGCAACTCTATACAAGAGAGGCTTCGCCTCCACCGGATTCGGACGTCGGGATGGAGCCGTTGCGTCAGGTCCTCGAGGATATCGCGATCGAACATTTTCCTGCGGCCACCTTGGATCCAGATCGCATTCCGCTGGAGGTCACAGTCACAGACCCGGGAAACGAACAGGCCCGAATTATGGAATTGGCCCGCACATTTGAGGCCACCGCCTTGCCGTCCGAGGGAGAGGGTGGCAGCACAAAAGTCCTGGTTTCGATCGCGAGAGACCGAACGGAGGAGTTCATTCAACGGTGTCGCGGCTCAGAAGAGCCGGTGCAATTGCCGGAGGATCAGGTTCGCTTTTGGGTGGAAATTGTGATAGCTGAACAGAAAACCCCATGATTGCCATCGCCTTTGCACTCGAGTTTGAGAGCGCCTTTTTTCGAGCCAAACACGACTCGCGCTTACGGGTAGCCATTTGGCTCTTGGGGGCCATGGGGCCCCATGCGGCAAATAAACTCGAACAACGATTAACCCAAAACACACCAAAATTGGTAATTTCCGCTGGATTTGGCGGAGGATTGCAGCCGGAGATTCAGGTGGGAGATTTAGTGATCGGTCAAAACTTCTCAGATCCCGGGATTGTTTCCCGACTGAATCTTGGCGAAGGCTGGCGGGTTGGGGATGTGATCACAGAAGACGCCATCATCGAGCGGTCCGCGGACAAAATCCGGCTGGGCGAGTCCACGGGAGCGCTGGCCGGCGACTTGGAAACGGCTCATTTTGCTCGGGTCTGCGCCGCGAGAGGAATTCCCATGCTCTCCGTCCGCTGCATCAGTGATGGACTCCTTGACA
The DNA here is from genome assembly GCA_937890535.1 of uncultured Spartobacteria bacterium. Taxonomy (GTDB): domain Bacteria; phylum Verrucomicrobiota; class Verrucomicrobiia; order Chthoniobacterales; family Terrimicrobiaceae; genus CAMASH01. The sequence goes on from CALBXK010000375.1 coordinate 17,192, forward strand.
GCATGCCAGTGCCGGCCAACCTCCTTTTGAATCCCGAGACCGGCCGACCGGAGCCCCTACAGCTCTTCCGCCATTTGTTGACCAATCCGTCCGCCGTGGGAGGTTTCAACAAGCTACTAAAAAACGCCAAAATCGCCCAAACCCGACTTGCCGCCGGTTTGGATGAGCTTCTTCCACAACTCTTGCGCCTCAAATAGGAACGATGCCTGAAGACAATTCCTTCGAAATCGCCCGCCGCCTTGATGAATTCGGCGCTGGAAAGGGAAAGGGGCTGCGACCGGCCCGCAAAACCCCGGAACCGGAAAAGCCGACAAAGGAAACCAGACGACGCGGGGCTCGCTGGAGATATTGGATCCTTGCGCTCATTATTTGTGGAATCGCGCTTTGGTGGTGGTCTTCATCCTATTCTCCTGGACGGAATTCCGGGCCCGGGCAATCAACCTTGCGCCAAAACGAGGTAAGGAGCGAAAACCCGACTCAAACCATTCCCGCCATTGAGGGCGATGGACAGGTCCCGGCGTTTACGGTTCAAGTGCCAAGCCAGACTCAGAAGTCGTCCAAACCCAAGCATCCGACTCCGGCAAACTGAGGCGGGGGCGGTGAATTGTCTTTCTCCCTTACCTATCCTCTCCATTGCGACTATACATGACATATATTATAGGAAGTTATTTTTATTCCAGTAGTATGGAGGGGCTTAGGTGGGTGTGAATAAGATTGGAAGAAGTCACCACGCCCTTGGCAACGGAACGGTTCGCCTTCGGTTATTCACACCGCCAGGTTAGATAGGACGGCGCCTAATTACTGGCAGAGATGTGGCTGAGGCACTTCAACTCGCCTTACATGGGGCGGATTTCCCGGGAAAAGCGCTTGCGGTTGCGGGCCGGGCCGTCGAATCTTCGCAATCTTGTGAGTGCCAGTCCCGTGAACCCAAAAAGCCGTATCAGCCGTCGATTTGAGCAATTGTCCTCTCAGGGGCAAACCGGGTTCATTGCCTACGTCACCGCCGGGGATCCCCCGGCGGAGGCCACTTTGGAAGTCATGCGGGCTCTTGAAGAGGCAGGAACGGATATTATCGAGCTCGGCGTTCCATTTTCGGATCCCCTCGCGGATGGACCCACCATCCAGGCCGCCTCCGGACGGGCTTTGGCGGCCGGAATGACCGTGCTGGGCGTTTTGGAACTGGTCCGGCGCTTTCGGGACGAATCCGAGTTGCCGGTCGTGCTCTTCAGTTATCTCAACCCGATCTACACTCTGGGGTTGCCTGTTTTTCAGAAAATGGCGGTTGAGGCCGGTGCGGACGGCTTGTTGATCCTGGATCTTCCGCCAGAGGAAGCACTTGGACTTGGCGCAACCGAATTCGCCGATGGGCCGGATCTGGATCCCATCCGCCTCATTGCGCCCACGACGTCCCCGACCCGGATGGAAAAGGTCGCCGCCGGTGGACGGGGGTTTATCTATTATGTGTCGCGCGAAGGCGTCACCGGGGAGCAGGCCGAACTCTCCTCTGGCATCGGTGCGCAGGTCGCCGAGTTGCGGCGGCACACCCCCCTCCCCATTGCGGTGGGTTTTGGGATTTCCACTCCTGAACAATCAGCCGCTGTCGCGAGGGATGCCGATGCCGTGGTGGTGGGTAGTGCCATCGTCCGCCATATCGCGGAAAACGCTGCGGCGAAAGATCTCGGCGCGAGGGTCAGGGACTTTGTCCATCCCCTTGTGCTGGCAGCCAGAAACGCGTAGGGTTCGACTCCTTTTCATGCAACTCTCTTTCACCAAGATGAATGGCGCTGGCAACGATTTTGTCATGCTCGACAACCGCGCCGGAACCCTCGCGCTTTCCGGACTGCAAATTGCCCGGGTCTGTGACCGTCACCGCGGCGTCGGGGCCGACGGCATCCTGTTGGTCGAACCCGCCCGTGACGGAGCCGATTTTCGGATGCGGTATTACAATGCCGATGGCGGCGAGGCGGAAATGTGTGGAAATGGCGCCCGGTGCTTTGCCCGCTTTGCCCGCAAAATTAGCGGCCATTCCGCAGATACGATTTCCTTTGAAACCGGGGCCGGCGTCATCGCCGCGGAATGCCTGAACGACTCCATCCGCCTCCTCATGAGCGTCCCCCACTCTTTCCGGGCACCGGAACCATTGACGGTGAATGGCCGGGCCCTGGAAGTGGGTATCCTCAATACGGGGGTCCCCCATGCGGTTTGCTTTGTGGATGATTTGGACGCCCTGAACTTGCTGGCAGACGGCTCTGCCATCCGTCACCATGAGGCCTTCGCCCCGCAGGGCACCAATGCAAATTTTGTTCAGGCACTGGCTCCCTCTCAGATCGCGATCCGCACCTATGAACGTGGCGTCGAAGATGAAACCCTTGCCTGTGGCACCGGAGTTTGCGCGGCTGCCTTGCTTCATCACCTGCGAACCAGCGATCCCTCGCCGGTTGGCGTGCGGGTCCGCGGCGGAGAGATTCTCAGCGTCGGGTTTGCACGGAACGGGGAGCAATTTAGCGATGTCACCCTCACGGGCCCGGCGGATTTTGTTTTCGACGGAGAAATTTCCCTATAAGTCTTTTGGCTATGTCATTTGCAGGAACTCATACCGCTTTAGTCACGCCGTTTCGCGAGGGGGCGTTTGATGTCGCCGCGTTTCGCGCCCTCATTGAAGCCCAAATTGCGGGAGGCGTTGAAGGGATTGTTCCGGTCGGCACCACTGGCGAGTCGCCCACGGTCACGCACGATGAGCACACCGAAATCATTAGGGTTGCGGTCGAAGCTGCTGCCGGGCGTTGTCAGGTCATCGCCGGTACCGGGTCCAACAGCACCGCCGAAGCCATCGATCTGAGCCTGGAGGCAGAGAAGCTCGGTGCCACCGCCCTTCTCCTCGTCGCTCCCTATTACAATAAGCCATCCCAGGAGGGACTTTATCGCCATTTTAAAGCCATCGCCGATGCGGTGAAAATTCCCGTGGTACTTTACAGTATTCCTGGGCGTTGTGGCGTGGAGATCGCAGTGGAGACCGTGGTCCGTCTGGCCTGCGACTGTCCAAACATCACCTGTATCAAAGAGGCGGGCGGAACCGTGGAGCGCGTCAGTGCCCTACGGCAAGTCGTGCCGGAAGGGTTCGAAATCGTATCCGGCGACGACTCACTCACCCTGCCCTTCCTCGCTGCTGGCGCGGTGGGGGTCATCAGCGTCGCCTCGAATTACCTGCCAAAGGAAGTTTCAGGACTGGTTCGGGACTGGAGGGAAGGTCGAATCACGGAGGCCGCCGCCACCCATCATCGTCTCTACCCTCTCTTCAAAGTTCTCTTCATTGAGCCCAATCCTGTTCCGGTCAAATATGCCCTGGCGCGGCGTGGGGTAATGACGGCCGACGTCCGCCTGCCGCTCTGCGAGATGAGTGAGGCGAACGAGAAGAAACTTTGCGCAGCCTTGGTGCCATTTGCTGGCAGGTAGTTCAGGATCTTAATTTTTATCTGAGATGCGCCTTTGCCCGGCGTTGCTCTGAAGCAGGGATTGCGCAGAAGGAATTTTCGACCTACAGTCCGGCATGGGTTTCCTCGCCCCAGTACCTGCCAGAAGTTTCACTCCCTATGCCGCCTCCCACCTGCTCTGGCGGGCCGGATTCGGCGGCACCTGGGAAGAAGCTGAGGAACTCTCCTCACGTGGTCTTGATGCGGCCGTGGATGCCCTGGTCGATTACACCCCTTCGGGGGATCACTTTGTAGCGCCCGAAGCCATTCGAACCCCTCCGGAAAGTCCCCATGCCTTCGAAGCACGGCTGAAAGCCATCGAGGATGAAGACATTCGCCAGAAGGAACGCCAGGAGTACTATCGGGTTGAGAACGATCTCATCAGGGATCTTCAAGCCTGGTGGCTGAGCCGCATGCTGGCCAGTGCACCGCTTCCAGGAAAAATTCCTCCCTTGGAAGAGAAACTCACCCTTTTTTGGCATTCGCATTTTGCCAGTGGGTTTCCTGACAAAATTCGCCACACCTACCCGCTCTGGCGTCAAAACGAGACTTTCCGCAGTCTGGCGATCAAACCCTTTCCCGAGCAACTCAAAGCCCTCATCCAAGATCCGGCGATGTTGGTCTGGCTCGACAATGCGTCCAGCAATCGAGGAAATCCCAATGAAAATTTTGCCCGGGAGTTGATGGAATTGTTCACCTTGGGGGTCGGTCATTATTCAGAGGCGGATGTCAAAGAGGCGGCCAGGGCCCTGACCGGTTACAGCGTCGAACGGGAAGATTGGTCCTTTCGTTTTCGGGAAAGTGCCCACGACCCCGAAGAGAAAACCTTTTTGGGAAAATCCGGCCCCTGGGGTGGAGACGACGTCATCGATATCCTCTGCGCCCAAACGGCCGCGGCTGATTTCATGGCCGGAAAGTTCCTCAGGTTCTTCGTCTGCACCGCTCCCGATCCGGAAATGATCGCAGCCGTGGCGGACCTTTATCGCTCCAATGGCTACGATCTGAAGTCCCTCCTTCACACCTTGTTCCGATCCGAGCTGTTCTATTCCGAGCGGGCAATGAATTCCGTGGTCAAGAGCCCGGTGGTTCTGTCCGTGGGTGCCCTAAAAAGTTTGCAAGCCCCGCTGCCGGAAGCGGATCTGCTATTGGGTGCCCTCCAGGTCATGGGCCAGGAATTGTTCTTTCCCCCCAATGTCAATGGCTGGCCAGGTGGCGCCGACTGGATCAATTCCAATACCCTCCTGGTGCGCTACAATTTTGCCAATTTTCTCATGCACGGCGTGAGCCCTGATGCTTTTAAGACCCAGGATCGAAAAATGATCGATCGGACGGCCAGTCGCCGTGAGTTCATTGCCACCGAGCGCAGCGCGGCGGTGGACTGGCAACCTCGGGCTCAAATTGAGGAAAGCGGCGCCGCCAGGCGTATGCTGAGTGCCCGGGATGTTGTGGACTATTTTCTGCGGGAGTTCCTGCAGCGAAAACCGGCCCGCGATCTCCGGGACAATCTCATTCGACTGGCTGAAACGGACGGTGCGGGTGGCACGCGATCCATGAATGTGAGAGACAAAGATTTCGATGAACGGGCCCGCGGATTGGTCCATTTGATTATGAGCAGCCCCGACTACCAACTCTGTTAATCCCATGTACTTCCATACCCGTCGTGAATTTCTTGCCACCGGACTGAAAGGGGCCGGGCTACTCGCGGCCAGCGCCTTTGTTCCAACTTTCATCACCCGCACCGCTGCGGCCACTGGCGCTTCCCGTGACAGTAGCATTCTTGTTGTGGTTCAGTTGAGCGGAGGAAACGATGGGCTCAACACCGTGGTGCCCTTTGCGGATGATCTCTACGTCCGGGCCCGCCCCACCCTGCATCTGACAGGCAACGAAACCCTGAAACTTAGCGATTCCCTGGGCCTGCATCCCGCACTTATCGAATTTCAGCAAGAATATGAGGACGGACATATGGCCATCGTCCAAAATGTCGGATATCCAAATCCTAGCCGATCGCATTTTCGCTCCATGGAGATTTGGCAAAGCGGGATGGACGTGAGTGATGCGGGACACCGGGAGGGCTGGCTGGGGCGTTATTTCGACGCGCAGTGCGAGGGAGCGGATCCCCACAAACTGCCCGGTGAAATCGGGATGAGCTTCGGCAAAGTGATGCCTCAGGCGTTTCGCAATCGTTCCAATGTCGGCCTCGCCATCAGCGACCCGCAGACCTTCCAATGGAATCCCAGCGGCGAAACATCGACGCTCGCAGCGGTTCAAGAGAAAATTTTTGAGAAGCTTAATCAACCGAAGGCCGCCCCGGCCATGAGCGCCTCAACCGCCGGTGGGATCATCGGAGACGAACCGGAAACGATCAACTTTCTTCGCCATACTGCCATGAATGCAGTCCTGGCCGGCGACACGCTCCGCAGCCTACTCAAGAAGCAAAAGAATCAGGCCTCCTACCCGAATGGACAGCTTGCAGCTCAGCTCCAAATGGTGGCCAAGTTGATCGCGGGAGATTTTCCCTCCCGTGTCTATTATGTCGCCCAGGGTGGCTATGATACCCATTCCCGCCAGAGGGAGTCCCATGCGAAACTCCTCGGCGACTTCAGTCAAAGTGTCGGTGCCTTTCTCAAGGATTTGCGCAAACAGACGCTTTCCGAACGGGTGACGGTTCTGGCGTTCAGCGAATTTGGACGCCGGGTGGCCGAGAACGGTAGCCAAGGCACAGATCATGGGGCGGCCGCTCCGGTGTTTCTCTTTGGCGACGGAGTCAAAGGCGGCTTGCACGGTCAGGCGCCGGACCTGAGCGATCTGGTGGACGGTGACGTAAGACACCAAATCGACTTTCGGCAGGTCTATGCCTCCGTGCTTGATGGCTGGCTGGAGACCTCGTCCCAGAAGATTCTCGGAGGCAAGTTTTCTGGCGTGAATGTGGTCTAGGTCCTTGCGAGTTCTAGGAACTATTTCACAGGGCCTGAAGTCATACCCGAGATCGGACCGGCGTATCCTGTCATTTCGAGATAGCCGGACCCTTGGAGAGGTTTTCCCTGACGGGTCCCGTCGGCGAGAACCGCTCCTTCCCAATAGGCGATCGGTTTGAGGCGCAGTTCCTGATTGTCCATAGCGGCGTGGACCCGGAGATCGAGAGCGAGTTTTGGAATTCCAATCCGCCACTCCAGTGGGTAACGCGCTGAGCGAACTGGGTTCTGCCAGAACCTTACAGGTTTCAAAGTAAAATCGGCACTGGAGATGGGCTGGGATCGGCCCGCGGCATCCACAAAGGTGCCGGAGGAAAATGCGTCCCGCCCGCCCTCCCGGGTGCGAAGTTGAAAGAGCATCAACTCGCAGCCATCATCAAACTGAATACTGAACCAATCCCATCCCAATTGATTCTCCGCGAGTTGGTTGGTGGCCCATTCGTGGTCAAACCAACTGAGTCCGGAAACCGATATTTCCTCCGTGCCCTGTCGCAGGGTGCCCTCGCTCTCCAGGCGGGTAAACGAATAATAATGGGAAGCCCTCCCTTCCCCTGCAGCTTTGACGCTCACTCCATTGGTCCCATGGATCACCGGCGGTTTGACAGCCGTCAGCCGCAGATCCAAGGCGAGGTCGTCCGCATCTCCCCGGATGTGAAAGATGGGCGCTGCGTTTGCAGCTTCCGAGTCGCTTCTTGAAACCAATTCGCAGGACCAATCGTCGATCCAGGCCAGTCGGTCGCCGTCCGAGAAGCCCGCCTCGCCGTAGGCTCCCCGGGAGAGCTTTTGAAAAAATTGAAATTTATCCGTAGTGAGATCGCTCAGGGCAAAATGGGCCATTTTGATGTCCCGGGTGACAAAGCGAGAAGTCGCCGCGAGAGGGGCTGGGGTCATCCCCTGTCGGAAGAATGTAAGCTGGTAGCCAAATTTTCGTCCATCCGAGCCAGTGAGGTTCCCGGTGAAATACCACCATTCGGTTTTGAAAGACGGATGGTTCCCGTGGTCCCGCGGAAATTCATAATTCCACCCGGGTTCGGCCGATTGCCATTCGGCTTGGGCCGCGATCGTGAAAAGAACAAGTATCAACCAAGGAGAGAAGCCGAGAAAGCGCAGATTTTTATCGCAGAAAGATGACGGCTCCGTCTTCATGTCATATCCGCTTCCAACTTTTCCCTGACCATTCCACAGAGCATATTCCGATACGATCCGGCAAAACCAGCCACGTTCTTATAAAAAATGACTGACCCCCGATTCCCATTCACTTCACGCGGAGCATGACTTCATTGCGCCGCAG
>CALBXK010000376.1 GCA_937890535.1 uncultured Spartobacteria bacterium
CACCGAATGCCCAGATGTCCGCCCGTCTATCAACCGGTCTTCCGCGTGCCTGCTCAGGGGACATGTAGGCGGCAGTCCCCATGATCACGCCCATCTGGGTGGCCGCAGCCGTGAGCGTTGGCGACTGGTCGGGATCACCCTGCGGTGAGGTGTCCAGCGCCTTTGCGAGCCCAAAGTCCAGCACCTTCACCGTGCCGTCGTCCCGCACCTTGATGTTGGCGGGCTTCAGATCCCGGTGGATGACCCCGGCCTCGTGCGCGGCCTCCAGGGCCTCGGCGATCTGCTTGGCGATGGGCAGTGCCTCGTCCAGCGGGATCGGCCCCTTGGCAATCCGGTCAGCGAGAGTCGGTCCCTCGACCAACTCCAGGACCAGGGCCTGGGTGTCGTCAGACTTCTCGATGCCGTAGATGGCGGCGATGTTCGGATGATTGAGGCTCGCCAGCACCTGCGCCTCCCGCTGGAACCGGGCGAGGCGATCAGGATCGTCCGCGAAGGCGTCAGGCAGGATCTTCAGCGCGACCTGCCGGCCCAACTGCGTGTCGGTGGCCTGCCAGACCTGTCCCATGCCCCCCTCACCGATGAGGGCGGAGACGTCGTAGTGGCCAATCGAAGTGCCTGGTGCCAGTCCCATTGCTCTTCTCAGACTATCGGCGTCTCGCGACGAGGACTCCCGTGCCGCCCTCGCCCAAGAGGGACGTGACATCGTCGTGCCCGAGGCGGGAGCGGGATTGCAGGGCCATGGTGGTCTGGAGTCGGCTCAGTATAGCGGGGCGAGCGGCCCAGGAGGGACTGCGCCGGGTCTGTTCCAGAATCAGATGTTTGCGGAACGCCTCCGCGCCAGTCGGGAGCACCAGCAAAACCGGGGCGAAAGTGGGGCTGCATCCGGCGGGGTTTCCGAACAGCCCCACCGGTGTCCCTTGGCCCTCGTGCCAGTCGGCGGCGAACAGATACCAGGCCTCGCAGATGTCGAAGCGGTTCCACTCGGTGGGCGTTCGCCCAATGCCCGGGGCGCCCTGTGTTTGGTATGGTGTATTCAGCATGTGACCTCCATTCCCGCGGAAGTGCGGTGCTGAAGGTCATTGCAAATGGAGGGATCAGACCGGTACGTCGCTGCGTAAACTCGACTTACGAATATTACGGTCGCGACGGTCGTTCGCCGGAGTTAATGTCCAGGGGGTGCCGGGGGTGCCTGCCATGCGGTGATGGGTCCAGCGATTCTCAAATTTCAAAATTTCAAAATCTGCCAGGCGCCCCTCCCGTGCCGAAGCCGCTCGTCGTCAGTGAAAAACACGGTGTGGGTGGGGGGGGGCCGTGTGCTGGGGAGGTGGCGCAGGTGCCGTCCCGCTCAAGTTGCTCCGCACTGCTCGCCGGCGGAGCTGCTGCCCGCCTCCGTGCCCGGTGGGCGGTCCGATGACGAACACAACCAGACAGTCCCGTGCGCTGGGCGGCCTTTGCGTGTATAACGGGGGCCACCCGGCGCAGGCAAATTGGAAATCCCAGCTTAGAAACCAGTCGCGTCACCGATCCTTGGGTCAAGAGTTTTGTCCGAAGGGTGGGTCAGTTCTTTTTGACCGTTGACACCAATTCCGGTAGGCCACTCGATTATGTCAAAACGCTACAGAATTCAGTTTCCGCCATCCAACTCCGAGAAACTCGCGCAAGACGAAATCTTCTTTACCCTCACCGAGGACGGTGAAGAGAAGCGTTTACGATTTCACGATTACAACGAGATCTACAAACGGCCGGGCTTGTATGAGCAGCTCTTTTACGAGCGACTTCGCTGCAACTCGCCTGCAAAAGTAGCCGATCTTCTGCAACGTGCTCTCGATACCGTTCGCGAACCTGTTACCGAATTGCGCGTCCTCGATTTGGGGGCTGGCAACGGAATGATGGGCGAAGTCCTCAAGCGCGAGGGCGTTGCCAGGCTGGTGGGTGCGGATATCATCCCCGAAGCCCGCGATGCGGCTTACCGGGACCGATCCACCGTCTACGACGACTACTATGTCGACGACTTTGCAAATCTTGACGCCGACAGGCTTGACGAACTCCGCGACTGGCGTTTTGACTGCTTAACCTGCGTTGCAGCTCTCGGTTTTGGCGACATTCCCCCACGAGCCTTCTTCAATGCCGTGAAGCTCGTTCGAACCGACGGTTGGCTGGCTTTCAATATCAAGGAAACGTTTCTCGATCCCACCGAGCACACAGGATTTTCACGTCTCGTCCGCGAATTGATCTTCTCGCAGTACGTTGATATTTATCATCTCGAACGTTACCGACA
>CALBXK010000377.1 GCA_937890535.1 uncultured Spartobacteria bacterium
AGAGAACGCATCTTTCCCCAACCGTGCTGCGAAAAGCTTTATCCGAAGAGATGCAATCAACATAGTGAGAATCATGATCGCGTTCTCACTGGTCGGGACCGCAATGACTGTTGATGCGGCTTCCAACTGGCGGGGAAAATCCAAGCAGGCCGTCCTACGAAACGATGCCATAGAAGCCACCTTTCAGGCGGGGATATTATGTCAACTCAAAGACACAAAAACTGGTGAGATTTTGTTGTCTGTTGATGTCGATACCCTTCCTGGAGAGATCCCTCTCTTCGGTCCCAATGATCAGATGAACCTTGATAAAGGCACCGTTAGCCAAGAAGAAGCCGGCGATTCTCTGGTTGTCACTTGGAAGGGAACTCCGGGTGTTGAATGGACATTGCATTGGAGCATTGAACCTGGTGACGGCGATCTGATTCTCAACACCTCGGCTGAAAGCCCCGAGCCTGTGAGCTACCTCTATATCGTATTGCATGGCTTTGATATCATAAATTACGATGCCGTTTGGGTGGGAGCGTATGGTGTTGGACACGTGATAAGTGGTCCATGGAATGGGACAAAGATGGGCAACCCAGAAAGGGACTCTCCAAACTCAGCGGCTTTTCCGTTGGTGGCCTTGTTTCAAGGCAAAAATGCGGGATGGTTTCTGGAAGGGCGGGACCCCGTAGCAGGCCCGGCGAACTGTATGCTTGCCGGCCATGGAGATCGATTAACGGTGGGCATGACACGGAGTTTTCCGCTGACCACGAAGAGCCCGAAAATGTATGAAATGCGACTTCGAACCTATAATGAACATTGGGAGAATGCCGTCGATCCGCTCGTAACTTGGATGGAGGAAGAGGCTGGCTATGTTCCACTGGAAAAAATGAAGCCGGAGTGGATTAAGGACATTCAAACCCAAGCATATATTGGAATCGGTGATTTTTCTGATCTTGAGGAATTGGCAAAGCAAGTTGACCCTCAAAAGACTTATGTCGGACGCCAGGCCGAATATCGACTATTTGGATTCGACGAAAAATATCCCGACTACCGGGTAGCCGAGGCGGCGAAACCTTGGATCGCACGGGCCCGGGAATTGGGGTTCCATGTGGGAGCGCATTTTAACAGTAAGAGTATTGCGGCGGCCTTTCCTGAGCTCTTGGAGCAATTCAAGGATGGCCTTCAGGAGACGGGAGTTGATCTCGATGGCAATGTGACCTACGAACATATCTATGAGGGTCCCTCCGCCCTGGTCCGGGTTTCCGCCTCGCTGAAGCCATGGAGAGATTACTTTATTGAGCAGCTTCGGGATGCAGTTGAAGCCGGAATCGACGTCATCTATTTGGACGAATCGATGGCAGCCAACGGCAAATACCTTGTGGATGGGGTCGATGGCCTTGAGGGCATGCGGTTATTGATGAAGGAAATATTGGAAATGTATCCCCATGTTGCTGTTCAGACCGAACAGTTCAATTTTATGACAGCCAAATATGGTGCATTTGCTCTGAGTCAGATGCCTTTGGGTCACCCGCTCTCAGGCTATATTTTTCACCGATTTGTTAAAGTTGTTCCCGAAGGTGTCATGTACTCGCCGACCAGCAACTCGATGATGGATGCCTTCGAATCCTGGGGTTTCATGTTACCGGGTGTTTCTCCCGCAAGGGGGGCGTCTTGGGTGGAAATTGCCGAGGCGTTTCAACGCTATGACCTTACCCCCGATGCGCGTTTGCCGCGCTTTCGATTTACCAAATATGAGTCGCACTACTCCTCGGGGGAAATGCCGATCATGGAGGGGCCGATTCCACCGAGCGGGATTAAGCTGTTTGGCTATCGCGGGAAGGGGGGCGTTACGGCGTATTTCGAACGAATGCCGGATCGACGCGGATTGGTCGTTTATGAGCCAGGGAAGGAGCCGAAATGGTTCGGAACCCGCTATACAGGGATACGCTCCTATGCCGGGGCTGGCCTACCAGTATTTTTCTCGTTTCGGTATACGATGAGAGATTGGCTGATCTATAATGAAACCGAGGTGCTCGGACTGGATCCGGATCAGACTTACTACTTTGACGTGAGCAGGGAGCGGTTACCAGACCGGTTCCATGTTACAAGTATTCCTGATGACTTTGTGGGTATTGAGGATCCGACTAGGAGAATTCCGGCCCAAGAAGTTGGAGATAACGATTCGTTTTTCAAGCTTGTCTTTCAAGGCAATGGACTTCTGACAATGCATGTGCCGGAAGAATACGATGCGTACCTGGATGGAAAGGCTGTGCCGGTGAACCGGGCATCAAAATCGGCGGAGATTGATTGTCGTAGCTCGGGAAGTTCCGATGGAAATGAAAGCGAAGGCGGCTACGTCATTGGCGATTCCGTCACGAAAGGGCTCGTCGCGCCGGAGGGGTCCGTACTTTTGGCCGTGAAAAGAATCGACACGGAGCTGGTGGGCGCCTGGAGAACTCTCCCATGGGTTGCAACCCCGGACATCGGCAAGTGGCTTCGGGGAGAGGGTGAAAAGGGATTTGCAATCAGCGTCGGAGGCTTGGGCCGCATCCAGGGAAAGATCCCGAATGCCAAAAGAATTCGACTGAAAGGAAGTTTTGGAATGCTCAACGGATTGCCTGGAATGGCCGGGGATGGCGTGGTTCGCATTAACGACAGGGAGGTGCTTCGTGTCGATGCCGGAGAACGTCCTTACGAGAATCATGAATTTGATGTCGATATCACCGAATTCGCAGGCCAATACGTACTGCTTGAATTCTTCTCCGATGGCTGGACCGGTCGGAATTCTTCTGCCGAATGGCATAACCCACGAATTGAAGTGGAATAGCCCTTGGGGAACGCCTTTCAAGATACATCACGTGTGGGCAGCCAAAATAGCGAGAAGTCAACATGAAGCCACGAATACAAAGAAGAATCGCCAAAACGTCTGAAAAGCGCGACTGGTGGGAAATTGAATTCAGGTGCATGATCACCTTGGGCGACAGCATCACTGCGGGCGGTTGGTCAAGCTGCCGCGAGCGGAGCTGGCCAAGCCTGCTCATGCTGACAATCAACGAATTGCAAAGGGTGCCTGTGCAGCTGGTGAATGTTGGAATTGGCGCAAATGTGGTGTCTTCCAGAAGTGCTGGATACGCCTACAGTGCAAAACCGGCGATTGCAGAGCGCCTGGATATGCATGTGCTATCCAACACTGCAAATGGAAACCTGATCGTTCCCGATCTGTTAGTTATCGCTTGTGTATTGAACGACGTACGCGGTGGCACTCCAGTCGACGTCTACTGCAATGAAATGAATGATATCGTACACCGTATTCGCGAGAAACATTCGCCTCTCATTGTTCTGGTTGGTCCCTACCATATTACCGATTTTGAACTTGGCGGTCCCGAGTGGCAGCATGCCACCCCGGAAATACTTTCGAGCTACAACGACGCAATGCGCCAATTGGCGGAGACGCTGGACTGCCTTTTTGTGGATCTTCCGAGCGCGTATCAAAATGCCGACTGGCTCGTTCATTCGGATGGGGTCCATGGCAACGATCTCGGCCATCGAGTTGTAGCAAACAAAATCTTCGAGGTTCTGGCCTCCAACTGTTCCGGTCTCGCGCTGGAAACCAGGGCGTTGGAAAAACAGATTCCCCCATGGAGAGATGAGTCCACTCTCCAAGAGTAATCGTATCATATGAACGTCGAAAATGAAAAAGGATCCAAAATGAAGAGGGATTGGTGGAGCCAAGAATTTGGATGGTTATTCACATTGGGGGAAAGCACCACCGCTGGAGGCTGGACAAGTTGCCGGGAACGCAGCTGGCCGAGTCTATTGGCCAGGATGATCACTGAACTGCAGCGAACCCCCGTGCAACTGGTCAATATGGGAATCGGAGCCAACGTGATATCAACCCGCAGCCCGGGATATCCTTTAAGTGGGAAGCCCGCTGCCAGCGAGCGCCTCGAAAAACATATTTTATCCCATTCCGCCAATGGCAATCCAGTTGTGCCAGATCTTCTTGTGATCTCTTACGGACTCAATGATGCAAGAAGCGGAACCCCGATAGCATTATTTTGCGAGGAGATGGAAGCGATTGTTCGACGGGTACGAAAGGATATCCAGCCTTTGATCGTCTTGACCGGGCCATATTTTATGACCGATTTTGAACTCGGAGGGTGCGACTGGAATCACGCCAATATGGACGTTTTTCATCAATACAATGAAGCCATCAAGGGGTTGGCGGAACGGCAGGACGTGCTTTTTGTTGACCTGCTGGCTTCCTATAGGGCGGCTGACTGGCTTGTTCATTCCGATGGCTGCCACGCCAACGACCTGGGGCATCGCATCGTGGCCAACAAAATCTTCGAGGTTTTGGCCTCCAACTGTTCCGGTCTCGCGCTGGAAACCAAGGCGTTGGAAAAACAGATCCCCCCATGGCGCGACGAATCAACTCTTCAATAGGATACCAAATGACAAAACCTTCAAAAAAACCTAAGGTGAACCCCGCACGAAAATTGACACTCGGCAGTGGCCGGGTCGGAGTCGTCCTTGGAAGAGATTCGTCCGCCCTCGAGCGCTTTGCTGCCAATGAGCTCTGCGGCTATTTGAAACAGCTTTTTGGCATTTCCACCCGCCCGGTCATATCCTTGCCTGCGGACGGTCGAATGCTCTTTCTTATCGGCACGCCAAGTACGAACCCACATGTCGCGCACGCCACGGCATCTCGCCCGCTCCAGGAAGTTAGCGATCAGGGGATTGTCTTGCGCCGCCTTAAATATCGAAATTGCCCAACCCTGGTTGTGACGGGCGGTAGTAAACAGGCCGTACTTTGGGCAGTCTACGAGCTCGCCGAACATTGGGGAGTCACCTTTCTTTCAGATCGGGATGTTATTCCTCAGCGTTCCGCTGGTCGAACCTTACCGGATCTCGACATCGTGAAGGAGCCGAAGTTCCGAGTTCGCGCCCATCCGACAATCCAAGATTTTGCGGCCAGCGGTGAGTCGTGGGGTATGGAGCACTTCCAAGTTCTCATCGATCAACTGGCGAAGATGAAATTTAACCGCCTTTGCATCTATACCTATGGATGGCAGCCGTTTCTTCATTGGGAGTACAAAGGGATCAAGCGCAAATCGGCAGTCTTATGGTATGACTATCGCTACCATATTTCCTCCGACATGATAGGGCGGGAATTGTTTGGGGATGAAATCGAATTTTGGAACCCTGATCTTCCCCTCACAACAACCTATTCGAAGCTGGTTGAGGCTGGGATTCAACTCGTGCAGAAGCTCATCGCCTATGGAAATAAGCGAGGAATGGAATGTGTCGTGGCTGCGACGATGACGGATTTTCCGCCCGAGTTTGCGCCCGTGCTTCCAGGGGCCGAGCGGAGCCACCAATTGGGTGGTGCGAGTATCGTTCCTGGTGCGCAGACGCGTATGGATGATCCCAACCTGGCTGGGATGGCTACAGCGGTCCTGAACGCGACCCTAGATACGTATCCCGAAGCAGATCGCGTGATGGTTTGCATGCCCGAATTTCGTCAGTGGACGGGAGAATATAAGAAGGCATGGGATTCCCTCGATGCTAATTATGGAATTAGCGAGGTTTTAGCTTTGTCGAAATTGCTTGCGAACGCCAAAGCCCGGGGAGAGCGTGAAGGGGATCCCGAGCGGGTGATAACCGAGGTAAAAGCGGATATTACGTCTCTTTACTTCTACGATCAAATGCTGAGGAGACAAGATGTTCCGGGAGATTCCAGGGCTTCGAAAATGAAGTATCTCTATTGGGGGCCCGTCGAGGAACTGTTTCCAATCCTTGACCGAATTCTTCCGAAAAACTGGGACCTCGAGATTATGCCCACCAATCATCCCGCGACCTTGCTAAAACGGGTCAAAGTACTGAATACCCTGCCAGAAAGCATTTCTGCGACAATGGCTTTAACCATTGACGATGACAATATTGGTGTCTTGCCTCAACTCACCACTGGCGCCCTGCATCGAACCATCCAAGTGATGAAACGCCGCGGTTGGCAAGGATTCACGGCTAGGGAACGTTATCCCGCAGATCATGATGTGCCGCTTGCTTATCTTGCGCGGGTCTCATGGGAGGACGATGTAACTCCGGAGGCAGTGGCACAAGATGTGGTAAAAAAGATCTGTGGGAAAAGCGCGGTGGAGGATATGCTTAAGGTCTTTGATATCGTCGAAAAAGTAACCGAGACCCTGATCGTCACAAATTTCGCATTCCCGGCCGACTGGCCGATTCCTACGCGCTCCAACCCGGGAGGTATGTTGCTGAAGCATATGATAGCAGGAAAAATGCCATCTTACATGACAAAGGCACGTGACGGCTACCGCGAAGCTCTTGCTCATGCCCGGCGGGCACGAGCCAAAACGAAAAATTCAGGAGAGTGGTTTGTTGACTTTTGGATTGGACGTTTGGAATTTGCAGAATGTTACGTCGAATGTGCTCAGGACGTTCAACGAACGGCAAACGCCGAAAAAGAGAAGGATTTCGTTTTGTTTCGGAAGCTGGCGGATCGTGCCCTGGGAAAACTTGAGCAGGGGTTAAGGGCTTATGTGCGTGTTGCACGCAGTCAAACCGACGTTGGTGCGATTGCAGTAGTAAACGAACACGCCTATCGTCCGCTGAAGGCAAGGAGTTGGGCCTACCATGCGCACGGTGCCAATTTTTTACTTCCTTACTTATAAAACAACAATGTTCGGCGTTCTTACGACGGAATGAGTCGCACAGCCTTATACAAGAATTGCGGCGTTTCATAATCACGAGTTTTTTAATCATCAAGCATTAGAATAAAAAACGTTTAACAAGAAAAACTGATGGAACCTTATAATTTAGAGTCGATTATCCACATTCGAGATGTCGATCACAACGAGTCGCTTGCCATCGGCCCCCAGGGCGAAGCCTATACGACAAGCTTCTATAATGAATCGTCTTTGGTCGCGTCCAACGGAAAGACTCATTCCACGACATCTCATCCCTTGCGGGCTTTTCGGATTAATCTGACCACCAATCGCGCGGAAGCATTTGCCACCCTGCCTTATCTTACGCTTGGTCAAGTGGTTGATGCGGACGGGAATCTGTATTGCGCGGAATGTGACAGTCCGGAAAGCAGGGTGATATGCGTTTCTCCCGACGGCCGAATATCAACCTATTCTTCCGGACCACAGGGGAAAGCATTTCTCTCCGCAAACACCCCTGCTTTTGACCGCCATGGAAATATGTATGTTTCGGATACGGGCACTTGGTCGCATTCGATTGATGGGAGAATCTATAGAATTCCTCCCGGAGGTGGGATTGCCGAACTGTGGTTTCCCGGTGAGGTCAATACGCCGAATGGCATCGCTCTGGACCCGGAGGAGAAATATCTCTATTTTGTTGAAACTCTGGGAAATAGTATCTCTCGAATTGAAATTCGACCGGATGGTTCTGCAGGGGTTCAGAAGAGAATTCTTCATATGCCCCGGCATGTGCCCGATGGCATCGCCTTCGATGAGTTGGGTCGGCTTTGGATTGCCTGTCATCGGCCCGATTCCATTTACGTGTTTGACCTGGAGGCAAACCGATTGGAACTGTTTGCTCACGACTGGCAAGGAGAAGCGTTACGTGGACCCTGTCACGTCGCTTTTGCAGGTGAAAGCCGGGAAATCCTCCTGGCCTCGTCATTGGATAAAGGAACGATTCATCGTTTCGATAATCCGGGCGTCCGAGGTCTCAGGCTCAATAATCCGATATTGAAAAAGATGCGATAGGCATCAAGAAACAATTCGATCAGAGACGTTAGCATCGTTTCTATATTTTCAAACGGCCCCGCCGTAAATCTGCTTAACAACGACATATAAATAACTACAAAAATATTTATCATGAAGAACTCGACAACATCACCCGGTAAGGCGCTTCCATTTCATAATATGGAAAATGCCCAATTCCCCTTTCTTCTCGGAGAAGATTTTATAGAAAAACACAATATTGCCTGGAGGGTTGAAATTGCCGAGGAAGATCCGGCCAATCCAATTATGGAACCGCAGTATCCATGGGAAAGCGCCTGTGTATTTAGTCATGGTACGATCATGAAGGATCCAACGGATGGGCTATGGAAAGCATGGTATATCGCGGTCCCAGAACACCGGTTGTCGCCATCATGCGAACGACGGCTTTGCTATGCCGAATCATCAAACGGGACCGATTGGGTTCGGCCTGAGCTCGATATTTGCTCCTACAAGGATATTGAGAGAACAAATATTCTGATGAGCATCGAGTCCGGTGGCGCATGCCAGCATGCTTCGGTCTTGATCCATCCGGATGCCCCAGAGGATTCCCGCTACGAAATGTTCATTATTCGGCTGCCGGGCTGGGAATGCGACTACCGCGTCGTCGAGGGGTTTCCGCTGCCACCTGGGCAAACCAGCCATCAGGATGCAGAATTTTGTGTAGGACTCTATCGCTATCTTTCCGCTGATGGCAAACGTTGGCGGCCGTGGCATCAGGCTCATGTTGACACATCGGATTCAGGATGGGTCTCCCAACTATCGGATGGATCTTATGTCATGTATCATAAGATTGTGATTCCAGCATTGCCTGGGGGCCTGGTCCCATACGACGTCGCCGCAGGGGTATGCCGAATCATGGTGCGTCGCACCAGTGCGACTGGGCATGAATGGTCTCCGCCAGAGTTGACGTTGACTCCGGATTGGCAGGACACCCAAGACACGCAATTCATGGAGTTGACGCCTCTCCCGGAGCGAGGAGGTCATGTGGGACTGGTGACGGTTTATCACGTCCTCAATCAAACGATCGATGTGCAGTGGGCGGGTTCGCGGGACGGAAAGAAATGGTGGCGGCCGGATCGTCGTGCTTGTCTCCCTCTCCGTCCTCTGGGAGATGTCGGAGGTGGGATGGTCTGGCCGATGCACCCGCTCATTGAAGAAGATGGGCGCATCTACCTCTACTATG
>CALBXK010000378.1 GCA_937890535.1 uncultured Spartobacteria bacterium
GGTGCCAACAACGGGTTTGCGGGCGGAACGTCCGTCGGCAAAGAATTCGCTGGGAGTCTGCGCCTTCACCTTGGGTTGATTGTCCATGTCCGGAAAGATCTCAATCGGTGCTCGGGTGGACTTAGCTCCACGGAATCCCGCCATCGCGAGAACGATGAAAACGGCGAAGGCAAAGAGGGCAAAGAAATACTTCAACATGGCATCAATCCTCCTGCACCCGGGTGATATTTTGGCCACCGAGGGACTCCAGCAATTCCTTCACCTTGCTCTCAGAAAATTGGCGATCCCGGGCCTCGATGATGCAGAAAAACTTATCATCACTGACTTTTTTGAAGCGATCCCAGTTGAACATGGGATGGTTCCACCGCGGAAGTCCGTTCATGATAAGCATGCCAAAGACGGCGGTGAAGGCCGACAGCAGAATCGTGAGCTCAAACATAATGGGGAAAAAGGCCGGCACCGTGAACAGGTTGGTCGGTTTACCCATGACGATGAGCGGATAGATGATGGAACTCGGGATGAACTCCAGACAGATGGCGGTGAGGAATCCGGTCAGGCCACCGCAAAAAATAATCATGCCCAACAGCGACTTCTTGAGGCCCATGGCCTTGTCCATTCCGTGAATCGGGAAGGGCGAAAAAACATCGAACTTCTGATACCCGGCATCGCGGATTTTTTCCGCGGCCTTAAAGAGCTGGGAAGCGGAATCGAATTCCGCCGCCACTCCGTAAGTGGAGGATTGAGGATCGCCAGCGATGTTCATATCAGTGTTTCTCCCCATAATGCGGATCGGACTCGGGCAGGACCGCCTTGACTTCAAACATACAGATCATCGGCAGGAAGCGGATAAAGATAAGGAAGAGGGTGAAGAACAACCCAAAGGTTCCAATGAACATCCAGATATCCACCCAAGTGGGATGGAACTGCCCCCAAGCCGAAGGGATGAAATCGCGAGTCAGGGTTGTGGCGATGATGACAAAGCGTTCATACCACATGCCCATATTCGGGAACTGACAGATGATCCAGACCCAGACGAGGTGAGTGCGCAGAAATTTGAACCAGAAAAGTTGAGGCGCAATGACGTTGCAGAACATCATTGCCCAATAGGCCCACCAATACGGTCCAAAAGCCCGATACCAGAAGGCGGCCTGCTCGTAAGGGTTGGCACTGTACCAGGCCATGAACAACTCCATGAGATAGGCGTAACCGACGATCGAACCGGTAAAGACGATGACCTTGCACATCTTGTCCACGTGCGAGACCGTGACCAGGTCGTGCAGCGGTTTGTAGATGGCACAGGCAGGAATCATGATGGTCAACACCATGGCAAATCCTCCAAAAATCGCACCAGCCACGAAATAGGGCGGAAAAATCGTGGTGTGCCAGCCGGGAATGACTGAGGTGGCAAAGTCAAACGAAACCACCGAGTGCACCGAGAGCACCAGCGGGGTGGAAAGACCAGCCAGCAGGAGGTAGGCCATCTCGTAGTGGCGCCACTGACGGTTGCCGCCCCGCCAGCCCAGCGCCATCATTCCGTAGAATATTTTCTTCATCTTGGTCGTGGCCCGATCGCGCAGGGTCGCCAGATCGGGAATAAGACCCGTGTACCAGAAGAGGACCGACACGGTGAAGTAGGTCGAGACCGCAAACACATCCCAAAGGAGCGGACTGCGGAAGTTTTGCCAGATGCCATTGGCATTGGGCACCGGAGCCAGGAACCAAGCCATCCAAACCCGTCCGACATGCAGCCCCGGATAGATGGCGGCGCAGATGACGGCAAAGAGGGTCATCGCCTCGGCGGCCCGATTGATCGAGGTTCGCCATTTCTGGCGGGTAATGAACAGAATCGCAGATATGAGAGTTCCGGCGTGGCCGATACCGATCCAGAACACAAAGTTCGTGATATCCCAGGCCCAACCGACCGGATGGTTATTTCCCCAAACGCCGACTCCGGTGGAAATGAGGTAGGCGATGCAACCAAAGAGCACCAGAGTGAGCGGCACGGTGACTGCCATGCAGAGCCACCACCAGATCGGGGTCTGAGCCTCGACGATGGAGCTGACATAGTTGCCGATCCAGCCGTAGGTGCGTTTGTTGAGCACCAACGGCGGACGCTGCACCGCCTGATGGTCGGGGGTCTGGTTGGGTGCAGGAGATGGTGCGATTGCCTCAGCCATTAGTGATGAACCTCCCCGGGGGGTTGAGTTTGAAAGCCTGGCCGTTGCTGCTCATCCGTTGCCGCAGGGTGCGGAGCGTCGTGGGATTCACCATGTCCTGGTTCATGAGCCCCGTGCGGAGCCCCGTTGGCCATGCCGACGAGATCGGCCCCAGGCATTTTGGGGTTGGGATTCTTGATTCGAGCGAGGTAGGTGACTCGGGGTGTTGTGTTGAGATATTTCAACATCACATAGCCACGGTCGTCGTTACGTGTTCGATGAACCCGACTGTTGGGACTATTGATATCGCCGAACACAAGGGAATCGCTGGCGCAGGCCTGCTGGCAAGCGGTCTTGAACTCGCGAATGGGCACTTCACTTTTATCCCGGGCGCCAGCCTCCACCAATCGGGAAATCTTAGCTTCTTCGATGCGTTGAATGCAGAAAGTGCACTTCTCCATGACACCGCGCATCCGCACCGTCACATTCGGGTTCTTCGACATCTTAAGGCTGTCGGCCATCCCTTTCTTGGCCAGCGGCCCCCAATACAGCTCGGTGGTCGGCCGTTCGTTGTAATCAAAATAATTGAAGCGACGAACCTTCCAGGGACAGTTATTCGCGCAATAGCGGGTGCCGATGCAGCGATTGTAGGCCATGAGATTGAGGCCATCTTCGCTATGCACGGTGGCATTGACGGGACAGACGGTCTCGCAGGGGGCGTTTTCGCAATGCTGGCACATCACGGGCTGCGGGAGCATCTCGGGATCTTCGGGGTCACCGGCAAAATAGCGATCGATGCGGATCCAGGCCATGTCGCGGTTTTTCCGCACCTGTTCCTTGCCCACCACGGGGACATTATTCTCAGACTGACAGGCCACCACGCAGGCGTTGCAACCCATGCAGGTATTGAGGTCCACCGACATGCCCCACTGCTCGTCGGAGGTAAGTTTGGGATGGGTATAGAGAGAGATGTTGGGAGGAATGTGGCTGTCCATCCCGATGGTTTGGGCAAATTTCGAATCGTCCTCGTAGCGCTCCAGAGTGCCTTCACGGAAGAGGTCTCGCCCATGCATGCTGCGGGCTTCCTGGGTGCGGGCCAACGGATACGTCTGCCCGGAGAGCTTAACCGTCACTCCATCGCGAAAGCGCATCGCTTCGGTGGAGCGAAGGGGATAGGCATTAAATCCGACCCCCTCCATCAGGGCCGAGACATCATTGCGCCCATAGCCAAGGGCGACAGAAATCGAGTCGTCCGCATGACCCGGCGCGACCAGGGCGGCGACGAGAATCGAATTCCCTCCCGCCTCAATCTCAATCATGTCGGCCACAATATCGAAGGTCGCCTCGTTTTTTAGATTCTCCTCTGAGATGGGATTGATGAGATCGGCGACCTGGTCCGTCCAGGTGAAATTATTGACCTTGATGCCAAGCTGACTCGCCGTAGCGGGACTCACCAGAGCAACATTGTCCCAAGTGACCTTGGTTTCAAAATCCGGAGTCTCCTGCAACCAGCTATTATTGGCATAGCGGCCATCGTCCACGCTGGAGCTTTGCAAGAAGACCAGTTCGATCCCGGCGGTCACCGGAGCGACCCCTTGGAATACCTTCGCCGCCTGAGCGGCGCGAAAGACGAGCGGCGCTTCCGGCCAAGCGCTTTCGGGTTGAAAACCGTTTTTCAAGAAAGTGTTCCAGGCCTCCGCATCACCACCGTGAAGATTGGCGAAGGTTTCCTGTACCAACTCGGGACCAGTGAGTTTCGGGCGGCCGGCAAGCTGGGCCAGGATGTCGAGTTCGCTGATGCCATTCCACAAAGGAAGGATCATCGGCTGGACGGGAGTGTAGGTGCCGTCGTAGGAACGCACATCGCTCCAGGACTCCAAATAGTGCGCGGCGGGCACCTGCCAACGGCTGAGCTTGGAGGTTTCGTCCGTGAAGAGACCCAGGCGGACGACGTCCTGAACCTGACCCAACAAGGCGGAAAATCCCAGTTCGGCCGGGGCGTTGTAGGCGGGGTTGCCGCCCAAAATAAACAGGGTCTTAACCTTTCCGGCTGAGATCGCCGTGGTCAGGTCATTGATGGTGCCTGCGGGGATTTCGCCGGTTGTGGCGCCAAGGATGGTCGCTCCATGATTCTCGAGGGCTTCATTGATCCCAAATCCGAGGGCCTGCACCCAGGCGGGTTGCTGTCCGCCCACAGTGACGATGCTACGTCCCGGATGGGCGAGAAGATCGTCGGCGCATTCGGTGATCCATTTTTCGTCGAACTCCGCCGGGCTCACCGGCGCTGCTCCCAGCAGTGCGGCCAGGGAAGCATTGCCGGTCTTGGTGGCAATTCTCTGACCCAGCTGACGCGTAAATTCCCCGATGAGGGATGCCTTGCAGCGATAGCGATGGTCGGCCAGCCCCCCCGCGCCCGTGAAATGGTTCTCGACCACGTAGAGACGATTCATCGGAGCTCCCTTTTGGTCGGGATTGCGGCGGGGGAAAAAACCGGCGGAAAACCCGACGCCTTTTTCACTACTGCTGAAAAACTCGCTATCCAAGGCCAGGACGATATCCGCACGCTCAAACTTGGGAATCAGGCGGGTGCCAGGGGAGAAACAGGCCGCGACCGCCTTCTCCGTCTCGGAAGTACCAAGGGGCTCGTATTCGCTCCAGATCATGCCTGGAAACTTCGCTTCCAATTCCGCCCGCAGACGGTCCCGGGTCGGCGAATTTTTCCGCTCCACCAGAAATGCCAATCCCTCGCCTCCCTGAGCAATGACTTCGCTCAGATAGGAATCCCAGGAATCCGGCCACACTTCCTCGCCGCCGTCCGTAATAATTTTGGACCGATGGGGATCATAAAGATCCAAGACACTGGCTTGGGCAAAAGAGTCCGTTCCTCCGTTGCTGTGCGGATGAAGAGGATTGCCCTCCACTTTGGTCGGACGTCCATCCACCGTGGTCACCACCAGAGGCATCGCCCCGTCGCGGAGAGGCATGGACGTCGCGTAATAGAGGAATTTTCCAGGAATCGTCCATTCCGCGCCCTTGTTGAAAGGAACCAGAAAAGCATCTGGACGCCGGCATCCGGCCAGGCCCACGCCTGCCAAAGCCATGGAAGCCCCCATGAGCTTCATAAAATCGCGCTTGGAAAGCCCGCCATCCTGATACACATCGGCACCACGCGGAAACTCCCGGATCAAGGTTTCTTCAAAGCCGGGGCTGTTCTCCAGTTCCGCGAAGCTGCGCCACATCGTGGGCTTCTCCGGCATCGGAGGATGTTCAAATACGTGTTTCATCGGTGACAACCTCCACAATCGGTGGGCGGATTAACCTTCCACTCCTCCTTGAATTTCAAACCCATCTCACGCTGCTCTTTCACCGAGCCAGCTTTCCAGTTCATATTGAAGACTTCATCAGGCGGACGCAAAGCGTTTTCCGGTGCGCGATGGCAATCCAGACACCAACTCATGCTCTGCGACTCATGTTGATAAACGGTCTTCATCTCGTTGACTGCTCCATGACAGGAAAAACAGCTCACACCCCGGTTCACATGCACCGCATGGTTGAAATAGACGTAGTCGGGCAACTTGTGGACCTGAACCCAGTTGACAGGAGGACCATCGGCCGCGCCCCCATTCCACGCCTCCCGCACCGCCGCCAGTCTCGGGCTCTCGGCTTTCACCTGGGTGTGGCAACTCATGCAGGTCTGAACCTCCGGCACATTGGAATGGGCGGCCACTTCTACGTGACTGTGACAATACCGGCAATCCATCCCCAATTGCTCGACGTGGATCGTGTGCTCAAAGGGCACCGGCTGGGTGGGTTGATATCCGACACGGGTGTACTTCGGCGTAAAATAGTACGTCATCCCCGCCGTCACCGCCATTCCCAACACTCCGACACAAACCACGACCTTCCAAGGAAGTTGGTTGGTCCATTTCGGGAAAAAATTTGCCATGGGTTATTGAGCGCGGATAATCAGAATATTTCCCCCGACGGCCCGGAGGATTGCGGAGGCAGGCTAGTATCAATAAATCTAATGGCAATCGTTTTTTGCCGAGAATGTCAGGAA
>CALBXK010000379.1 GCA_937890535.1 uncultured Spartobacteria bacterium
GGCGATACATTTAGTTTCCCGCAAGAGGATGCGCTATCGCGCTGGGTATTGCCTCCCGGCGATACATTTAGTTTCCCGCAAGAGGATGCGCTATCGCGCTGGGTATTGCCTCACGCAAAGGATGGGAAGGATGGGAAGAGGCGGATTGATAAAAATATCACAAGTCGCGAGCGGTCAGAGCCGCGAGGAGGGTATCGAGATGCTTGCGAGGTTTTGCCAGACGGTCGAGCGAGAAATGTTTGTGAGAAAAGACGCCTCTCCTTCTAGCCGCCGATTTTTGCTTTTTCCATGGCTCTCGCCATCTGATGCCAGTCCGGCTGTTCCAGACACACTTCCGCCGCCGGGATGATGGTGGAGATATGTTCCAGACTTTTGATCCCGACAATGGTGCTGGTCACAGCCGGATGCGTGAGCAACCAGGCGATGGAGAGCTGGGGGATGGTCAGACCGTATTTTTCCGCCATGGGTTTCATTCCCTGCAATCCTTCGAGGATGCGGCGGAAGGGTTCGCCCGAAAAATATTCTTGGTCCGCCCGGTGGTCTGCAAAGATGTGGTCCGGCTGGTATTTTCCACTGAGCAAACCGCGATAGAGCGGAGAATAGGGAATGACACCGATCCGCTCTTCCAGACAAAAGGGCAATTCCTCCGCTTCGATTTCCCGGAATAATAGATTGTAGTGCGGCTGCAGAGACGCGATGGGAAAATATTCTTGCAACATGGCCATTTGCGCACGGTTCCAATTCGAAACGCCAAACCAGCGCACTTTCCCTTCCCGTTGGAGTTTGCCGAAGGCGGTGGCCACCTCCTCGGGACGGATGAGAGCATCCCAGGCATGGATTTGGTAGAGGTCGATGTGATCGGTTTGCAGGCGGCGCAAGGATGCCTCGCACGATTCCAGAATGTGGTCATGGCGCGTATCCGGGAAACGACGTTCCGGATCGCTGAAATTCCAAAAGAATTTTGTCGCGATCAAATATTTGTCACGCAAGCGATCTTTGGCCAGGACCTCGCCGAGGCGGCGCTCCGCCGAACCGTCGCCATAGGCATCGGCCGTATCGATGAAGTTCACGCCATAGTCCGGAGCGGCCACCACGGCCTGTTCCCAGGCGTCCTGATCGATTACCCCCCAAAAGCCTGGTGACTGCTGCCAGCATCCGAAGCAAATCCGGGAGACAAGCAGATCAGTTTTTCCCAATTGTTGATATTGCATGTTCTTGAGCCTGGGTTTGGACGAAGAGAGGTTCAAGTGCAAAGAAGCAGTGTGTCGGCGGCATTTTCCAGCGGCCCGGCTTCGTCCGGGAAGGCTGCCTAAGAACAAATGTTCTGAATTTTCGTCTCACCCTTTGCGCCCTTTGCGTGAGGCATCTCTCCTCAGCCGGCGGCGGCTGCGACCTGGGTCTGGGATTTTTGGAGATAGACCCGAAGGGCGTGGTGTTCGGGATTGACGAGTTGGGGGTCCCCGGCAAAAACTTCCGCCGCCAGGCGGGTGGCTTCCTCCATGAGGGCAACGTCCGCAAAGAGATCACCCAATTTGAGGGGAGGAAGCCCGGTCTGGGCGGTCCCAAGGAGGTCACCCGGTCCGCGAAGGCGAAGATCCGCCTCGGCAATTTCGAAACCGTCGGAGGTATTTTCGAGAACCTGGAGTTTTTCCCGGGCCGACTCTTCAGCCTTGGGATCATGGAGAAGAACGCAATAGGATTTATGGGCCCCCCGACCGATGCGTCCCCGGAGTTGGTGGAGTTGGGCGAGCCCAAAGCGTTCGGCATTTTCTACGATCATGAAGTTGGCATTGGGGACATCCACGCCCACCTCAATCACGGTGGTGGCAATAAGGGCCGCGAGTTTCCCCTCGCGGAATTTTCCCATAATAGCTTCCTTTTCCGCCGGTTCGAGGCGCCCATGGATGAGGCCGATCGCATGGGGCGCCAGGAGCGGCTTCCATTTCTCAAATTCCACCTTGGCGGATTTTGCGCTCAGTTTTTCCGAATCTTCAACCAGCGGATAAACGATGTAGGCTTGGCGGCCTTTCCCGATCTGTTTGCGGAGGAACTCGACGACTTCGGGTAATTTGGCAGTGTCCCTCGCCACCGTCTGGATCACTCCCCGACCAGCGGGTTTTTCCCGCAGGAACGAAACATCGAGATCGCCGTAGATCGTTTGCGTAAGAGTCCGCGGAATCGGGGTGGCGGTCATGACCAGCACGTCCGGAGTATTGCCCCGTTCGATCAGGCGGGTGCGTTGCAAAACGCCAAACTTGTGTTGTTCATCGATGACAATGAGACCGGGCTCGTCGAGTTCGGCGCCGTCGAAGAACAAGGCGTGGGTCCCGACGGTGATGCGGGCGCTCCCCTCGGTACGCGAGCCGGTGCGGAGGGCAACAGGAATGCCCAAGGGTTCGAGAAGACGTTTAAAATTCAAAAAATGCTGTTCGGCCAGGATCTGGGTCGGTGCCATGAGCACGGCGGAACTGCCGGACTCCAGCGTGAGGAGCATGGCCGCGAGAGCGACGAGGGTCTTCCCGGAGCCAACATCGCCCTGCAGGAGTCGATTCATACGGGTGGGGGCGGCCAGATCCAAACGGATGGCATCAATGACCTCGCTCTGGCCCCGGGTCAAAGTGAAGGGAAGAGATTTTCGAAGCCGCTTGAGGAAGTCGCCGGAAGATTGGCGGCAAGTGCCGGGCAAACGCCGCCATTCCGAACGACGCGCCTGAATAAGAAGCTGGATGGCAAAAAACTCCTCCCGCACCAACTCCCGGCGGGCACTAGTAAGAAGCTCGATTGAGTCGGGGAAGTGCAAACGGCGCAGCGCCTCCGCTTTTCCTTCCGGGATAAGATGAGGCAGACTGGTCAGATCGGTTTCCGCCAAGGCCTGATGAATGAGGGTACGAAGCCATCGCACATTAACTCCATCGCCGGCGGGATGAACGGGTACAATGCGATTCATGTGGATCGAGATTTCCTCGTCATCGGTGATCTCGAACTCCGGATGATCAATCACGATCTGAGGGCCGCGTTTCTTGGGACGTCCGTACACCACGATGGCGTCGCCAGTGGAAATCATCTTGTGAATGAAGGGCATGTTGAACCACCGGCAGGTCAGAGGCTGACTGAGCACGCCGGCGGCCTCGTCTTCGACCACCACCTCGACCATGTGTTTCCATCCTCCAATTCGTTTGAGAGCGGTTTTGACGACCACCCCATAGAGGCAGACAGACTGCTCCATCTCGTCGTCGGGAAATCGATCAAAGCGGGAACGATCCTCGTAGCGACGTGGATAATGCCGGACGAGATCTCCGAGAGTGGAGAGCCCCAGGCGATGCAAGGCGGCAAGGCGTTTTTTTGGCACCCACTCAAGGTCGGCAAGAGGCGTGGAAGCGGGAAGCAAGGGAAATTAAGAGTTAAGAATGAGGAAGGAAAATGGGATTCGTGACGAGATCCTTCTCCACCCTGGTATCGGCTTATCACTCATCACTTGGCACTGCTTCGAATAGCGACGACCTTCATTTGAGCGTTCACCTGGCCTCGGAATTCATTGCGCTCGAGAGTGAAGGCAACATCCCATGGAGTCCGGGGAAGCTCCTCTTCGGCACCGTTGAAATAGATGGCCTGAACCCGGTGACGTCCCTTGCTAAAATTCAGTTGCAGGTGTTTTTCCTTCAAAATCCGAGGTGCCGTTGTGGGAGTCATGCCCCGGGTGGCATAGAGGGGCTGGGGATTGGACATGCCATAAGGTTCAAACATTTCTTGAGCTTCGAGCAAGGAGAGGGAGATATCTTCAACGGGGAGTTCTCCATCGAGATGCAACTTGGGAGTGAGGATCTCGTCGGTGAGCGTCTGGCGGGCGGATTGCTCGAAAAGGGTGCGAAACGACTCGAGGCGATCCTGCCGAACGGTGACGCCGGCCGCCATATCGTGCCCGCCAAATTTTTCCAAATGTCCGGCGCACTGGCCAAGCGCCTCCACCAGAGAAAAGCCCGCGATGCTGCGGCCACTCCCCTTCCCCAGCCCTTTCTCATCGAAGCCGATAAGGACGGTCGGGCGATGATGACGGCGCATCACTCGGGAGGCCACGATCCCCAGCACTCCATGATGCCAGCCGGGATGTCCCGCCACGATGCTGGCATCGCGGGCGGCGTCGAAATGGCGATCGATCCACGTCTCCACCTCGCGTGCCACATCTTGCTCGACAGTCCGCCGGTCACCGTTCTGGCGATCAAGTTCGGACGCAATTCGAGCGGCCTCACCCGGATCCTCGGCCAGAAGAAGGCGGAGGGCGGCGGTGGCCGTCCCGAGACGCCCGGCGGCATTGATGCGGGGGCCGAGGCGAAATCCAACATCGCTGCCACGAACCGGACCCCGCACATCAGCGACCTCCATCAGTGCCCGCAGCCCCGGCCAGCGGGTGTTGCTCATTTGATGCAATCCCCGGCGGACCAGGATGCGATTTTCTCCCACCAGAGGCACGAGATCAGCGACGGTCGCGAGGGCCACCAGATCAAGGTACTCTCTGAGATCGATACCGGATGTTGGAATTCGGCGGAGCAGAGCATGAGCGAGCTTGAAGACGACGCCGGCGCTGCAGAGATAATGAAAGGCATCGCCAAGTTTGGGGTTCACCAAGGCCGTACAGTCGGGACGGGCGGCGGAGGGTTCGTGGTGATCAAGGATAATGACGTCGGCACCACGGGCCCGAATGTCTGCCACCTCCGGGGCGGAGTTTGTTCCGCAATCCACCGCAAGGAGCAGAGCGGGCGAAAACTCCTCAAAGCAACGCGCCACTCCCGAAGGGCTGAGCCCGTAGCCCTCATCCACCCGGTGGGGGAGAAAGCATTCCACCTCTCCTCCCAAGGCGCAGAGAAGACGTTTGAGCAGAGCCAGGGAAGTGACTCCATCGACATCGTAGTCCCCATAAAGCACAATCAATTCCCGGCGCTCCAGGGCTTGAAGTACCCGGGTACACGCGGCCGACATGTCGGGCAGCAACGTCGGATCACTGAGTGTCCTAAGCTTGGGATGGAGAAACGCCTCCACGTCCTCAGAGGTCTGACAGGCATTTCGCACCAAAATTCCGGCCAGCACCTCGGGAAGCTTTAACTCCTCACCAAGACGGCCGACGGCGGGATCAGAAATGATTTTAGGGAATATCCACCGCCTCTGCATGGCGTGAGGATAGAGGGGAATCCCCGCATTGCGCAATTTCCGATTCTCGGCTTGCCTGGGCCGACTTATCTGTTAAGTATAAATATATGTCGTCGATTTTTGACCGCATTTTGCTTCTTGCCCCTCGACTCGGGTCGCTCCCAAGCCGACCCCTTCTCCTTTCCTAGCGGTATAGGCTGCGTTTCCGGTGGACGCGGTATCACACCGCGAAAATTCTCCAACCTTCGCCGGAAGCTTCTTTTTAACAACCTATGTCAAACCAAGTAAAAATCTTCGATACCACGCTGCGCGACGGCGAGCAATGCCCCGGCGCCAGCATGAACCTGCGGGAAAAAATGGAAATTGCTCGCCAGTTGTCCCGCGTCAATGTGGACGTCATTGAGGCCGGCTTCCCCGTCATCAGCGACGGCGACTTTGAGGCCGTGCAGACCATTGCCACCGAGGTCCAGGGACCGGTCATTTGCGGGCTGGCCCGCTGTGTGGACAAAGACATCGATGCGGCAGGCGCGGCGGTCAAACCGGCCGGAGACCGCGGACGCATCCATGTTTTTCTGGGCACCTCGGCCATCCATCGGGAATTTAAACTCAAAAAAGCCGAGGAAGAGATCATCCGCATGGCCGTGAGCGGCGTGCAGCGGGCGCGGAAACTGGCGAAGGACGTGGAATTTTCCCCCGAAGATGGTTCCCGCACCGAGCCGGAATTTTTGGCCCGTGTCGTCCAGGCCGTCATTGAGGCGGGGGCCACCACCGTCAATATTCCAGACACGGTCGGCTATGCCGTGCCGGAACAATACGCCGCTTTGATCGAATATTTGCGGAGCAATGTGAAGGCCATCGACGATGCAATTCTCAGCGTACATTGCCACGATGATTTGGGGTTGGCCGTGGCCAATTCCCTGGCGGCGGTCAAGGCGGGCGCCCGCCAGGTGGAGGGCACCTTCAATGGCATCGGCGAGCGGGCTGGAAACTGTGCCCTGGAGGAGGTCGTCATGGCCATCAAGACCCGTGGGGAATATTATGCCGGCCTCCATACCGGAGTGACCACTCAGGAAATCCTCAAAACCTCACGCATCGTCAGCCGCATGAGCGGGCTGCATGTGGCCAGGAGCAAGGCCATCGTGGGAGAAAATGCCTTCGCCCACAGCTCGGGAATCCACCAGGACGGCATCCTGAAAAAACGGGAAACCTATGAAATTATGGATCCCAAGGAGGTGGGATGGGGAGGCACCGAACTGCCTTTGACCAAGCACAGTGGACGCCATGCTATGGCGGTCCGACTGGAGCATTTGGGTTTCCAATTGAGCGAGGAGGAACAAGCCGGCGTCTTCACTCGATTCAAGGAAGTGGGCGACAAAAAAAAGTTCGTCTATGATGACGATCTGGCGGCCCTGGTCGAAGACTCAGTGTCCGGAACCGAGGAAACCTATATCCTCGATTACATCCATGTCACCTGCGGCAGTACGACCGTGCCCACCGCCACCGTACGTCTGATAAAAGATGGGGAACCGATGCAGGATTCCAGTCCCGGCAACGGAGCCGTAGATGCCGCCATGCAGGCCATCGATCGCATCGTCAAAGGGAATGGACAACTCGCCCAATACAGCGTCGAGGCGGTGACTCAGGGTCGGGATGCGCTGGCAGAAGTGACTTTGAAGGTGAACTTCGGCAACGACGATCTGATCACCGGCAAGGGCGCCAGCACCGACGTCATCGAGGCCAGCGCCCGCGCCTACGTGAATGCAGTGAACCGGGCCGAGATGTTGAAGGGACGCCGCAAGGCCTCAGCCGCAGCCCCGATCTGACTCAGAGCGAAAATCCCTCCAAGGCCTGGCGAAGAGCCTCGTGACGGTCCGTCGTCCAGGGCGGCGGGTCCGGAGGAAGCTCGGGAGTTTTTCCGGCCCGAAAATCCCAGGGAACGATGAGGAGGGAAATGTTGTCCAGCCCGGTGCGGGCGGCGAGAATGAAGAGTTCTTCGACGGCCGGGTCGCCCATGGCGAGACAACCCACGGAGGCCGCGCCGCCGTGGATCATGATGTCGCCACCGAGCGAGGCGATGGAGCGATCTTCCTCCATGGCGTGACGGATATCGTCGTCATTGGGGTAATTCACCCGCAAGGAAAGGTGGAAGCGGCTGTTGGGGTTGAGAAGTTCGATCCGGTAGAATCCCTCCGGCACTTGGCGGTCACCCTCGCGGAGTTTGGGACCGGCACCCCCGCTGGCGGCAAGGATCGGCCGGGAAAAAATGAAGCGAAAGGAATGCGGGGGTTTGGCGGCGGCAGACTCATTGGAGGCAAAAATCTCAAGGCGTTTTTCGGCTTTGAAAGCGATGAGAGTGATCTGTTTTGGGGGATAGGAAACTCCGGCTCGTTGGAAGACCGGGGCCAATTTGCTATCCACCGCGGGGCCGAGGCTCTTCATAATCTGGGCCACGGTACGAGGACCCGACGGAGGGAGGGAGGGACGAACGAGTTGACGATAACACCAGACCCCAAGTCCGGTCAGGATCACGACAACGGAGAGTCGAGGAAGCAGAGAACGAATTTTCACAGCAAGCCCTCCCGGAGGAAATAGTTGTGAGTGGACCGGAGCGTTTCCTCTAAATCGCGTCGGGGACGCCATCCCGTGAGCCCCGAGAGGCGGGCCCCGTCAGCCACCCAGCGGGATGGCCAGATCTCGCGGGCGCGATCCCGGGTGAGGCTGGGAACCTGCTTCCGCAAAGAAGGAACGACGTCCACCAGGGCCGAAAGCAGGCGCACGGCAGGCTGAGGGATAGGCACGGTGAGGCCCCGGACCTTCCGGCAGGCCGCAGCGCCGGCAAGAATCTCTCCATCGGTGACAGGCCGTGCGGCGCTTACATAATAACTCTCCGGCGGCAGAGCCGCAGCCTGTTGGAAAACCTCAAGAATCCCATCCACAAGATCCTCGACGGCGAGGAAGCTATAGGTCTTGGTCTGCAGTCCGGGTTTGATACGGAGAAAATGACCCGCCATGCGAAAGAGCGGAAGGGTGGCGGTGTCGCGGGCTCCAAGAATCATGGGAGGCCGAAGGACCGTGATATTCCGGCGAGAAAAATCCGAACGAAGAATCCGCTCCAGGGCGAGTTTTGACTCCCCATACCAGGTGATGGGGGTATCCGAATCGGTCTCCGAACGGGAGTCTTGGCGAGCGGGTGTCGGCCCCCCGGCGGAAAGCGAGGAAAGAACCGTGACCCGACAGGCGTCCGGCAGGGTGCGGAGGCCCCGCAGGGTCCAGTCCACGTTCGTGGAAAAATATTCGTCCCGGGAGCGGGCAAAAAGAACTCCAGCGCCAAGAAGCGCATGATCGGGGCGGCAATCCGGCCAATCCAGGGGTTCAGGAGGCAGGACGTGCAGGTTCCCGGGCCGGGGATCGAGACCTTCGGCGACGAGTTGGGCGCGAAGTTTTTCCTCCGAACGCACCGGGGTGAACACGGCATCGTATTGGGAAAGAGCCCGGAGGAGAAAATTCCTGCCGACAAATCCCGTCGCTCCGGTCAGGAGTAACCTCACGTCAGCGCTCTTTCAAAAATTTTCCAGGTGCGGTGCTGGATGGCTCCGAGCATGATGGAATTTTGCAAAATCTCGGTATTGGCCTCCTCGATCCAGCCGAGTTCGGCATTCGGATAGCGAGCTTTCGCACAAACAAATTGCTCATGGAGCAACCACGCGTGCAGGCCACCCCGGTCGCGAAAGCGCGGCGAGATGCCATAGACAACCTGCCGGGCCGACCGAATCGGACGGGTTTTCATCAGCCACAGGATGTGCAGTGGGCGCAGCCAGCGAGGGGTTGACTTCGTCAGAGCAAGAATCTCATTAAAATTGGGAAGAGAGAGAGCCACCCCCGCATTCTCGCCGTCCCGTTCAGCGATGAGGATCATCTCGGGATCGGCAATGCTGCGCATATCATCCGCTGCGCAAAGAAGATCGTCCATGGAAATGGGAACAAACCCCCAATTGCGTTCCAAGGTGTTGTTGTACACCTCGTGGACAATTCGGAGTTCTTCACGGAGCCGAGAAAGATCAATCGGACGCAGCTTCAGCTGGGAGCGTCGCGCCTCCCGGGCAACGATCCGGGTGAGTCGCTGAGGAAGTTCCAGACGATGCAAAGGGAGTTGCAGTCCAAACGAACGACAGACCGGATGGAATCCCTGATCGGAGAGCAACTTTTCATAGTAGGCGGGATTCCAGGTCAATCCGATGAAGGGCGGATATTGAAACCCCTCGGTCAGGAGTCCAGATTCGTCGTTGATGCTGGGATTATAGGGCCCTCGCATGGTGAGGAGCTTCTGATTCCGAAGGACCGTGGCGGCGGCCTCAAAGAGCCGTTGGGCGGTGTCAGGATTTTCCTCACAGGCAAAAAAACCAAAGAACCCGGTCCGGTCACCATAGTGATCATTATGAGATCGATTGATGATGGCGGCGATGCGTCCCACTGGTTTTCCGTGCCGGGTGGCGAGGAGGGAATAGATCTCTCCGTGGCGCCGGGAAAAAATCGAATCGGGGGCGAGAAACTTCGCCACCGAACCGGGGAAGGGTGGGACAAAAGCAGGGTCGGCACCGTGAAGATGCTCGGCGACATTTTCAAATTGTCTTCGGAGCTTGGGAGTCAGGCAGGCAGAGATTAAAACCATGGCTTGGCGCGATTGAAGGTGGCGAAGAAAGGGGTCAGTTCCGGGTCATGCTGAACCAACCTCATGTCAGCGATTTCTCAAAAATTTTCCAGGCACCCTGGATTTCTCCTCCCACGAGGGCGGAGTGTTCTAGGATCTCTGTATTCGATTCCTCCATCCAGCCGAGGGTGGCATTGGCATAGCGTTCCTGGGCTCGGATGAACTGCTCGTGGATGAGCCAAACATGAATCCCGCGATCCCGGTAGGCAGGCAAAACGCCGAGCACCACCTGCCGACAGGACGAGATGCGATAGGTTTTCATGAGCCAAAAAATGTGCGGAAGCCGGAGCCAGCGTGGCGTGTTTTTCACCCGAATGAGGATCTCATTAAAATTGGGCAGAGTGATGGCCACTCCCGCGGGCTGCCCATCGGACTCCGCGACGAGAAGCAACTTGGGGTCGGCAATAGCCTTGATGTCGTCCGCAGCCCCAAGGAGGTCTTCCATGGAAATGGGGACAAATCCCCAATTGCGTTCCAAAGTGGCATTATACACCTCCCGAACAATCTCCAGCTCTTCGTCCAAGCGAGAGAGATCCATGGGGCGGAGCTTTAAGCGAGAGTTTCGGGCCACCCGAGCAACGACGCGAGCAAACCGGGTCGACTCCGGCACACGATGCAAGGGAAGAGTCATCACGAACAGGGTGCAAACGGGGAGAAGCCCCCATCCGGCGACAAGATCCGGGTAGAAATGTGGATTCCAAATCAAACCGTTGCAGGGTGGGATTTCGAAATGGTCAGTCAGCAAACCGCATTCATCATTGATCGAAGGATTGTAGGGTCCGCGAATAGTCGTCAGACCCTCCCGACGGAGAATTTTTGCGGCCGCTTCGAAAAGAATCTCAGCGGTGGCCGGGTCGTTCTCAGATTCGAAAAACCCGAAAAATCCGGTTGTATCGCCCCGAAGCGCATTATGTGAGCGGTTGATGATGGCTGCGATCCGTCCGACCGGCTGACCGTCGCGCACCGCCAAAAGAGGGTGAATCGTTCCCTGACAGCGTTGGAACGCGGAGTTCGGTGCCAAATATTTGGCGATGCCGCCGGGGAAAGGTGGGACAAAAGCAGGATCGTCCCCGTTCAGGTCTTCGGCGACATTTTCGAAGCGCTGGCGGAGTTTGGGCGTACCGCAATCGATCAGCGAGACCATGAAAAATCCTCAGAGCCGCACTCGGCGGGATGGAGATTGAGGCTAGCGGGGAGCGATGGAGTGCTCATCGGATCCGTTGTTCGAAGACGTCGCGACCACTTCGGGTTGCTGGCTCTCTTCTGTGGGATCCTTGAGACGAAAATCGAAGACGTTCGCCTTCCGTTTTCCGGTCGCGGCATAGGCTGGGTCGTCGAACGTGCCAAGTTCGCGGGCGAGCTTGCCAAAAACTTCCAAAACCTTGTCGAGGTCGTCGTCGGTATGGTCGGCCATGTAGCTGGTGCGAACAATGGCCTCACCGTAACGCACCGCCGGATAGATCGCCGGAGTAGCGAAGACGCCCTCTTCGAAAAGGCGTTGGGTGAATTGAAACGCGCGCGCCTCGCTCCCGATAAGGATCGGAACGATGGGAGACTGGGTGGAGCCAATTTTGAAGCCAAGGCTTTTGAAGCCCTCGTGCATTTTGCGGGTATTGCGCCAGAGGTGCTCTGCCCGCTCGGGCTCCTGTTGCATAATTTCCAATGCCTTGAGGACACCTCCAGCCACGGCCGGCGCCAGGGAGGCGGTGAAAATCAAACACCGGGCGCGGTGTTTGAGATACTCGATCATCTGGGCGTCTCCCGCGATGAAGCCACCCATGGAGCCGAGCGACTTCGAGAACGTCCCCATGACGATATCGACATCGTCATTGAGACCAAAATGATGAACCGCCCCCCTTCCCTTCGGCCCGATCACTCCGAGCGAATGGGCCTCGTCCACGTAAACACGAGCCCCATATTCCTGGGCGGCCTCCAACTGCGGCGGAAGATCGGCGATGTCGCCGGACATGCTGAAAACACCATCCATCACCACAAGCTTCCCTGATTCCGGAGTCTGGCGTTTGAGCCGATTGCGAAGTGACTCGACCGAATTGTGACGATAGGGCACAAGCTTCGCCGGGGCAAACTGGCAACCATCAATGATGCTGGCATGATTTTCGCGGTCGCAAAGAATGACATCGCCTTCCTCGGTGAGCGCCGAGAGCGCGCCCTGATTGGCAAAAAATCCCGTAGAGAAAAGAAGAACAGCGTCACGCTGCAGAAACTCCGCCAGGGCTTCCTCCAGGCGGGTGTGCAACTGAATGGTGCCATTGAGAAGGCGGGACCCCGTACACCCCGCTCCGAATTTTCGGGTGGCATCGCAGGCTGCCTCGATCACGCGCTCGTCCTGGGCCAGGCCCAGGTAATTGTTCGAGCCGATCATGATCTTGCTCTCCCCTTCGCAGACCACATGGTTGCCGTGGGTTTCGTCAATACATCGGAAGTACGGATAGAACCCCTGGGCCCGCGCATCGGAACTGTCCCGGTAGTCCCGGCATTTTTGGTATAAGTCTCTGGCCACGTGAGGAATCAAATCGAGGGACAGGGTTGCATGATCAGCTTCATTGTAAAACCTTTTTCAGCGACGCCACATTTTAGGTTAAGGAGCAGGCGGCCGAAAATCGGGTGCGGGAATTTGCCGTGAGGAAGAGAGAAATTGCAAGGCAAAGATGCTCGGTTCTTCCGGAAAAATTCCAGAAAATCGGGGCGACAGGATTATCCCGCCTTCGGCGGGCTCTGCATTTTGGCTTCGCCAGCCAGTTGCGCTTCCGCGCGGGCAGTCGAACTGAAGTTCTCATCCTGTCGTAAATCGGGGCGACAGGATTCGAACCTGCGACCTCCTGGTCCCAAACCAGGCGCTCTACCAAGCTAAGCTACGCCCCGATGTGATTTACAATTATACACTTACAACAGATTTCAGTATTTCGAAAGGTCAATTTGTACCGTATATTACTCACTCCACTATGCGCTGTAAAAGCACGGTGGCAAACAAATTCGCAGATCTCTGGAGGAGAACTTGGCCTCTGATTTCATCACGCAGGGCCGGAGTAATGGGAGTTCACTCCGGCGTGTTTACCAACGGCGGCATTGAAGGCGGTGCCCAGACTGTGCACATCGCTGGCGACGCTGGTGATGACATAGCCGCGCTCAAGGAGTTCGGACGGCGAGCCAGGTGCCCCCACTCCAAAAAGCTTCTTTCCATGCCTCCGGGCAGCCTCCTCGACCTGAATCCGGGCAGCCAGCACCGCAGGGTGCTGAATGTTGCCGGGATCGCCAATGCGATGGGAATAATCCCCGGGCCCAAAAAGCAGAAAATCATATCCGGGCACGGCGGCAATTTCGTCAATTTTTTCCACAGCTTCTGGGGATTCGATTTGAAATATGAGGAATTTCTCGCGGTTACTTTGTTCGATGTATTCGACCATCGGGATCTGGCAAAATCCGCCATCGACATTGCCGCCATCGAGGGCCCGTTTGCCCAAGGGAAGGAAACGACAGGTGTCCACGATGCGGCGGGCTTCCTCCGCACTCTCGATGTGGGGAACCATAATTCCGGCAGCATCCGCTTCGAAGGGCTTGATGTAATCACTGTAGGAACCCTTGCTAACCCGCACAATCACATCCATGTCGTAAATCTTGGCGGCGCGCACACAATGCTCGATGTCGGTCCAATTGCCGGGCACGTGTTCATTGCAAAGCCAGACGACGGAAGCACCGGCGCGACCGGCAAGCTCCACCACGACTGGGTGAGTGATATTCAGTTTGAGGCAGGAGGCCACCTGGCCTTCCCGCACTTCCCGAAGGACACGACTGTTTCTCATGAGTTGATCTTGTCCAGAATGGACGCCACCGCAATCCGTTTCCCGTCTTTTTCCCGGCTTTCAATGGCCGCAATCAGAATCGCCATCAACTCCAGGGTCTCGGCAAACGGATAGGGATCCCGGCCGGAGCGGAGCCAATCCACTACCGCCACCAATTGGCCACGAAAGGCACTGTAGGTGTCGCGCATGGAAATCGTGCGTTGATCTTTCACGCCATAGGCGTGGAGAACTCCAAAGCTTCCTACCGCATCATCGATGGCGGCAATCGTGGCCTGGGTGCCGTTGGCGTGGCGACAGTACACAATATCCGAACCGGTCTGGGCCTCGCAACGCACATCAACGAAACCTGGCCCAGTCACGGTAAACACCGGCTCCAGAGCATGGATGCCGTAGCGCTCCCAGGATTTACAGGTGAGGCTCGTCATCCAACGCCATTCCTCACCGCGCAATTCTTCAACCTCCGGCGCATAACGCATACCGCTGGAGGAAAGAATACGGGCGCCCTGGCGCCGCCAGGAGGCAAATTGTTCCAGTTCCGCCCTCGTCGTAGCCATGGGCTTGTCCACAAATACGGGCAACCCGGCTTCCACAAAAGGACGAGCCCGCCGGACGTGATCCGCACCGTCATCGGTGGAAATGATGACGGCATCGACCTCGCCAATGACATCCTCCATCCTGCTCACAACGTGGGGAATCCGGGAGGCAGCGGCCACCTTGGGGGCATCATGAAGTTCATCGGTCCAGATGTGGGTGACTTCCGCTCCCTCAATGCCAACGCTTCCCTCAGGCCGAGCCCCCAGATAGTCCGCAATGACCGGATACGGGCATTCAGCGATGAGACCGGGCTCGTAGCCGTTGACGATCGCCGACCAGGAATAGGGATGACCGTTGCCGGGAATCATTCCCAGCATGGCGAGTCGAAGCGACTGGCTCATGCGCGGAAAGCTGTAGGAAAGTCCTCAGGAAAGAATGGGCGGCAGGGCATTTTCATATAGGAAATCACGCCAGTGTTTGCCAATTCCATCCAAGGGAAAAGCGCAGAGAATTGACGGTATCGCCGTTTTCCTGATGAAAACGACGGTGTCGACAAAGATTTTGGCGTTGGCCGGACGGCATGGTAAAGTCACCTTCCGAGCCTACAAAGACACAGACGCGGCCAGACGACGGATGCCGCCCCAGTTGTGCCCTTTCTTGATTTGCGTGTTCCGCCCGCCAAGCCGCTCAAAATCATCTTTCATACGAAGCTAGAGATCTTACCCATGCGTTGGCGATGAGGGGCCGGAAATGGAATTGTTCGGCGTTTTGAATCAGCCTGGCATCGCGAAGCAAACGGTCCCAGTAGGGAGGCGCAAGGTGTTTCACGATGGCAATGTGGGAAAAGTCCCAGGTGATCGGAAGCAATTGACCCGTCACCTTTTTTTTAACCGGCGGCGATGGCGTAAATTTTCTCCGGGGTTTCGGTACAGGTGTCGCGGTGAACTTCGACGGCGCATTGCGCTCCGAGACGATCGCTTTCCTGCATGAGCTTGACACCAAGTTTGATGGATTCTTCGACCGGGGTGTCGTGATCGGCGAGTTACACATTAATATGACGCGCTCCGACATCCAGGTTTTGTTGGATGAGGGTGCGAAACTCAGAGCTTTTGGCGGAAGCAAAGTAGCCGACGATGATCAGGCCATGCTTTTGCGTGAGCTTCGCATGGGCGCGGGTGGCTTGGGTGGTGATGCCATCGAAACCAGCCTCCTTGATATCCACAATTTGACGTTCGAGGGACCATGGCTTTCTGCCGGTTGGGTAATCCTGCAACGACCAAAAATTGGCTATGTGCCTGATTGTCGGCGGGTTGGATTTCTTCATGGATGGTGGAGAAATAAAGCCGTCACATCGGCATCAGCTGACGCGGAGGGCAAGTGGTGGCATTGGTAAGGGGTCTGGCTTTACGGGCGCGGGCCAGGAGATCTTGGTAGAAGATGAAGGCGGGATCGGCGGGGTCACGGGGTTTGGCGAGATCGCCGTCGTGATGAGCACGACTTTCGGCCTCACACTTTGCCCGATCACGGGAACTGCGTTTTTTGTAATCAGGATGATCGGTGACCTCTCCGAATTCTGCGAGGACAGGCAGCCAGCGGTGAGCGTATTGGACGTGGGTGGTTTCATCAATCACGTCGAAGAGCATCATCTCGGCGCTCTCCATGTCGCCGCCGTCACGAAAGTCGGCGTAGGATTCGTTCTTCACTTGAAAATGGACCGTCTCAGCGACCATGCCGATGAGATAGACCTCCTCGTAAAGGTCTTTCGCGGTGAGGGGCTCGTCGGGACCGAGGTCGATGATGCCGCCCTCCGGGTCGCCGAGTTTTTGATACGGCGGGAAGCCAACCTCATCCATCGATATACCGAAATCTTTAAGGCGGGAATAACCGCTGTCACCGTGCCGGGACTCGTCCCACAAATGACGGGAGATATCCTGATGCCAAGCCCAGGGCATGAAGTGTCCCCAGTAAATCCAGCGGAGCTGGTCGTCCGGGAGGTTCATTTCCAGCATGTAAGCGTAGGCCCACCACAGGCGTCGCGTTTCGATGCTGGTCTCAAAATCCTGCCTGACATATAACGCGATGTCGTGCTTGGGCTTCCAGTGCGGGGTGCGGGCGCTGGAACGAGGGAGGCGGAAATCCGTGGCCACACCACAGGGCTTGGCGGGTTCTCCTTCGATGGGCAATCCCGCGGTCAGCCGACCGCAGGATTCCACTTCGCGGTTGATGACCGCTACGTAGGCGGCATCTGTCGTATGGGGGTGGCGGCGACGGAAATCATGAAACCAGAGGCGATGCTGTTCCTTCATCGTGCAAATTTCGTGCAACATCGCAATGGTCGGCGCGTCGTGTACCGAATGCGCGTGATGGATATACTCCAGGTAGCTTTTCACCAACGCATGGGTGAGATGGGCATAGATGCCATCCACCGCATCTTGAAAAGACGGCGCCAGGAGTACGGTGTTGGCGAGCCGTTCCAACTTGGCGGAAACGGCAGCGTCCGGTTTACCTCCGACAAATTCTTCCATGCGCTGCCGCAGACGGCGCACACATTCGGATTGTTCCCAAACATGTCGATGCAGAGAGCATTTGTCCTCCCAATCTGGAAAGTACCGGCCCCAGGCTGCCATGAGTCGGTGCAAGGATCGTTCGACATACTGCCAGTCGCCGAGCAGGAAAAGGGTCTTGGGTTTGGTTTTGGTGGAAGCCTCGATTTGCACAGCAAGGTTGGGTTCTTCGGCGGAAGAAGATGTGAGGGCTGACATGAAATAAACCCTATTCGTTATTGCCGGAATGTCTGTGTCTGACAGAATTTCCTTTGTGTCTGATCGTGCTTTATTTTCTCCATCATGCGCCAACTCCGAAACCATCGAAGAGGGGAGTTTTTTGAAGGCTGCGGTCGCGCAGGGGTTTCTCTGCCACGAATACGGATGCAATACCGGGGAATTTGATTGGAATTATAAAAATGTGATCAGTCCCTTCTGGCGGCTATACTACAATTTCAAGAGCGGGAACTCCATTCGGGGGGAAGGCAGGATGTATCCCCTCGATCCCGCGCGACTGCTGCTGGTACCGCCGTTTTATACATTTGATTGCCAGGGGCCTCGCACGGCGCCTCACTTTTGGCTGCATTTTAGTTTTCCCAGCCATGTCTTATTCGGCGCAGAAGAACCCCTGATGGTGTCGGCAAATCCCGTGATCCGCCTGCTTCTGGAGAAGCTCCGACAAGCCTTCTCTCGCGGAAAAGAAACCGCGGACTCGCTCGGCCACCTATGCCAGGCCTTGCTTCACCTTACGTTCCAGCGGCTCCCGATGGAGCGACGCAAACAACTCCCACCCCAATTGCACGATTTGGTATTGTTCATCGAGGAATCACTGGGTGAGAGAATGTCCAATGCCTTTCTGGCCCGGCGGACAGGACGCAGTGTGAGTTCTTTTATCAGATGGTTCCGC
>CALBXK010000380.1 GCA_937890535.1 uncultured Spartobacteria bacterium
GACCAATATGCCGCCTCAGGACATTTCGTCGTCCGGCATCGCGCCGAAAATCCAGCCGCCATGAGCACTCTGTCGTTTTTAGGCTTGGGGACTTCTGGCACCGGATCGACGCCGGACATGCTCGTGGTGAATGATTACATGGCGAGCCTGCAAATGATCAAAGATCTGGCACCGCACGTTGACCTGCGGTCCATGTATGCCGATACGGGGGCCGACTGGCTGGCGCGGCTTAAACCTTCCTACGGTAAAGACACAATCAGCGACGAGGATTTGCGAGACTACTGGCTCAAAATGGCCATGGTCCATTTCGACCAGACCACCGGCTTGTCGACCTTCGAAGTGCGGGCTTTCACGGCCGAAGACGCCAAAACCATCGCGGATGCCGTATTTGAGCGCGGCGAGGAACTCGTGAACCGGCTCTCGGAACGCGCCCAAGAGGATTCACTGCAGCTGGCGCGCCGCGAGGTCGAGAACTACCGCCAACGGGCGCTGGATTCGTTGGATGCCCTGCTGGCTTTCCAAGAAAAGGCCCAGCAAGTCGATCCGCAGGGCTTTGCCTCGGCGCGGACGCAGATCCAGGCGGGGATCGAGCAGGAAGTCACGCAGCTCCAGGCGCAGTTGGACGTTCTGCGTAAGAAGCTACCAGAAGATGCTCCCGGCATCACGCAAGTCAGGGACCGTTTGGGCGTGATCGAGCGTCAGTTGATTGCCGAAAGGGCAAAGTCCACTGTGTCGAGCGGTGGGGACTCGGCGGCGCAAATTCTCAACGAATTTGCCAAGCTCAAATTGGAAAGTGAGTTTGCCACGCAAGCTTATATGTCGTCACTCGCTTCGCTGGAGAGTGCCCGACTGGAAGCCATCCGGCAAAACCTCTATCTTGAGACATTCGTTCGGCCCCACCTCCCACAGATTCCCGAATACCCGCAGGCCTTGCTCAATACCCTGCTCGTTTTGGTGATCAGCTTCCTCGTCTGGGGTATCGGCGGCTTGCTGGTTTCGGCTGCCCGCGAACACGCCTGAGCCGACGAAATTCGGAAACATTCGTCACCGCCTCT
Organism: uncultured Spartobacteria bacterium; assembly: GCA_937890535.1. GTDB lineage: Bacteria > Verrucomicrobiota > Verrucomicrobiia > Chthoniobacterales > Terrimicrobiaceae > CAMASH01. Next base: position 1,056 of record CALBXK010000380.1, read on the forward strand.
TGAGCAAAATCCAAGCGTGGCTGGTGGCAACAGGTCCAACGCCCCCTACGTGCTTGCCGCTCGCGTGAGAGAAGGCGTCCTCGCCAGCCGCTGCTCTGACTGACTCATCCAACCCGCCATGAATTCCCGCGACTCCGATGCCATGCAGTATCCCGTTGTAAGGCTGGTGCCGCGCCTCGCGGACGAGCGCGGTTGGTTCATGCCCGTCTGGCAAGCGCCATCCGAGCCGCATGGGCGACCTTGGGTCCAAGACAACATTTCGCTCTCCCGCCAGGGCGTGTTGCGAGGTCTTCACTTCCAATATCCCGGGAGCCAAGCCAAGCTTTTAACCGTGCTGCAGGGCGAAATTTTTGATGTGGTTGTCGATATCCGGCGTGATTCCCCCGAATTCGGCAAGGCACAGTGCCTCACGCTGCGGGCCGCAGATAAGCAGCAGCTGTTTATTCCGCGAGGCTACGCGCACGGGTTTTTTGTTTTTTCCGAGAGCGCGGTTGTCCATTACAAGGTAGACAACGAATGGGCCCTCTCTCATGACCACACCTTGTGCTGGAGCGACCCAGAATTGGGCATCAGCTGGCCGTTCACTACCGACCCGATTCTTTCGGCGAAAGACGCCGCAGGCCGTTCCCTCCATAGCTTCACGGAAGATGAATTACCAACCATGACAGGGGACTGATCTGCAATGATTAAACCAGAAAACTCTAACGAAAGCTGGTTAAGAGCAACGGGGACCCCTGATATGTGGCCTGCTCCACCAACAGAGCCTCGCCTCGGTGCAGTCATGTCAGCTGTTAAAAAGGTCCGACAACTTCTCAAAAAACCACATCGGAACCGCGCTCTGGCTGAGCAACATGGTCAAGACCTCAGGCGGGTTCACGATCGCACGGGCTCGCTCAAAGCGGACGGTCTCCTGGCCTTCGTTGTGTGCCGGAATGAAAATGTCCGCCTACCTTATTTCCTCGAATATTATCGCGCGCAGGGAGTTGATCACTTTTTTCTTATCGACAACGACTCCGAGGATGAGACGGCTGCCTTTGTCGAGACGCAGCCCGACTGCTCGCTCTGGACGACGAGCGCCAGCTACAAGGACTCGCTCTTCGGCGTTCACTGGCTCAATCACTTGCTTGGCAAATACGGCACGGGCCACTGGTGCCTTACCCTCGACCCCGACGAATTTCTCATCATCCCGTACGGCGATACGCGAGACATCAAGGACGCGACAATCTTCCTCGACAGCCAGAAAAAGGAAAATTTGTTCTCCGTGATGATCGACATGTATCCCGAAGGTGCCGTCGACGCGGCAGTTTATCATCGTGGCCAAAACCCTCTGGAAGTAGCCCCGTGGTTTGACCCAACCGGATATTATCAAGAACAAAGGCCTCAATGTGACTGGTGGATCCGCGGAGGCGTGCGTCGTAGGGTTTTCTTCCATGACGAACCCTCGAACGCTCCAGCTTTGAACAAGACGGTTCTGGTCAAATGGAAGCGGCACTTTGTTTACCTCTCCTCCACCCACGTGCTCAGCCCTTACCGGCTGAATAACCCTCACTTCAGAGACACGCTGGCCCCGACCGGGTGTCTTCTTCACTTTAAATATCTGGCCCTCATCAAAGCCAAGATCGAGGAAGAGATGCAGCGACGGCAACACTACGCGGGCTCCCGGGAGTATCAGCGATACCGCACAATGCTCTCCTCCAACTCCCACCTTTGGTGCGAAGGCTCTGCTCGGTTCGAAAATTGGCGGCAACTCGTCGATCTCGGACTGATGAACACCGGGAGGTGGTTTTAAACTCATGAAGAAAGCCGCTTTGGGTTTTGTCGTCCTTGCCCACGATCAGCCGGACAATGTGGTGCGTCTAATCGACCGCTTGACTGCGCAGGGAGGCGTTGTCGCGCTCCACTGGGACCGGAGGCATCCGGTGGATCTGGTCGCGCAACTCAAAAAAGAGCTCCCCGCAAGTCAGGCCGCCCGCGTTCTCGCCACCGAGCGCGTCGAAGTCCACTGGGGTCTCTGGAGCGTGGTGCAGGCGACCCTGAACGGCCTGCAAGCCATCCAATCGTCCGGGCAGGCCGTCGATTATGTGACCCTGCTCAGCGGCCACGACTACCCGTTGCGGCCTCTGCGTCAACTGCAGGACTTTCTGCAGTCCAACCCGGGCCTTGAGCACATCGAATGCGTCGACCACGAGAAGGAAAGGTGGGTCACCGACGGACTCCACGACGAGCGCTGGCAATACCGCCACTACATCAGCTGGGGCACCCACCCCAAACTCTTCGACAAGAGCTGGCACTTGCAACGCGCTCTCGGACTCAAAGTCCGCAAGCCTCGGGGTCTCCAACCCCACTTCGGATCGCAGTGGTGGACTCTCAGCTGGCCGACGCTGGAGAAAGTTCTGGCGGCCAGCCGCGAGCCGCAGGTGCGCAAATTTTTCCGCCGCACTTGGGTGCCCGACGAAATGTTTTTCCAGACCCTCGTGGCCAAGTTTGTCTCCCCCGCACGGATCACCGGTCAGAATCTCAACTTTTACCATTTCAGCAAACAAGGCACCCCGCTGGTCCTCCATCGGGATCATTTGTCTTTCCTCTGCTCTCAACCCCATTTTTTTGCCCGCAAGATTAGCCCGCGCGCCAAAATCTTACGCGACGACCTCGACACGTTGGCCCACACCCGTTTGGATCTGCCGCCCCCAGTCTTGCCTCTCAAAAAACATCTCGGCCCTTACGAACAGTTTCAAGCCTTGCCATACCGGGGGCTCCCCAACCGGCGTGTCATTGGACGGCAAGTCGATTTGTGGTGGGGCGACATGGAGTACAACAGACGCCCCTACATCGCGATCCTCGCTCCCCATAATGTCGATCTGACCAGTATCTACCAGAATTTCGCCTCCCAAGCGGGCCTGGTCTGCTTCGGGGATTTGTTCCACAACGAACATATCTATTATGGAGCATACGCCGCAGAGCTTCCGCTCTATCGTTCGACATCACCAAAGGTGCGCGACCTCAAGAGGCCGAATTTCCTCTTCGACATCATCCAGTCCCATCCGGGCCAGCAGGTGGTTTTCAGCATTCGTCTGCCATGCAATACCGAAATGTCGCAAATGGTCATGGTTGACCCGCATTGCAGTCTTTTTATCGTAGCCAACGAACGCAACTTCTATGAGGCAAAAGACGGCGGGCAATTACTTTGGGAGCACGCTTTTAACAATATGATCCTGTCCGACCATTATTGGCAGGCCGTAAAGCACGGCAAAACGCCGATCCTTCTCGGCACCTCTGGTGACCGCCCCCCACAGCTGGGTTACGGCCTCCCGCCCCTCACCACAATGATGGCAGCGCAGTCATCATCTCCCGCGACGAGTACCAACCATGGCAACGGGCAGCACGCGGAGG
>CALBXK010000381.1 GCA_937890535.1 uncultured Spartobacteria bacterium
GGTGGGTTCAAAATCGCGAGCGATGTGTGAAGGGCGATCCGAGTCCAGTTCGGCACTGAAGCGACCAAAGAGAATCCCACCGGGCCGCAGGGTGGCGGCGAGGGTTTCCACGGTTTTTTCCGGTTCGGCAATGTGCTCAAATACATCCATGGCGGTGACAAAATCATAAGCCGCCTCCGGAAGAGACTCGGTTTTTAAATCCACGGTGGGGGCAGGTACCTGGCGGGACTCAAGCCGACGCCTTAAGAAATCGAGGAGGGTGGAACTGATGTCGGCCAGGGTGACGGCGATCCCATGGTGCCGGAAGAGGAGCGCGGCAGAACCGACCCCGGCCCCGAAATCCAGCGCATCGCGACAGCCGTGCTTCAGAGCCAGATGCAGGGCGCAGACATGGGCCAGCGGGGAGTTATCCTCCTCCAGCGTATGCCACCACATGAGTTCGTAGGCATAGGCGGTGCTACTGTCGTAATATTCGACTACCGAATCCGCGTCGCCATCGCGCACAGTTGTTTCCCAGTCGGTTTTCATCTCCTTCATCGCCCCACGGCAGCGCGCCCGCACGGTTTCAAGATCTTCACAGTCGGTGAGCCGACCCAACTCGCGGCAGAGGCTCCGGGTCAGGTCGATCTCGTCGGGCAGGCGGAGGGCGTCCGACCAGACGTCGACGTATTCAGCTATCATTTCCAGCTGCCGGGCGTATCGCTCGTCTTTTCCCGGTCCCTCAGGATCGTCCCAAAGAGTCTTGAGACGAGCAGGCAGGAGCGGGCGGGCGACAAAATTTTCCGTGGGCATGAGCCATCATTGCGGCTCCAACCCAGGAGGGCAACCTTCATCGAATTTTCCGCGCCTCAATCCGAACCCGATTCCGGCAACTCGCGAAGATTGAGTCCGCCAGCGACCGGGGTCGGACGCGGCAGAGCGGCCACGGTCGTCGTCGGAAGGGAGGGGAATTTTCGATAATCGGCGGCGAGACGCGGAGCGGTCTTGTGGGCAGCAAGTTTCTGAAACTCGAGAATTCCGGTCGCGATAGCGCTGGCATAGGTATGACGCCATTCCTTGCTGGCCACACGTTTGGCGTCTTCTGGATGGGAAAGAAATCCGCCCTCGACCAGAACAGCCGGCACCTTCGTGAGCCGCAGCACCGCAAAGCGGGCCCGTTTCACCCCCCGGTCAAACATATTGAGCTTCGCCCCCTGCAGGGCATGTTGGATCGCATGGGCGAGGGTGAAACTCTGCACCTCGTTGGCATTGCCATATTCCTCCACCATGTCGCGCACGAGCAGTTCGTCGTATTCGCTGGACGGCGACCCACGCGGCGTCACCGAAAAAATCTCCAGCCCGTTGGCTTCGCGGTTCGGCGAGGCATTAAAGTGCAGGCTCACGAAAACGGCGGACGAGCGGGCATTGGTCAAAGCCGCCCGGTCGTGCAACTCGATAAATTCATCGGAGTTCCGCGTCATGACGACGTGGACCCCGGCCTTTCGCAACTCGTTCCGCACGCCGCGGGCGACATCGAGGGCAAAATTCTTTTCCCGCTCGTAGGGACTGGCCGCTCCCTTGTCCCGTCCGCCGTGCCCGGGATCCAAAATCACGGTGGTGAAGGGCTTGATGCCGGGCACACGTTCCGGCCGCAGGGCCGGTTCGATGGTCTTTCCCAAATCCATCCGGGACACCCAATAGACCCCGTCCTTCTCCATGACCGGAAAGGACAGAACATACTTCGCGCCATTGATCTCCACCTCGCGGCTTCCCAGAGAGAAAAGGAGACTACGCCGTCCTTTTACCAGCGAGAGACTCTTGTTCTCAGGTTTGACCCCCCGGGGAAGATCATAAAATTCGGTAATCTTCTCGACGGAAACATAATCACGTCCACTGAAACGCCGAACCTCCCAATCGAAGTCGCTGGCCAGGGCCTGCCCGACGCCCAGGAGCAAACAAAGCCAGATTCGGGTGAGATCCCTCATGGGAGTTAGGCTCCTTGTTTCCAGGTGATCACGCGCCCGGATTCGCAATCCGCGCCGAGAAACTCGGGACTGAGATCAACGTCTCCCGGCCAAACGAACATCCCATATTCCACACGCACCTTGCCAAAAAGCTCAGGAGCGAGGGCGGCAGCATTGGCCTTGGGTTCGCCATAATCCGCGTGGAAGTGCGGCTCTCCATGATCGTCAAAACACATGGCGATGCGACTCCCGTAAAACCGGCTCACTTCTGGCACAAGGCTACGATAACCCAAGGGAAAAAAGTGTCAAAACCAGTTCCCGGGAAAACCGCCTGAGCGGAAGCCCTCTCAGATCGCAAACTGAGATCCTGGCCGGCAACGGCCAGACTCTTATCGGGGACGAACTCAGTCTCTCTTCCAACGGTCCGAACCGCGAAGTGATTCAGAGCTTATTGGCCTTCTTGAGCAACGGCAGGCCGGTCCGTTCGTTTTCCGAAACGACATAGCCATCTGGCAGCGCATCGATAGCCAGAGGTCCGGGGACCCCGGCAAAATAATACAGAACCACCGTCTGTCCACCCTTGAGCTCCTGGGGACGGGCGTGAAGGTGGTAGGTTTTTCCGGATTTCTTACTAGCGACGGTGAATGCCATGGGGGGATGGGGTTGGGGGGTTGGGATGGAAAATTAGATGATACCGGCTTTGGAAAGCGTCTTGAAGGCTCCGTTTTTGGAGATGGTCTTAAAGGCCCGGACCGTGGCTTTGACGGTGACGAACTTCTTGAGTTCGGGCACCCAGACCTTTTTGCGCTTGAGATTCGGAGTGTGCCAGCGAGCGGTCACGGCGGTGACGTGCATCCCGATGCCGCCCTTCTTTTTGGCAAGCCCGCGGCGGTGGATGGTCGAGCCCCGCTTGGGCTTGGCTCCGGTAATTTCACATTTAATGGACATATGCTGATAAAAGAAAAGGTAATCGAACGATAAGAATTGGCGAGGAGTCTCAGGGGAACCTCCTCCTCAGTCAAGAGCGATTTTGGAGGGCGGCCAGATCCGCATCGACCATAATCCGCACCAACTCGGCAAATCGCACCTTCGCCTCCCAGCCGATCTGCTTCTTGGCCTTGGAGGCATCACCGACCAAAAGATCGACCTCCGCCGGACGTTCGTAGCGGGCGTCATGTTTGACAAATTCCTTCCAATCCAAATCGACATGTCCAAAAGCAACTTCGAGAAACTCCCGGATGGTATGGGTCTCCCCGGTGGCCACCACATAATCATCGGAGGTGTCTTGTTGCATCATCAGCCACATGGCCTCGACATACTCGGGGGCATATCCCCAATCGCGCTTGGCATCGAGATTCCCTAAAAAGAGATCCTTTTGCGTCCCCTGCTTGATGGCGGCCACGGCCCGACTGATCTTGCGGGTGACAAAGGTTTCCCCGCGCCGCGGGCTCTCGTGATTGAAAAGAATGCCATTGGTGGCGTGCATCCCATAGCTCTCACGATAATTCACCGTCACCCAATAGGCGTACACCTTGGCGGCCCCGTAAGGGCTGCGGGGCCAGAACGGGGTGGTTTCCTTTTGGGGAACATCCTGCACTTTGCCAAACATTTCACTGCTGGACGCCTGGTAAAACCGGGCATTCACTCCAGATTCGCGCATGGCTTCAAGGATTCGGATCGTTCCCAACCCTGTGACATCCGCCGTGTATTCCGGAATGTCAAAGCTCACCCGGACATGGCTTTGCGCCCCGAGGTGGTAGATTTCATCGGGCTTCAGATTATAGATCAATTTCATCAAGCTCACCGAGTCGGCCAGATCCCCGTAGTGGAGGAAGAGTTTCACCCCATTGACATGCGGATCCTGGTAGAGATGGTCGATCCGGTCGGTATTGAAGGTGCTGGCGCGGCGAATGATCCCGTGCACTTCGTATCCCTTGGCAAGCAGAAGATCCGCGAGATAAGAACCATCCTGTCCAGTGATGCCGGTGATTAAGGCTTTTTTCATGATCCTAGTATTTGTTTTTGAATTTCAAGCAGTTGGCGAATTCCTCCGCGACCCAGAGCCAGCATGGCGGCCAAATCCTCGTCGGAAAAGACAGATTCCTCGCCGGAGCCCTGAAGCTCCACAAACTCCAGGGTATCGGTCATGACCAGATTCATATCCACGCTGGCGTCCCGATCCTCCTCGTAGTTCAAGTCCAAAAGCGGTTTGCCACCCACCATACCGACACTGACGGCGGCGATCTGGCGTTTGAGCGGCGAGGTCTTGATCTTGCCAGCATCGAGAAGAGTCTGACAGGCGAGTCCAATGGCCACGCAGGCCCCGGTGATCGCAGTGGTGCGGGTGCCTCCATCGGCCTGAAGGACATCGCAATCGACCCAAAGCGTCCGCGGGCCGAGAGCCTTCAGATCCACGGCCGCCCGCAAAGAACGACCGATCAGGCGTTGGATCTCCGTGCCCCGGCCATCGACGCGACCCTTCGTCGCATCGCGAGGTTTCCGGGACAAAGTCGAATAGGGAAGCATCGAGTACTCCGCCGTGATCCAGCCGCCGGGCACCCCCTGCTCCTTCATCCAACGGGGAACCTTGTCCTCCAGCGTCGCCGCACAAATCACCCGGGTGTTTCCAAAACTGATCAAGACCGATCCCTGGGCATTCGGTGCCACGCCGGGTTCAATTTCCACCTTGCGAAGATTATCCGCTTCCCTGCCGTCAGATCGTGCCATGAGCCCTCCAAAATGAAGGGGAACGCCTCCGGGGCGCAAGATTCTTTTCAGAAATCCGGAAAATGCCTCACGCAAAGGATGGGTAGGGTGCGAAGGGGGGATTGGGCCCACGATCTTCCAGGCCGTAGAGCGAATGCGTATGGCCAATCAAAAAAGTCTGTCTCCTCCTTCCCACCCTTGCTTCGCTGGCGCTTCGGTTGCCTCCCCAGGCACCACATTTTGTTGCCCTTCCCAGGATGCGCTATCGCGCTGGTGTTGCGTGAGGCTCCTCCTATTCTTCCGCTGCGTGCCCAGAGGGAGCGAGCCGTGAGGCTTTCTCGATGAGGGTGAGGAACTCGGCCCGGTAGCTGCCGGGATCCTCGCCGAGATTAGCTCGCACAATTTTTTGAATATCGGACCAGCCGATGTCCCCCGCCGTAGGCGAACCCCTGAGCTTCATCCCAAAGGCCGCCACGGCAGTGGCGAACTGAAAGTCCGATGTCGCCTGGGCGAAGGCCGGGATCTCGGGCGCGGCGAGCGGGACAACCAGAAGCTTGCTCTTGTCGCCATCGGGCGCTTTGTAGCGGAGTTTGACGGTGAGAAGCTCTTGCGATTGAATGCCTGGCCGTTGCTGCGCATCCGTTGCAGGCGGATTTGGGATTGCGGAGCGCGGATTGTCCGAAGGGGGCGTCTGATATTTTAGCGGATCAACGGACGGTTGATCCGGCAAGGGCTGGCCGGCGGGGATGATTTCGTAGAGGGCGGTCACGCTGTGGCCCGCACCGATCTCACCAGCGTCTTTTTTATCGTCGTTGAAATCTTCCTTGGCGAGGAGACGGTTCTCGTAGCCAATGAGCCGATATCCAGCCACCCGGGCGGGATTGAACTCGACCTGAATTTTGACGTCCTTGGCGATGGTGAAGAGGGTGGCCCCCATTTGTTCCACGAGGACCTTGCGTCCCTCGGTGAATGAATCGATATAAGCGTAGTTGCCGCTCCCTTTGTCGGCCAATTTTTCCATGGTGGAATCCTTGAGGTTCCCGGTGCCAAAACCGAGGACGGAGAGAAAGACCCCGGAGGCGCGCTCGCCTTCGATGAGGCGGACGAGTTCGCTCTGGTTGGTGGTGCCGACATTAAAGTCGCCGTCAGTGCAAAGGATGACGCGGTTGCCGCCTTCCTTGAGGAAATTTTTTCGGGCGGTATCGTAGGCAAGCTGAATCCCGGAGGCACCATTGGTCGAGCCTCCCGCCTGGAGGTTTTCCAAGGCGGCAAGGATGCGAGTCTTCTCGGTGCCGGGAGTGGAAGGGAGGACAAGACCCGAGGATCCGGCATAGACAACCAGCGCCACGCGATCCTGGGGCGAGAGGTTTTCCACCAAGGCTTGCAGGCTGCGTTTCAGCAGGGGCAGCTTGTCAGGCTGGTTCATCGAACCGGAAACATCGACGAGGAAAACAAGATTGGCGGGACCACGCTCTGAGGCGGGGATCTCGCGGCCTTGCAGACCGATGCGGACAAGCTCGCGGCTGGCATCCCAGGGGGCGCGGCTCACTTCGAGATTCACTGAGAAGGGCGCATCGCCTTCGGGCTGCGGGTAATCATAGGAAAAATAGTTGATGAGTTCCTCGGTGCGGATGGCGCCGGCCGGCGGAAGTTGGTCATTCTGGAGAAAGCGACGGACATTGGCGTAACTAGCGGTGTCCACATCGATGGACAACGTCG
>CALBXK010000382.1 GCA_937890535.1 uncultured Spartobacteria bacterium
GCGTCAATGCGGGCAAGCGTGAGGTCGAGCTTGGCCAGCAAATCCCGCGAGAAGATGGAGAGTTCATGCTGTGAGGGGTCGGCGTCAGGATCAATCGGCCCTTGCAGAAGCCGGAACCGACAGGCATTCCAAAATTTATTGCAGAAGTTTCGACCTTCCACGATTTGCTGCTCGTCGAATTTGATGTCCTGCCCCTGGGGTGCAATCCGCATCAGACCAAAGCGCAGGCCATCGGCACCAAATTTGGCGATGATCGCGAGGGGGTCCGGACTATTCCCAAGCGATTTCGACATTTTTCGCCCCTGATTGTCGCGGATGATTCCGGTAAAATAGACATGCTGAAATGGCACCTCGCCGGTGTATTCCAAACCAGCCATGATCATGCGGGCCACCCAAAAAAAGATGATATCCGGACCGGTCACCAAAACACTGGTCGGATAAAATTTCGCCCGGGTGACCTCATCCATAGTGTCATGCGCCCAAAGCCAGGACGAGAACCAGGTGTCGAGCACATCGGGATCCTGGACCCAACCTTCGCCGGGCGAATCAATTTGGCACAAGCTGGAAGCTTGTGCTACACGATTCCACACCGGGATGCGGTGGCCCCACCAAAGCTGACGCGAGATGCACCAGTCCTGGATGTTTTCCAACCAATGGTCGTAGACTTTTTCCCACCGTTGAGGAAAGAAGCGGACCAAATGGTTGCGCACCGCGTCGCGAGCCTCAGCGGTTTTTGGATATTTGAGAAACCATTGCTCAGATAGGCGGGGTTCGATTGGCACATCGGCGCGCTCACTGAAACCCACGTTATTTTCGTGGGGTTTTTCCTCGCCCAAGATTTCCATTTCCCGCAGGGCTTCGATTACGGCCTTGCGGGCGGCGAAGCGATCCATCCCGGCAAAGGCTTCTCCGGCCAGGGCGTTGAGGGTGCCGTTGGGATTCATGATGTCGATGACCGGCAAACCGTGACGTTGTCCGATCTCGTGATCCGCCTTGTCGTGAGCGGGGGTCACCTTCAAGACTCCAGTGCCAAACTCGAACTCGACGGCATCGTCCCCAATGATGGGAAGCGCCGCCTGGTCTTCCAACGGCAGGGGGCGCCGCACCGTTTTGCCAATGAAGGCAGCGTAACGGGGATCCTTCGGGTTCACTGCCACCGCCGTATCGCCCATGATCGTCTCCGGTCGGGTGGTGGCAATTTCCAAAAAGGTGCCGGGGGATTCGATCACCTCGACCTTAAAATGATAAAGAATGCCTTTTTGCGCTTTCGGGATCACTTCCTCGTCCGACAGGGCGGTGAGCGACACCGGACACCAATTCACCATTCGCTTGCCCCGATAGATGAGTCCCTTCTGATGGAGATCGACAAAAGTCTCCTGCACCTTGCGGGCATAAGCCGCATCCATGGTGAAGCGTTCCCGCTCCCAGTCGCAGGAACAGCCCAGCTTTTTCAGTTGGTTGATGATGATTCCGCCGTGTTTCTCCTTCCACTCCCAAACCCGCTTGAGAAATTCCTCCCGCCCCAGATCGTGGCGGTTCCTTTTCTCCTCCTTACGCAACTGGCGTTCCACCACTGTCTGGGTGGCGATGCCGGCGTGATCCGTGCCGGGCAACCACAGAACTTCGTGACCGGTCATGCGGGCCCGCCGGGCCAAAATGTCCTGAATCGTATTGTTAAGCACATGCCCCAAAGTCAGTACTCCGGTGACATTCGGCGGCGGGATAACGATGGAATACGCAGGCTTGGGCGAGGCGGGGTCGGCGTGAAAACACCCCTGCTCCAGCCACCAAGCATACCATTTATCTTCGACGGACTGCGGTTCGTAGGCTTTAGCGAGTTCGGACATGGAAAATCCGGCACTTTGGCCGGGGCGGTCGATCAAGGCAAGCCCGGGGACATTTCCTTTAGGTCAGCGAATCTTCGCCCCGCCGTTTTTCACGGATCGCCTCCAGCTCCAATACGGCGTGCAGATCCCGGGGACGCCCCATGGCCCGCTTCGCGGTGATGAGCGCATCCAAACTCAACACCCGCACCTCCGCGCCATCGAGATCGAGAGCCTCGCTTTGGGCCTGACACGTGGCAAAATCCCCAAGGCCCTTGATTTCTCCCAGGCAATCGAGCTGCCCCCAGTCGATGGACAGATAGAGGTTCCTAATTCCGCCTTGCTCCGCCTGTTCCCGGGTAAAAGGTAACCTGCCAGGCGTCATACGATGAATCGGGTGCAGTTCCTTCAAGGCATCGAAAAGACGGCCCAGATTTTCCCCATCCATCCGGCAAGCCACATCAACGTCCCGCGTCAGAAGGGCACTGCCATGTATCAGCGTCCCCAATCCTCCAGCGATGACAAACTCAACCCGAAACTCAGTAAGTCGTTGCGTGATGCGAGTGAGTTCTTTCATGGGTATACAAGGTAAGCTTGGCGAAGCGCATCGGCTTCATTGAGAGCACGGTCATTGTCTTTCATTCGCTCCCCTGGAGTTCTCCGTAAATTATCCTCCAGCAGCGACATATCGATCCCATAGGCCTCGGCCCGCTGTACCGCCGTCAGTCCGTCGTCCGTGCGCCAGAATTTCTCCAACTCGGGAGGCAGGACGT
>CALBXK010000383.1 GCA_937890535.1 uncultured Spartobacteria bacterium
CATAACCTCCCACCAGGCCACCATCACGACGCATTGGGCACCAGACGCCCGGCAGATCACCGCCGATCCCGCCCGGATCGAACAGGTTTTTTCCAATCTCCTCGAAAATGCCCTTCGCCACGGTCCGGCCGACGGAGCTCGCATCCGAATCGCCGCCTCCCGGCGCAATGACACCGTCGCGATCACTTTTACGGACAATGGCCCGGGCATCCCCGCCGCCGATCAACCCCATATTTTTGAGCGCTTCTACCGGGTGCAGAAGGATCGCTCCCGCATGGCCGGAGGCACCGGCCTTGGACTCTCCATCGTCAAACACATCGTCCAGGCGCATGGTGGCCACGTCTCGGTCGCCAGTCTTCCCGGGCAGGGGGCCTCCTTCACCGTCGTTCTCCCTCTCAAGGCATCCCCACCTTCTCAACAAGACAACCTCTCATGAAGCCTGACACCCGCCCGATCGGCATCCGTGGATTTCTCATCGACGCCCCCGAATATGGAACCCTGCGGGCGATCCGTGACGGTGCCCTCCTGATTGAAGAGGGCTGCATCACCGCCTACGACTCTTTTGAGGCCGTGCAGGCGAATCATGAGGGCCGCGACATCCGCTGGAGGCATTCCCCCGAAGCGGTCGTGATTCCCGGCCTCGTCGATCTCCACACTCACCTCCCCCAATACCCTGCCGTCACCCGCCCCTCTGGGACCAGACAGGGAACAATCCTCGAGAATCAATTTCGAGTTCCCATCGCCCGAGTGCAATCCCGCGCTTTTTTTGAAGATCTCATCCGCCACGGGACCACCAGTGCCGTCGTTCATGCCGCCACCCTCGCCACCAGCACCGAGACTGCATTTTCCGCGGCGGAAGAGTGCGGCCTTCGGATCACGATGGGGAAATTGATGCGGGATCGGGCCCGGCCGGAAGATCCGCCGCCGGAGGCCTCCGCCGAGCGTTCCTGCGCAGAAAGCGAAGCCCTTTGCAGGAAGTGGCACGGTCGCGACGCCGGACGCCTCGAGTATGTATTTTCCCCCCAATCGCTGCTCACCTGTACGGAACCCCTTTTTCGACAGGTCGTGGGATTGGCCAACCAACACAACGCCCGCATTCAAACCCACCACTCCGAATTTCCGGGCGAGGCGGAATCGGTTCGCACCCTCCACCCCAACCCCTCCGGGTCTGTCGGGTTCTACGCCGATTGCGGATTGCTGGGCAAGCAAACGCTGCTGGCGCCTTGCGCTCGGCTCACCGCTGAGGAAATCGACAGCCTGGCCGCATCCGGAGCCGCCGTCGCGCATTGCCCCACCGCAGATTTCCAACGCGCCCGCGGACTCCTGCCGCTCGATCGCCTCCGCCACGCCGGCGTTCGCATCGGCCTCGGCTCGGATGTGGCCGGAGGTTCGGAACTCAACCTCTGGCAAGTCATGCGCTCCGTGATCACCACTCAAACCGCCCGCCACTATTCCGACGAAACCCTCTCCATCCCCAGCCCTGCCGAGGCCCTTCATCTCGCGACCCAGGGCGGAGCTGACGCACTCGGAAAGGGCTCGCTTATCGGCTCCCTCGACATTGGCCGGGAAGCGGACCTCGTCGTCCTCGATCTCGCCGCCCTCACCCCCTACGGCCGAAAACTCAATCCCCATGCCCATCTTGACGCGGCCGACATCATCAGTCTCCTGGTTTATCGCGGCGGATCCCAGGCGGTCATTGAAACCTTCGTCCGGGGACGATCCCTCCACCGCGCCGCCGCGCCCTTATTGGTCTGAGATTCCCTGCAACTTTTCTGCCCCAAGGCGGTTGCATCCTTCACAACGTATGAAAACTCTGCTCACCGCGCTTGCCACTCTGGCTCTCCTCGCCAGTTCCGGAATCGTCACTGCCGAATCTGGAAAAAAGAAATCCGGCGCCGATTGGTCCCCGGAAATCAGACAACGCTTCCAGGCCGCCCGCACCAAGGCCCTCGAAGATCCCGCAATCCAGAAACTGCAAGAAGAAGCCAAGGGCGCCAATGACAAGTTTTTCCATGCGATGCGGAAAAAAATGAGCCAGATCGACCCGGGGCTGGCTGAGATCGTGAAGAAAAAACACGCCATGAAAGGCGGCCAGCGAACCAAGGGACGCGGAGGGAAGAAGAGCGAGCCTTCCGAAAAGAAAAACCGGGCCGGAGCGCGTTCAGGCGGTCCGGATTCCAAAAGGAACGGCCTGGCCGCGCTTGATGAGACGGAACGGAAAGCCCTCCAGACCGCCCGCGAAAAAGCCCAATCCGACCCGGCGGTTCAATCCGCTCTGGAGAAAAAGCAGGCCGCAAAGACCCCGCAGGACCGCGAGGCGTCTGGAAAGGAATACCGCAAGGCCATGCATGACGCGATGATCAAAGCGGATCCTTCCATCGAAGCCCTCTTGAAGAAACTGGCACCCCAACCCGGAGCCCAATCGCCTCCCCGAAAAGGGAAGAATCCCCAGGAGATGGATTCCGAAAAGGATGGCGAGATGATGCAATAGACCCACTCCCAGGCGTCGCCATCAACGTCCTGAGCAGAACAGAACAAGTGGCCCCTCTCAAACGGGCCCTTTGGGAAGCTCCCGTCAGTTCTTCGTCGCCGGAGCCACAGCACCATCCGTGACAGGCTCGACGTCGGGAATCCCGTCATCTGCCATGCGGGTATAAGGCCCGTTGACTTTTTGCGGAAAGTGCATATCTCGCCGATTTTCGAGCGTCGTTTGCGAACAGGAGGCCAAGAATACCATTCCCGCCGCACAGAGAAACATGAGGGATACTTTCACGCCAGCCAGATAAAGCGCTTCTGGGGCGCTCTGTCAATCCAGGACACGCCTTTTCGATGGCGGATGAAAGAAGGCGAAGCTCGAATCGCGAATTGGAGAATCCAAACACCGCCGACCACCCAGACAACGTTCCAAGGCTCACTTCACCAAGAGCAAGCGGGTGGGAATGATCTGGCGCAGCCAGTTCATGTGGACGGGAAGGAGGGCGGCACCAATCCCGGTGCGCGCCCGGACCACGAGCAGATCGGCGTCAAAGCTATGCATAACATCACAAAGATTGTATCCGGTGTTCGAGGTCACGACCCGCGTTTCGATCTCGACCGGTTCGTCGCGCAATCCGGCCAGCGATTCCTCCAGCCAAGCCTCCAAGTCGCGAGGTTGTTCCCCGCGCGAAGCGGCGATGGCGGCCGCGAAAGGCGTTTTGGTCACCGCCAGGGTGATGCGTTCGGGCCGGAACTTTCGAACCACATCCCGCAGAAACCCCGCACACTCCGTTCCCGGGTCGAAAGAAAATGCCAGATGACGGAGGGGCTCGGGTTCCTTCTGAGGATGCGGCAACAACAAAAGATCACAAGGCGCACGACTCAGCAGTTCCCTCGCCACTCCATTGGTGAAGGGATGTTCTGGCTTTTCGCTTCTCAGCGCCCCCGCGATGAGAAGGCTATGATGAAATTTCTTTGCTGTGGCGAGAATCGCGTCCGCCGCCGTCGGCCCCTCGCCCCAGCGCACTGGACAATTCGGAAGCACGGCCCGAAATCGCTCCTCTCTCTCCGAATCATGCCCGGAGGCATGGATGATCTCAAGCACAGCGCCGCAGTGGGTGGCAAAGGCATTCGCCTCCGCGAGAACCGCCTCGAATGTCGGCGAAAAGTTCGAGGCCACCCCGACTTTTTGGTAATTCATCATCAGGAAAATGCTCGTCTTTCACGGGGAAAGAGGCAAAGAAAATCTTCGCGGGCGCGACCGCCCTCAAAACTCATCAACCCGAAAAAAACCGCTCATCCGGGCCCATAGTGGGAAAAGATCGAGCTTCCCACAGGTGTTTTGAGATTGGAGTTTCGAACCTCCGAGATGCGCCCAGCGTAACATCTGTACAATCTTTGCCATCGAAATAAAGTACAAGCGAATAAATCCACCTCTCACGCAGGAGATGCATTCTCAATAACACACAAAAACTCAACATTACTGCCACTGATAGAGACTGGGCCATGTTCGATATTACCATCAAAATTAAGGCTGTCTCCTTCGTCCAATTCATACGCTTTGTCTCCGTGCCTATAAACCATCTTGCCGCTTAACATATAGAGCATTTCCTGGCCGGGATGCCTAAAAATATTTTGTGAGGGGTCAATGCTATCAGATTCAATCTTCATGACATAAGCCTCAAACGCTTTTGGAAAAGAGAGACTGGGGGCAAGAGAATGATAGGTATGACCCATTTTGGATGCGCGACCGACGACCTTTTTTCGTTCTGCTTTTTTGACCAACAGAGCCCTGTCGATCGTGCGCTCCTCCGTAAATAGCTCACCCACGGTAATGCCCAAAGCTCCGGCAATTCGAGTTAACGTCGAAACGGGTGAAGAAACTTTTCCATTTTCAATGCGGGATAACTGACCCTTTGTAAGTCTCACACCCTCAGCAAGTTGGTCAAGCGTGACTGCTTTTTTTTGACGGAACAAACGGATTTTATGCCCAATTTTTTCCTCGATCGTGGCTTTATTGCGTTCAGACATAAAAATATTGTTGCATTTAATGCAACTGATGTTTCATAATCATTCAATCTTTTAATTGCTATGTGTGGAATCGTGGGACTTTTTCTAAAAAATGAAACTCTAGAAAGCGAGTTAGGTCGGCTATTCTCTCCGATGCTGATTGCCATGACCGACCGAGGGCCAGACAGCGCAGGTATCGCCGTCTATGGAGATGAAGTCGAGACGGATTCGGTCAAGATGACGTTGCAAAGTAAAGATGATTCGTTCGACTGGAATCATTTGGCTGATCAATTAAAAGCTCATTTTACGGCGAATGTCGCATTCTCGACAAATGCAAATTATGCTGTTTTCAAAATAAAGGCCAAAGAAGCCGTAGTCCGACATTATATTCAAAGCCATTTTTCGATGTTGGTGATTCGAAGTGCTGGACAGAGCATCGAGATCTTGAAAGAAGTGGGCACCCCCACAGAATTCGTCCAACGCTACAACATTTCTGAATTTAAGGGAACTCATATCATTGGACACACGCGCATGGCGACGGAGAGTGCAGTCACAACATCGGGCTCTCACCCATTTTCAACAGGCATGGATCTCTGTCTCGTCCACAATGGCTCATTCAGTAATCACAATCGTTTAAGGCAAAAGTTGAAGAGAGAAGGTATAGAAATCCAAACCGAGAATGACTCTGAGGTCGCGGCGGGGTATTTGAATTGGAAAATGCGGGAAGGCTCCACGTTATCGGAAGCATTGAATGGTGTGCTCAAGGATCTCGATGGATTTTACACACTGGCAATTGGCACCCGAAATGGGTTTGCGGTTTTGAGAGACCCCATCGCCTGTAAACCTGCAATATTAGCAGAAACCGATAACTATGTTGCGATGGCATCCGAGTATCGCTCGCTCGCTGATTTGCCCGGCATTGACGACGCAAAGCTATGGGAACCAGAACCTGGGGAAGTCTACATCTGGGAAAACTGACTACAAATTCATAACGATTTAGAAGTATTCAATAATGGAATCATATCCACAACTCACTCTCTTTGATCTGAATCAAGAGACACTCCGAGATCTCAATCTGCAGTTACACAACCTGACCGATGAAGACGCGAAAAATTCTTGGAAAATCACCAACCCGAAAGGGAAGCACGCCATTGCATGTGGACTCAAGGTTCCCGTCTCTGTCGAGATCGATGGCCATGCGGGCTACTACTGCGCCGGCATGAATCAACTCGCTGAGGTAACAATCAACGGAAACGTCGGGGTAGGTGTCGCTGAAAACATGATGACAGGCCTCGTTAGAGTTAAGGGAAATGCGAGTCAGTCCGCCGGAGCGACGGGCCGTGGAGGATTACTGGTCATTGAAGGTGACGCCTCAGCTAGATGTGGGATCTCCATGAAAGGAATCGATATTGTCGTGCACGGCTCCATTGGTCACATGAGTGCATTTATGGGACAGGCAGGTCGTTTGGTTGTTAATGGTGATGCAGGTGAGGCTTTGGGCGATTCCTTATATGAGGCTCACATTTATGTCCGCGGAAAGGTTCGCAGCTTGGGTGCGGACTGCATTGAAAAGCCGATGCGTGACGGGCATATCAATGACCTTGAAACACTAATTGAAGCATCAAGACTGGACGCAAAAGCTTCAGATTTTAGGCGCTACGGCTCTGCCCGAAAGCTCTACAACTTTAACATCGATAACGCCAGCCAGTATTAATCCCAATGAAAAAACAACCTGGAATGCGAGAGTCAGCCACGTTTGATCGGGACGTAATTCACGAGATACAGCGGGCGGCAGAAAAAGGGATATATGACATACGAGGATGGGGTGCAAAGCGCAAATTGCCTCATTTCGACGACCTCGTTTTTTTAGGCGCCAGCATGTCTCGTTATCCTTTGGAAGGTTATCGAGAGTCCTGTAGCACCGCTGTGGTACTAGGCGATCGCTTTGCTAAGAAGCCCCTTCATCTTGATATTCCAATAACCATTGCAGGTATGAGCTTCGGCGCTCTTTCCGCTCAAGCGAAGGAATCATTGGGCCGCGGTGCCAGCATAATGGGCACATCGACCACCACCGGAGACGGAGGCATGACTCCGGAGGAGCGATTGTCATCAAAACATTTGGTCTACCAGTTGCTCCCGAGCCGTTATGGCATGAACCCGGACGATCTGCGAAAGGCCGATGCCATAGAGGTGGTGCTGGGACAAGGGGCCAAACCGGGCGGGGGCGGCATGTTGCTAGGACAGAAAATAAGCGACCGGGTTGCCGAAATGCGAACCCTGCCCAGGGACATCGATCAGCGCAGTGCCTGCCGTCATCCCGACTGGACAGGCCCTGATGATCTTGCGATCAAGATTCTTGAGCTCAGAGAGATCACTGATTGGGAAAAACCGATTTATATCAAAATCGGAGCCACACGCACTTATTATGACACGATGTTAGCGGTCAAAGCTGGAGCAGATGTCATCGTTTTAGATGGCATGCAAGGCGGTACTGGCGCAACCCAGGAGGTATTTATTGAACACGTAGGCATCCCTACCCTCCCCGCAATACGACTCGCAGTAGAAGCTTTAATCGAAACCGACATGCATCGAAAAGTGCAGCTGATCGTCTCCGGCGGCATTCGCTCAGGAGCCGATGTTGCCAAAGCAATGGCAATGGGTGCCGACGCTGTTTCAATTGGAACCGCGGCCTTAATCGCAATCGGTGACAACAGCCCAGAATATGAAGACGACTATAACAAGCTGGGAACTTCAGCGGGCTTTTTTGATGACTTCCAAGAGGGAAAGGACCCGGCTGGTATCAGCACTCAAGACGAAGAGCTTGCCGAGCGCTTAGATCCAGAACTGGGAGGACGACGCCTAGCCAATTACCTGAGGGTGCTCACCTTGGAGGCACAAACCATTGCCCGCGCCTGCGGGAAGTCTCATTTACATAATCTAGAACCAGAGGATTTGGTGGCACTCACAATTGAAGCTGCGGCCATGGCAAAAATCCCGTTGGCGGGAACTGATTGGATCCCAGGCAACAAAAGTTATTGATCGTTACTACTATGGCCGAGGGAACATATACACTTAATATATCATGCCCGGATCGCGTTGGGATCGTGGCTGGAGTTGGCACCTTTCTAGCAAAACGCAATGCCTGGATCACCGAAGCCAATCATTTTGCGGATCGGGCATCGGGGAGGTTTTTTATGCGCCAAATGCTCTTAGCGAACTCGTTGGAAATCAGCAGCGAGGCATTCGAAGCAGAATTTAGACCGATCGCTGACGAGTTTGACATGGAATACCGCCTCACTGACAATCGGATTAAAAAGAAAGTCATTGTTTTAGTCAGTAAATTAGGACATTGCTTGGCTGATTTTTTAAGCCGCTGGAAAAGCGGCGACTATGATGTAGAGATCCCCTGTGTAATTTCAAATCATGAAACAATGAGAGAAATGGTGGAATGGTACGGGGTCCCGTTCATCCCCATTCCTGTATCAAGGGAGACCAAGTCTGTCGCATTTGAACAGATGGAGGAAATCTTCGATCGGTACAGTCCAGATTTAATTGTTTTGGCGCGATATATGCAGGTATTTCCAGAAAAAGTCTGTAGAAAATACTGGGGCAAGGTCATGAATATTCATCATAGCTTCCTCCCTTCATTTATTGGTGCGAAGCCCTATCATCAAGCTTTCGATCGAGGCGTGAAAATGACAGGAGCTACCTGCCACTACATTACCTCGGATCTTGATGCCGGCCCCATTATCGAACAATGCATCACTCGAGTGGCCCACGTACACACCGCAACTGACATGGTCCGCATCGGCAGAGATGCTGAAGTCCAAGCACTTGCGCAGGGGATTACGTATCATTTGGAGGATCGCGTTTTCATACGTAACAATCGGACGATTGTATTTTATCAATAATATTCAAGCAAATGTTTTACGATTATAAAAAATTATGGGGAAAACGGCCTCCACTTAAAAAGGCCTATGATGTGGTCATTGTTGGCGGTGGACTCCATGGACTCGCAACCGCCTATTTTCTCGCAACCCGTCACGGTATTACTGATGTTGCAATAATCGAAAAACACTATATAGGATTTGGCGGGGCTGGAAGAAATACTGCCATTGTTCGTGCGAATCAACGCACTCAGGAAAATGTACCCCTTTATAAAGAAGGCCTGGACTTATGGAGCGTCCTGACAAAAGAGCTCGACTATAATTTGATGTTCAATAATTGCGGCAATCTGAACCTAATGCATAGTGAAGCCGCCATGAACGCCGCGCGGATGAATGTCTCCTCGGCGCAGTTTCAAGGTGTAGAGAGCTACCTCATTGATGCAAAGCAATGTAAAGACATGGTCCCGGCCCTTAACATATCGGAAGACATCACCTACCCGATTCGTGGCGCAATGTACCACCCTCCAGGAGGCGTAGTCCGGCACGATGCCGTGGTCTGGGGCTTCGCCAAAGGCTGTTCGAAACATGGGGTCCACATCCATCAGGACACGGAAGTCACCGATATCAATGTTGAAAACGGAAAGATCGTTTCTGTTGAGACCGACAGGGGAACAATTGCAACCAAGAAGGTCCTCGTCTCCGCCGGGGGCTATTCGGCCGGTATCATTTCAGAAATGCTTGGTATTCGACTCCCCGTCAGTGTCCTGACCATCCAGGCCATGGTAACTCAACCGCTTAAGCCCATCCTAGACTACGTAGTTTCATCTGGCCAATACCACGCCTACGCGAACCAAACACTAAAGGGTGAAATCGCAACAGGCGCCCACATGGACCCATGGCCCAATTATACAAACCAAACAACGGCCTACTACGTTAAGCACCAGGCGGAGGCCCTTGCGGAATTCTTGCCTTGTCTCCGTGGGGCAAAGTTCATGCGCGTATGGGGTGGGTTAGCAGACATGACACCCGACATGGCACCCATCATGGATGGCAACGAACAGGTTGACGGCTTTTACATGGA
>CALBXK010000384.1 GCA_937890535.1 uncultured Spartobacteria bacterium
AAAGCTCTCGAAGAGTCTCGGCTGAGGAAGCATGCCATCAATTTCGCCCAGGTCGCAAATCGCTTGACCGTGTTTTGCACCGCTGCCTTGATAGAAATTGGTATCAATGTGAACGGGCAGATTGTCGCCGACCTGTTCACCTCCCCAGGTCGCCTGCGCCCCCATCACCAATCCCGGCAGGAGCGCGGGCCAAGGCTGGTGATAACCCTCATCACCCCAGGCGGTGAGGAGAAGTCCATTCGCTCCGTTCCGCTTTCCCTCCTGCGCCGCGAGTGCAATGTTCGACCGGGCGACATCCATGCGACCGCCGAAGGAGAACCAGGTTCCGACACCAGGAGCGACGTAGAAGTTTCCACTGAAGCCAGCTTCTTGAAAAATCGGGCATTGCTCGGCAAACGGAAAATCCGCCTCGTAGCCCCAGATGACGGGAGTGATATCTTTGGAAAGTTGGGACACGACGGAGGGATCTTCCAAAATGACGTCAGCCCAAGCCATCGGCCGTCGACCATGTTTTTTGGCCAAGGCAAAGATCTCGTTGAGGTAATCGAGATAGACCTTCTGCCTTCCTTCGGCGGCGACGCGATCCTTACTGCGACCCAGGCCGAGTTCGATCGGCTCGTCGCCCCCTACGTTGACCCGGCCCGAAGAGAAATTCGGAAGAAGCTCTTCAAATAAGGAATCCACAAAGGCGACGCTTTCTGGCGACGGGCAAAGTGTCAGCCCATGTGGCATGACTCCGGTGTGAGCATGTTCAAATCCATTCGGACACTCCGCAAGATGGGAGTAAGGGGCGAATTTTATCCAACGTTCCATGTGCCCAAACGTGTTTTGATTGGGCACCAACTCGATGTGGCGGTCCAGGCAGTAGGCATCGATCTCGCGGATGTCCGCAGCCTTAAAAGGCGAGGCGTCCTGCCAGATGATTTTGTGGTCCCGGTAGGCAAACGTGTGTTCCGAGTAGAGTTGAAATTCATTGTATCGGAGGCGAGCAAGGCTATCGATCAGTTCCTTGAGCCAGGCCATGGTCGGCACCCGGTTGCGGCTGATATCCAGCATGAAACCGCGCTGTTCGAAATCGGGCCAATCCTCCACCACCGTCCCCGCCTCGGGAACGGTGTCCGACCGCTTCATCTCCTTGAAGAGGGCCCTCGCGTAAAACCCGCCAGCGGGGGTTAAACTCTCAATCTTCGGCGACTCTGAGCTGTCAAACGTCAGCCGAAATCCGTCCTTCGGGATTTGATCGAGCGAAGTTGAACATTTGGCGGAAAATTTCTTAGGCTGGAAGAGCATGATTTTGGATTCGATTTAGGTGAGTGAATGGGGGTCAACCGCGATGCGGTTTGGGGAGACTTTTTTCCGTTAGAATACCGGCGAATGGCAAGTTGATTCATAGTGGTTGTTAGAGACCTGGCAAGCCTCTTGGGTGCTTCGCTCCCGACGGTGCGGCGGGCTATCGGAGCCGGGAGCGAGCGGCCGAAGGATCCCCCCGAAGGGCTGCCATCAGGCCGGGAAGGTCGAGCCTGTGGAAGGTCCGCAGGTCGGCCCCGTTCTCGTGGCGGCTCTGGAGGGACGCCTGGTTGCGCACGCCAAAAAACTCTTTCAATTCTTCGTAGCGCTCCTTGCCGTCTTCGGTCCCCTGGGTTTTGCTGACCCGGTCGCTCAACCCTGAGCGCTCACCGCTGCGCCCGCCTTCGGGCGGGGGCGAGACCATTCGCCGCCCGAAAATCACTTTGGCGGAGACCACGCATTGGCAGTGAATTTCATCGTCAGGGTTAAAGACAAAGCGCCATCACACCCGCCGATTCGCATTGGTCTGGCCAGCGTTTATGCCTGCCTTGCTGCCAAAGAATCAGCGGAAGTCAGGATGGGTCGGGAACGGTTGGTTTGCCAACCACCGAAAACTCACGATAACCGGTAAAATTTCCTCCCGGGATGGGCGGATGATTCCCATTGAAGCCATTGTCCAAATATTTGATCTGGATGGCGGATACACCGGAAACCACTGGGGTACCCAGATTGCCTTTCTCAACGGACACTTTGACGGCATTGTAACCAGTTGCCACTGGTTGGTAAATGAAGGTCCCGAGGACATGGGGAAGTTCTTCTCCCTCTGTGATTTTTTCTCCAACCAAGGCATACTTAATCTCAAAATTTTGCCAGATTCGGTGTCCGGTGAATCCGGAAAATGATTGAAGTGAGGTGATGTCGTATCCCAAAGTGTTTTTTGAGGTATCCAGAATCCATACGCCCCAAGGGGTCTCGTCGCCAATCAGGTCATCGAGCAACATCGTCTGGTCCGGGGCATCAGCCGCAGGACCAATAATTCCGTCATTCATTTGCTCCCAGCCTGCCCACTCGGGAAAAAACTTAGGTTCGCCGCCACCGGTAAAACTGATCATAAGACCTTCGATCAAACTGGCGGGCGGATCGAAGGTCGCGTCATTTCCGACGGGTGCTGCGATTTCACAACTCGCTGCCACCGGTTCGGCAACGAGCTTAATGGGCCGAGGTGGCAACCCGTTAATCGCTTTGGCCCAGGTGTCTGCCAGGCGGGCATACCCGTCTGGCCTGAGGTGGGCCGAATCGGTAAAGAGGATCGTATCAATGCTGGTCTTGTCGGACGGATCGGTCAGGAGGTTGGAGTATTGGTCCACTTCAATAATACGCATCCCCAAACCCTGATACTTCGGGACCAAGGTTTCTGCGATGTAAGTATTGTAATCGACAATATCCTGTTGGTAGGTGGAACGGGGGGTGATTTGGGCGATGATCAAATCGGCGTTGGGTTTTGTGAGAAAGATCTGATTGACCAG
>CALBXK010000385.1 GCA_937890535.1 uncultured Spartobacteria bacterium
TCCACCACCCGCGGCGCTTGTGACGTCGCTCACCCCTTTGCGCACGTCGGTCCACGTTTCACCCGTAGCCCAGTGAACGTGATCCGCGGTCTGTTCTATGCTTTCGTAAATCCGCGGCGTGGGATCCTCTCCATACATCCGCCGGTAGTGCGCGCCGGGAATCACATGCCAAAGATGGCCGATGACGGTGTTGATGAAAAAAAGTTCGCCGCGCGCATCCCAATCCATGCCCCAGGGATTGGTCGTTCCCTGGGCAACAACTTCCGTGACGCGGCGGCCCGGATGATAACGCCAAATACCGACGTTCATCGCTGTGCGCTGTTCATCGGACACCCCCGGCGGACCGATAAGCGATGTGCTTTGGATCCCGTGCCGGCCGTACAACCAGCCGTCCGGTCCCCAGCGCAAGCCGTTCGCAACCGTATGCCGTCCCCTCACGTATTCGAAACCATCCAGAATAATTTGCGGTGGTCCGTCTGGAATCGCATCCCCATTGGCATCGGGAATAAAAACCAAATTGGGCAGTGCCAAAGCCCAGACGCCGCCAAGTCCAACCTCGACACTCGTCAATCGCTCCGCGCCATCCCAGAAGACCGTGCGTTTGTCAAAGTGTCCGTCATTGTCCAAATCCTCGAAGACAAGGATGCGATCGCGCATTTCCTTGTGAAATCCGACTTGCGCCTCCGAGTAAGTGTAGTTTTCCGCAACCCACAATCGACCAGAGGCATCGGTCGTCATCGCGATCGGTTGCCGGACATCCGGTTCTGCGGCGAAGACAGACAAATGGAAACCGGGCGGCAACTTGGTTTTGGCGACAACCTCCGCCGCCGGCATCGGACCGTTCGTGGCGCGTTCCGAATTGAAAATGGCTGGGAATTCAGCGGTCGCGCCAGGGAGCGCGGAGGTGAGAGTCACATACGCAAGAGTCACTGCGATAGAGAAACGGATTCGCGTCATAATGGATGGGCTTATTGCTCGTGCCGAAAACTGATAAGATTTTTCCTTTTAACAGCTCGACCCGAAGTTAACCGTTCCGAGGTTTTGTCACAAGAAAAAGGCCCCTCGACTCAGCTTGGAATCAGGATTCTCGCCCGGTATGGACTTGGACATGCGCCCAAGGCAAGATTGCACCCCAGCCGTCCACAGCCAAGCGAGTAAAATCCGTCGCCCAAGAACCAGTTTGTTGCAGGGAGAACCAAAACGGACGCGAGGATCGAGGCGACAGTTTGATTTTAAGGCCCTTCAGTGGAACTCCGGCCATATCCGTAAGAGCGTGTCTGAAAAGGAGGGGTCGACGTAAGGCTCACTTCTTCAACTGCCAAACCGGGCGTTTTCCAGAGCCTTTGGAGCCTCGTCACCTCGGCGCCTGCTATGAGAACTTTCAGACACCCTCTAAGGCGCATGGAGCCCTGCCAACTGTTTGACTCATTGATGGTCTTGAAGATGATGCCATTGACGCCTTTCTTCAAGGTGGCTTTCCCCTTGTCAGCACACTCAGCTCGATGCCGTGCGGAGCCAGGCCCGGTTGCATGAGTTCGAAACGGTTTATCGGTTTTTGGCCCGCATTGAGACCGAGAAACAGCACCCGCATCGGTGCGGTCGAAGCGGTGACGGCGAAAAGACAAACGACCAACGCGGCCGCAAGTGAACAACGTGTTACATTTTTATTATGGAACGGTGCGGCACTTCACGGAGTTGTGCCATGCCATTGGCTATTTTGTGTCTGGTTTGAAGATCAGCTGCGAAAAATTATGCCTCTATGACGTTTGCTGTGGGTGAATTGGGATGGGAGAGGGCAGATCGAACTTGAGCTTCGAGCCGATTAAATAAATGACGGTCTTAAAGTATACGAATGTTCTGAATCCTCTGGCCTTACGTTTGGCGGTTTGGATGATGCCGTTTATCGCCTCCGCAGGACCATTGTTCAAGCGTGTCTTCAGATAGGCAACCAATCCGTCCCAATGCTTCTTGATGGTCCGGGCCACTTTGATCATTTCCGGGATGCGCGAATGGGTTACCCAGTTGTACCACCAGTGAAGTCCCTCGATCGCTTCCTGAGGTTCATCGGCCTTTAAGAGATCCTGAAAGGCTGCGAGATGACAATGGCTCTTTGCTGTTTGAAGTTTGCTGGCACATAACCGGCGTCGCTTCTCGACCTGTTCCTCGGTGAGATTCTCCTCGTTCTTGAGCCAAAGATAGCGCGTACCCTTGAGCAATTCGGGAAACCTCCGACTCTCCCGTCTTCGAACCTGATCGACTGCCGAGGTGATCAGGGACACCACGTGGAAATAGTCGTACACCAATCGAGCGTCCGGAAAGTTCTCCCGGATCCCTTTCGTGTAGGCGGCACTCATG
Source organism: uncultured Spartobacteria bacterium (assembly GCA_937890535.1). Taxonomy (GTDB): domain Bacteria; phylum Verrucomicrobiota; class Verrucomicrobiia; order Chthoniobacterales; family Terrimicrobiaceae; genus CAMASH01. The sequence goes on from CALBXK010000385.1 coordinate 2,356, forward strand.
TCCGCGCAAATCTCAGTTATCGATTGAGGGTCGACTCTGCGACGCTCAAGGAACTCTTTGGTTTGGCGCAGAGTGTCCGAATCTCGGTTCTCCGCGACAAAGAGAACCCGCGTTCCACGGTCATGCTTGGGCGTGGAGGGTTCGCAAACCACGGTCACATACTCGTGCCCCCGGCGCACACTGGTTTCATCGACGCTGAGTTGCTTCACCTGGGTTAAATCCATCTTCTCATGCGCCTCATCGACCCTTCGATGCAGGACCCGCCAGAGCCGATGATCGTTCTCACTCAGAGTGCGTGCCGCTTCGGCCACACTCATTCCACTTTGGGCCAAGAGGACCATCATTGCTTCCATCAACAGTGTAAACCCGGAACCCGGTTCAGCCCAGGGCACCCGGACGGTCTTGACGCCGAATTCCTCTCCCCCGTCCACGCGAGGCACCGGGGCATGGAGATAACACTCATATTGAAAGAAATTCAAATGCCGCCAAGCGCGCTCCAGCGTGTCATAAACCGGACAGGATTGCTGGCTCAGGGGATGAACGAACCGACTGCCAGGCTTGTAGCTCAGCCGAATGTTGAGCCTTCCCGGTGTGCAATCAGTATCCAGATCCACGGAATTCACGGTCCAAGGTGTGCCAGCCAATCCCAAAGCCATGCCAAATATCTCGTTCTGTTTCATCCCCCCCAGTTTAGCTCTTCGGACACCAGGGGAAACCCGAAAAGAAACGTTACCCAACGGCGTCAAGGAGGTGGGTGGGGCGGGGTGAATGCTTCGCAGAGGGGCAGAGCCCCTTCCAATTCTTCCATTCTTTACCCACACCAAAAATCATAGAGCCGCTTTTCTTCGCGCCGATGGAAATCCAATAGATCCCCCAGCGCCACTGAAACGGCGTCCCCCATGGCCCTGAGCTCACCGGCGATCTTGATCCGCTCAGCAGCATCCGGAGGCAGTTCCTTGAGGGCACCTTCTGTGTGACTTAGGCCGCTCATCGATGGGATCCCTTTTGCCTCTGCGACACCACGCAACCACTGCACCAACTCCGCCGTCGATCGGCAGTCGTCCTCGTTGTAGTCGCGAATACCTTTCAGGATAGAACTATGTTTCCAGTCACGGGGTTCGCCGCCAGCGATCCATCGAGCATACTGAACGATCGAATCGACAGCAGTCGCCACATCGGTTTTTCGACCCGTACGGTAGAGATGTTCAACCAACTTGATCGAATAGCTCTCCTCGCCGATTCGCAGGCCGCGACGCACCACCTGGTAAAGATCGACAAACACACGGCCGCGCAGCAACGCATCAACCTCCTCCTGACGGGTATCGTGCCGGGTGCTCAACCTCCGGATCGCACTGACTTCATAGGCAGCGTAATGGTAGATGTGCATTCTCGGGTTCTTCTGCCATCGATCAAACACCCATTCGATGAACCCTTCAAAAGCGGCCTTTTCCCCTTCCCGATCGTGCGCCCACCAATCGTGAAAGATGAGGGCACCGGCTTTCTTGCCGATCGTAGAAGCGCCAAACAGATACTCCAGACCGCCCGCGACCAGGGGGAAACCTTCCATGTCGAAGAATACATCTGCAGCGTCTTTCTTTGGGAGCGTGGCAAGTCCGAGCCCCTCCCCGTTTTTGCCGACATGCGGCAACACTTCGTAACAGGGCGGACAATTCGGGTCTTTCCTGCGGTTGGCTTTCGTCTTTTTCTGCAGTTTCGCCTGATCGATCAGTTTGGACATGGTCCCAGCTACCATCCGATGGACCGGCTTTCGCGGGGCAGCAGCAAGTTCGCTCAACGTCGATATGCCGGCTGCCTTGAGTTTTTTAATCTGGCCCACCGAAATGTCAGCCACCCGCACGAGATGATCCGCCTTGTCGAAGAAGTCCTCCGCATGGGTTGTCCAGCGCCCGTGATCCGCTCTTGGCAAAGGCTCGGGGCGAGCGGTCCACGCGCCGGTGAATCCCTCCTGCATTGCCAGAAACCCGGCTTTGATCCAGCTGTAGATATGGAAAAAATCTTCCACCCGAAATTCCACACGTTCCTGAGTTCCCAGAATGATGCCAAATTTCTCCGGCATCGGGTTACCGGTAGCCGTCGCCAGCATCTCCGAATAACAACACAGCTGGATGGCGTAGTAAGGTTTCGGGGATCGAGCGAGTTTGGTATCCCACACCTGATAGTTGCCAGAGCTGTCGAGCATGAGGAAATCGGCAAACCCGGAAAACGGCATACATTCCAAGGCTGCTTGGTAGATGATCGGCACCTTCTCCGAAATCGCGATCAGCGTCTCAGCCCGGGCCTGCCTGACATCCTCCCGAGGGACAAGCGCCAGCGCTGCTCCGGATTTTTCGAATTCCTCGAGTACTGTGCGTTCGTGTTGATCCCCTGTCTCGGCAATCAACCGTTTCTCCTCGGATTCCGCGTCCGGAGTCAGCTCACGCGGATGTTCCAGATGATACCGATCCATCCAAGACGCAAACGGCGATGCCAAGTAACCGATCAGGTCACTGGGCGAAAAAATCAGTCGTCCGTCAATCTTTCTCATTATCAGTCAATTCAC
>CALBXK010000386.1 GCA_937890535.1 uncultured Spartobacteria bacterium
GATTGGTCGCAGGAAAAGCCAACCAATCTTCCTTCTAGCCCTCAGTGGGACAGGGACAAACCCCATTGATCAATCCATTACTTGCCGGTTCAGAAAATGCCATTTGCAGGGCGCGAGCGGAAAGCGCCTGATCGCCCGACAATTGCAGGGCAATGAGATTTTCCACCACAAGATCATTGACCCAGAACGCTCTTTCACGCCATGGGCAGTCGGTAAAGACATCCGTGGTACAGACGGATAGAGTTTCCACACACGCGTCCCAGATTTGATCGAGAAGGGGATCGCTACAATGGAACGCGGCTTTCAGATCCAAAGGGTATCTGCGGTCAATCGCCCGGACGTGATGGATCGTTGCTGGACCCGTCAGGTTTCTCAATACGATTTGGACCATACGAAACCCTCTCTCCATGAGGCTGTTTCCGACCAACTGGCGGCCCTCCCGGAGAATATATCGATCGGCAAAATCGTAGCGTTCTCCATTCGCGGTTTCATGAGCCACCTGAAGTCGGCCTTGGGCCAGCTGTTCTTCGTGGCCGATGTCAACGATTGTTCCATCGGATGTACTGATCTCAAGTTCAAAGCGGCCGATCACCTCCCGTCCAAAATCAAAAACGATGGCCAGGCCGCCCCCGTCCGGTGTTGGAGAAAATGTTACGCCGTCCCCCTCGGTTGAATTGAGGGACGAAAGATCGATCATCAAACATTCGTTCTGACTTTGATGTTCTTCATCCGTCATCAATTGGGCGATTTTTACGTCCTCGAGATCGTCCGGCGCTGGCACGATTGCCTTCGCGGGAATCTCGACCGGCCGATGGACTGTTTCCTGGAGAAGCGGAATCAATCTGGGGAGAAATCGCTTTTTCAAAATCCCGCTTGATCTGCTCACGCACACGGCGTTTTCCCATGGAGAAGAATCGTTGCCAACTTGCCAACCGAGCGGCTCTTCTCTCAGATCCCTCCACTCCGAGAAGCCCGTTTGCACCGTATAGAGCATCACATCGCTTCTCCATTCTTTCTGGCCAGGCGCGACCTCCCAGGTCGCGTCGGTCTTCAGAATGCCTGCAATTTCTACCGCCAGTGCCGGTTCGGCGGGCGCTGCGATAAAGGTCTCAATATTCATGCAGTGGCACAGAACGCCGATTTCATTTCGACCGACCTGAATCGAGGATGCGACCTGGTAACTGTCGCAATAGTTTATAGTGTGCGTACCCCTGGCCGGGCCTCGCCCAATTTCCAATCCGTTGAGATAGAGAATGTAGGAACTTTCGGCACCGATCAGGAGCTCCATGTCTTCCGAAACCGTCTTCACGAAAAAAGTTTTTCGGGCTCGAAAGTAGTAGTTCTTTCGGTCCGTTGCACCAGCGGGCGCAATCCAGTCAGCGCGGATCCTGATCTCCCGGTCCATTTCATTTTCGGGCCCGGAAATTGCACTTTTTCTTTCCATGGATTTTTTCTTTTGGTGATGATTTTCCACCGTATTTTTCTATTTCAAACTCACCGTACATCCCATTTCGGCTGACTCAATTTCCGATAAGACGATGCGCAAGGTATCTCGCGCTTGCTCGGGAGTCGCGATTTGTGGGCGTTTGCCCTTTTCGAGGCAGTCAATGAAATACGCTAGTTCGTTCTGGTAGCCGCCGAGGGCAGAAATGTTTCCGAGTCCAGAATGGGAACATTCGAGCGTTGGGACATCGAACGAGAGAGACTTGGTGATTTCTCCTTCGCGCGTGATGGTGAGGGTGGGTTCCCTCCGTGAGTCGAACTCGACGGTCGCACGTTCAAATTCCGCATGAAAGGCCATTTGGAAATTCCAATTTTCAGGACTGGTCCAACTCCCTTCGGCCGCAATCGCCATGTGATCGTAGTGGTAGATGGTCTGAATGGCGCTCCATCCGCGTTCGTCCTTCAATCCCACCGAGGTCACGGCCGGAGGCATCCCGAAGAGACTAAAAATATAGTCCGTATCATGAATATGGAGGTCCAACGCGGCTCCGCCCGAGCGTGTCGGGTCATTGAGCCAGTTCTTATTTCCAAAGGGAGGGCGTGCGGAGCGACGCTGAAGCCCAAGACCCAATAATTTTCCAGCGCTGCCAGATTGAATCAGCTTGGTGAGGGCCTGGTATTCCGGCCAAAAACGAATGCAATGTCCCACTTGGGCAAAAATACCACCGTCAGCCACCGCCTGACAGATCTTCTCCGCATCAATAAGATTCAAGGCAATCGGCTTTTCGCAAAACAGGTGCTTTCTGGCCGCGATGGCCTGCAAACAGAATTCAAGATGAACGTCGGTGGGAGCACAAATATCAACGACGTCAATTTCTTCGACGTTCAGCAAGGCTTCGAGAGATGGGTAAACGGGAACCCGAAGGCCCAATTTTTCCAAGTTGCAGGTCGCTCGATCTGGATTTCGATCGACGATGGCGCTCAGTTCCGCCGTGGGGTGTTTATGGTAAATTTGGGCGTGTGTACTCCCCATGAATTTGAAACCCACGATGGCGATCCGTTGCATGTGCGTCGAGTTAGCGGCGGCTCAGCCCCCATCCTGTCCCCGCCAGTCAAGAATCACTCCCATTGCCTGGGATCGATCAGCGACCAGGGATAGGTAAAGATCGCAGGCCTCCGTGTAGCTGGCCCGGTGGGAGATGAGATTTTTAATTTTCAAGGCACCGTCTGCGACAAGGTCGAAGAAGAGTTCCGCGTCCCGCAGATTTGTCCAGGGATTATCGGGGGTGGCGTGTTTGGGGTGAGAGAAGTTGTGGCTTCCGATGATTGTGTAGCTCGGTGCGCAGCAGAGATCGTGAAAATCAAAGGTTGTTTCTCCGGTCGGGCTACTCAGGATGAGCAATCGTCCCTGGTCTCGCAAGACTTCGAATTCCTGGGGAATCACCTTGGGGTTTCCAGTCACTTCGAAAACCACGTCGGCCATCCGGTTCCGGGTGACTCTTTCCACCACGTCTCGAGGCGGCTCGGCGGTGGGGTTAACGCGGATCACAGCCGGATCGTTGGGGAGACGTTCGAGGCGACTTGTGGTAACGTCAACGCCGAAGATTGGGCGGGCACCCGCGAGATGACACATTTGGATGGTTAATTGCCCCAGCAGTCCAAGGCCATAGACCGCGGCAGACTCGCCCCAGGTGATTTTGGAACGCCGCACTCCGTTCATGACGATTTCACCCAGGGTGAAAAAGACGGCCTGTTCGTCGGGAATGTCGCGGTGGACCACCCGGCATTGGTCGGCGGGTTCGACGACATATTTGGCGTGACCGCCATACGAGCCCACCCGCAGTCCCAGCCACTTTGGGTCGACGCCGGCCCCCAGCTCAATGACGGTCCCGATGTTACAGTAACCAGGCGTTACGGGAAATTGAGTGTAGTTGTCCCAAAAAGAATTGGGCGGATACTTTCCGCTCAACATGGTCAACTCCGTTCCTGTGCTGATGAGAGTACAATGAGTCTGGATCAGAACCTTCCCTTCGGTCGGTGCGGGCCGGGAACGGTTCTCAAGAATGACCTTTTCTGGTTCTGGGAAGACGATAGTTGGATTTTCGTTCATTGGGGGTGGATTGTTTAGGTCTTTGTTCATCGGTAAATAAGATGTATTTGAAAAATGCCCCGAAGGAAGTCACGAGCTCTGGTCATGTTTCGTGACCGCTGTCCCGCTAGACGACGATCCCGTGAGCGCCTCCACACCTGCGGGCTGATTCCAGCGCTTTGAATTCCTGACTTTGAGCAAAACTATTTCACTCGCATTCTTTTTATCAGTCTTTCCGCCCCTGGCGGGGAGAGGTTAGGCTGAGCTCAACTTCTTTATTGGCAAATGGCTGCAAAACGTTCCTTCCTCCAGAGGCTCTTCCGGGGCTTCCTCCTCCTCATGGGATTGGCCCTCGTGATCCCTCCGGTGCAGGTTGCGCTGACCCGAAAATGGAACCCCTCGTGGAGCCCGATGCAGATCCAACGCGTTTTCGAATCCGGGACGGCTTCCACCCGTACGCCCACCCGATGGGTGCCGCTAAGTGAGATTCCGCGGCCTCTCATTCACTACATCTGGGCCTCGGAGGATCAAAAATTCTTTGCCCATCATGGCTTCGACTTCGTCGCGCTCCGAAAAGCGATTGTCACCGCCAATACGACTGGAAAGGAGGCTCGCGGTTCTTCGACCATCACGATGCAATGTGCCCGTTCGGTCTTTCTTTGGCAGGGTCGCTCCTGGCCGCGCAAAATCCTTGAAGCCTACTACACCCTCTGGATGGAGATCCTTCTCAGCAAACAACGCATCCTGGAACTCTACCTGAATCACATCGAATTCGGGCCGGGCCTCTACGGGGTGGGCGCAGCTGCTGAGTCCCATTTTGGAAAACATTTGGGCTCTCTCACTCGCCGCCAGATGATCGCCCTTGCCGCCATTCTTCCCAACCCCCTGGAATGGTCGCCGGCCCAGCCCAACGCCACCGTACAAAAGAAGATCCGCCGCATCGAAGGCCTTTCCTCCCGAGCCCGCTTTCCCGAGGACGAACTCCAATAGGTCCTCCGCAGGCTTCGCTTTCGCGCTCGGCGGGGCGCATCTCTCGAAAGTTGCAAGCTGAGATCCTGACCGGGAGGGCGAGGCTCCGCCCGAGCCGAAATATATGGGCTCGGACGGAGCCTCGCCCTCCCATTTTTGGTTTCTCCGCGCTATCGCGCGGGTTTTCCCACTTCCGACATCCGCAATCCCACTTCACTTACCCTTCCTTCGGGATCCATTTCCACTCGCCATTTTCGCCCGGGATTTCGATCCACTCTCCTTTGAAGGATCGGTTGCGCCAGAGTTCGGCTTTCTTACGTTGGACGCTGGGGAGGGGGATTTTGTCTTTTTTTGCCTCGGCCGTCATCTGAACCATGCGGTCGGCATTTTCTTCGGTAACGGCGGTGCGAACATATTCACGGCGATCGGGCGTTTGCTCGGTGGTGGACTCTTGGAGGACGAGAAGCCCCTCCTTCCCTTCGCCGACGAGGCGAGCGTTCTTGAACTCCTGGACGTCGGCCATCCGGTTGTCGCGGCGAACCTTCGGGTCCGGGCTTGTCGCGGTTGGAGATTCTGAGGGCTTGTCGCCATTTTGACCGTATTGATAGACGTCGAGACGCATCGCGATATCGACTTTGATCGGTTCGGACGTGGCGAGGTTCACGGTCGGACCGGCGCAGCTGCTGAGCAGGATGACGGCGCCAACGGCGGCGAGGGGGATCAGGGAGTGGCGGGGATTTGTTTCCATCGGCCTTCGGGTGAGTCGTCTGAGTGTAGGACCACGTCGAAACTGCGCGATCCCTGCTCGCCTTGCAATTTTAACTGAAAAATTCCTTGGGAGCGCACGAACCAGAAATCTCCGGCGCCGGAGTGGTATTCGAAGTCGCGGAGGGCTTCGAGGGCGATGCGGGTGCTGTCCTGTTTGAGTGCGGTCCAGGCCGGGGGGATGTCGGCAAGGAGGGCATCGAGTTTGGTGATGGTGAGTTTTCCGGGTTTGGGCACCGCCATGTCGCCGACGATCCGGTCAATGGATTTGCCCTCGGCGTCGATTTGCAACTTGAAGGTGAGGGGACCGGTCATTTGAAAATTCTGCGGCGAGACAATATTGGTCAGGCGCTTGAGGTCGATTTTGATGCCGTAGAGCCAGCCGATCCAAGGCGAGGTGGGATCGAAAAAAAAACTAAAGCCTCCTCCGGCTTCGCCTCGGTAGAGTTTGCCACCGAAGATCCCATTGATGCCCTTTTGATCGAAAGTGACGGAGACGTAAGCATCGCTGGCGTGGTATTGACGCCAGCGGATGTCGGCCAGCGTGATGTCGCCGACGAGGTTTTTCTCATTTTTCTCCGGGGGATAGGAAAATTTTAGGGTGCCTTTTTCGCTGGTGAATTCGAGTTGGTAGGAATCGAAGACGTATTTTTGAGGAGGAATCTCAAGCGTCGTCTGAGCCTTGAGGCTGGCGAGGTTATCGAGGGCGATATCTTGAGCATTGGCCCAGAACCCGAGGGGGAGGCCATAATGTCTGTGTCCACCGCTGCCGACGACGAGCTGACCATTGTGAATGAAGAGACGGTCGACGGTCCACCCTGGAGCGGCGGAGGCGGCTGGCACGGACGTCGTGCCAGAATCGGCGGTGGGGCTGAGTCCGAGCCGCTTTTGAATATTTTCCATATACCAAAAGAGATCCTGTCCGACGTGGATGGTCGGCCCACTGATGGTGAGGTCGGCGATTTGATTATTGAGGAGGCCTGCGAGGGTGAAATGGAGATAGATGCGATCGATGGTGAAGACCTTCGTCAGCGGATCGTAGGGAGAGAGGATGTCGATGTTGGCGATTTCGACGATCTGGTTTTCGGCACCGAGAGTTGAGGCAGTTTGGGTGAGAGGAAGTTTTCTGAGAGTGGTGTTGAGGGCGAAGGTGATGTCGGTGACATCGGGTTGTTCGTCGTCAATCCGTACGTTCACATTTTGAATATCGAGGGTGTCCACCATCCAGGGTTCGGAGTCTGGCGGATTGGTATTTGCCGTCGTTTTTGGTGGAGAGGCCGGGTCGGAATCTGAAGAGACAAAGAGTTCCCTCAGAGAGTGGCCGAAAAGCAGCGATCCGCCTTCGAGAGAGCCACTCGTAATCGTGTGGCGATTGAGAAGGTCTGCAAACGAGAAGGTGACATGGAGGACGTCGAGGGTGAGAAAAGTGGGGGCGGTGCCCTTGGTGGCTGAGAAGTTCCAAAGGACGACGGAATGCTCTGTATCCGTCGGATCGGTGGGGGAAAAATCCTGAAAATCGCAGGCGAATTTGCTTTGAAGGAGAAGATCCTTGGATCCGAATTTTGAGATGTTGAGTTCGCCATAATCGCAGACGAGGCGTCCAACGCTCCAGGGGGTTCCCGGCGTGGTCGAGGGTGGGGAGGTTGGAGTGGGGGCGGGGATCAAGGCCTCACCGAATCGGGGCGAAATGCTGAGGACCGGCTCGACGAGCCGGATCTCACGAATCTGGCGCTGCCGCAATCCGCTGAAATCAAAGCTCAAACTTCCCCCGTTGAGTGTCAGCAGAGTCTCCCCGTTCTGGCGGGACTTGAGGACGAGAGCGCGAATATGGAGTTGGTTGGGAAAAGTGATCGTGGCGGACTCGATGTCAGCAGTGATTCCAGGCAGAGTGCGCTCCAGGGCCCATTCGGCCAGAGAGGGAAGCTTCCGCAGGGCCAGAAAGCCGGCCCCCCCCGCCAGCACCACGCTCAGAGCCAGCAGGATCAGTGCAACGCGGGCCAAACGGAACATCCTTTGGCGCAAGGAGGGCGCAGGACGATTGAGGCGATCTGGAGATGGAGAGTCGATCGGCAAGGATGCGGGAAGATACCGCTCATGGCGGCGGTGGTTGGATAGCAATTTGCCAGATCGAGTCGAGCTGGCAAGTCCGCGACAAGGAAGGGCGCACCCTAATTTGAATCTGAAAACCTCACGGCCTGAAAGACCGGACCAGCCAAACCAAGAATAGCAGCCAGAACGGAACAGACATAAATAGGTTCTTCGCTGTTTTCAGTGGATCATTTTGAAAGCCTGGTCGGTGCTGCGGCCGTGTCTTGACTTCTGGTGAAAGTTGGCTAACTTTGCCAAGAGATGGAAACGACGATTCTCAAAGCGAAAAATAATTTATCTCAACTTCTTCATAAAGTGGAAAGCGGTGAGGAAGTCATCATTCGCCGCGGAGTCAAAGGGCCAATGTTTCGTATCATTGCCCATAAAGAACCGATGCAGCGAACTCTTGACCCCGATCCGGGTTGGAAAAAGGAGATCGCCTATAAAGAGGAAGATATTTGGGCTTCTGAATGGAATAACGAGGAATGATTTCGCATCTCCTCGATACCTGCGCTTTCCTGGATTTGGCCGCCGGGCGATGGACGGATCGAACGGCGCGAAATGAACTCATGAACGCCCGGTATCCGGCGGTGCTGTGTGTTTCGGTGTGGGAGATTGCTCGCAAGCTGCGCGTGGGAAAACTGAAACTGCCCTGCGCCCAGGCGGAGGTTTTGGAATTTGTGCATGATGTCTGTCATCGCCATCAACTTCATCTCGAGCCGTTAATGCCGGAGATATGTCACGCCGCAGAACTCTTGCCGGCGCACCATGAGGACCCCTTTGACCGGATGATCCTCGCTTTGGCATTCCAATCGCAGTGCCCTGTCTTTACGACCGACAAACACTTCAAGGCTTACCCTGTGCGGGTGATGGCAACGCATTGAGTTGGCGTGGGTCCGGGCGGGCCAATGGGAGAAGCAAGCGAGCGGATGGGATTCCGAGCTCGTTGTTATGCGGCGGGACAAAGCCCGTAAAGTTGTTCGAAAATTTGGTTGGTGGAAGCAGATTTTCGGAACCGAATTGCATGAGCAGGAAGTTCAGGAGATGAGGACGCGGTCGGCAAGGATGCTGAGGACGAAGAGACCGCTCACGGCGGCATTGACTTGAAAGAAGGCTTTATTGATGGACTCCAGGTTATTCTGGCGGACGAGGATGTGTTCATACCCGAGGGCGAGACCGACTCCGGCCAGCCCGACGTAGTAGGCGGGGCCGAGCCCTGCCAAAAGGCCAAAGGCGAGAAAACCAGCCAATGCGACCAGATGAAAGATGGGAGCGGCAGCGAGAGCACGGGGTAATCCGAGCCGGACGACGAGGGAATGGAG
>CALBXK010000387.1 GCA_937890535.1 uncultured Spartobacteria bacterium
TTGCGGGTAACCGGCTCGGTCTGTTCGGCCGTGTAGACCACGCCCATCCCGCCTTCACCGACTTTCTGCAAAAGCTTGTACCGGCCGATCACCGTCCCCGGTGCTTCGGATAACGGCGTCTCTTCCAAGGTGGTGATCCCTTCGACAGCCGGTCCGGCGAGGAGGCTGTCGGACGCGAAATGCTCGGCCAGCAATTGGTCCAGCTTGGAACGTAAGGCGACGTCATGGCCACAGGCGCCGCGGAGATAGGCGTCGCGTTCGTCGGCCGATTGGATTTCAATCGCTTGGAAGAAGATTTCCTGCTCCGTCATGGCTTGATGAGTTTGATCGGTGGTTGATTCTACCGTCAGCCATAAGGGCGAGATTCCCGGCCGAATCACGCCAGCCTGATCGAAAATTTAATTTACTGCAGTTTGTTCGCGAATCGCCCGCCTGAGCCAGGCGCGGGCAAACGCCCAGTGACGGTCCACCGTGCGGGGAGCCAACTCCAGGGCGGTGGCAATCTCCGGCACGGACATCCCGACAAAGTATCGCAGTCGCACGATTTCCGCGGCTGCGGGAGCTTCACGTTCGAGCCCCTCCAGGGCATCGTGCACCGCCAGCAATTGTTCGGACGGCACCACCACGGCAATTCGGGATTCGTGCAATGTCTCGGCGGCCATGCCTTTGCCATGTTTGGCCGTCAGTTTCTTCCGGGCGTTGTCGATCAGGAACCGCTGCATCGCCGTGGCGGCCGCCTTGAAAAAATGTCGCCGCCCCGCGAAGCGGTTTCCGTCCCGACCGGCAATGCGCAACCAGGCCTCGTGGACGAGCGCGGTGGCTTGCAGGGTTTGCCCGGGCCTTTCGTCGGCCAGCTTGTGCGCAGCCAGCCGCCGCAGTTCCTCATAGACGAGTGGCAACAATTCCTCGGCGGCCTTGGAATCGCCGGCGTCAATCGCGCTGAGCAGATGGGTCACTTCACCGGGCATTGCGTGCAGTATGGATATGCTGGCTGACTGCCGCCAGTCAGAAAGGGGGCCGGAGCGTCCGGTTGCCGCGCCCCTTCCGACCGATCGCCAAACACTTCCGGGCCTCCAAACACGAGCAACCATTTGGTGAATACGCGAGACGCGCGCGCTCCCCTTTTGACTACATCGTTCCGGCTAAGCTTGGCGGTGATCGCGTAGTTGGTGAGAGTGGTTCCGATCACAATCTTATGGTTAAAGGTTCACGCGGCGGAGCAATTCGGCAAAGCGCGGGTCCGCGCGCAGCGGGTCGAAGGCGGGATGCAGTTTGAGGTATCCAAACGGACCCACACCGAGAATCGAACGGTCTTCGCAGGCCTTGTTTAACCACTTGAATGCCTGGTCCTTTTCTCCGAGGGCCGCATAAATCGCAGCCACGGACCCGGGTGGTACATAACGATTGTTCTCGTCCGCAAGGGCACTTAGGTCGACGAGCACCTTCCGCGCATCCTTTTCCCTCTTCGCCACGGCATAGGCGTATCCGAGCACGGACAGGGCGTCCGTGCTGTTTGGGAATGCCGTCACCATCTTTTTGACCGCGTCGATGCCTTGCTGATAGCTCGATTGCTGAAGATGGGACAGGCAGAGAACAACGTGTCCAGGAACAAAAAGCGGATCCAACTCAATGGCTTTTCGCGTTTGTCGTATGGCCTCTTCATACTGCCCGGCGAAATAGGAATCGAATCCCAGCTGCATATTCGCGCGAACCGATATCGGATCAATCTCCAATGCTCGTTTCAGTTGCGCGTTACTTCCCGTCCGCCCCTGGAGCCACAGCATATCGCCATACAGAAAACGGGCGCTCGCATCGTTCGGATTGAGCACAATGGCCCGCTCAAACGCCTGCTCGCCTCCCGACCAATCCCAGTCATAGGTCGCTTTGATCCATCCGAGCACAGCATGGGCTTCCGGAATTGTATTGTCCCGTTTGAGCGACTCTAGCGCCGCCTCCCGTGCGCTCGGATAACCCTCACTCGGATGAACGTGAACGAACTCTGCGAGATCGTTGTGGCACGCGGCCAGGCCGGAATAGGCCAGCGCGTAGGCGGGGTCTTTGGCGATGGCCTGCATAAAATAATCGATGCCATTTCTGAGCCCTTCCTCGCTCGTTTTGTTGTACCAATAGCGGCCTTGCAGATAAAGCTGATAGGCTTCCGGATTGACGGTGTGACTTTCCACCACCCGCTTCTCTTCTTCACCGGACAGGTGCAGGCGCAGCGCCATCGTCATTTCCCGGGCGAGCT
>CALBXK010000388.1 GCA_937890535.1 uncultured Spartobacteria bacterium
CGCTCATCCCACACTCAGCGAGTCGATTCACGAAGCGGCCGAACAATCCCGCGGTCACGCCATCCACATCTGAACATCCCTCGAAGGGCTGGAACTGGCTTTTTTTTAGGCTGTGGCGGATCAGTGGACCCGGCATGCCTGGGTTAAAAGTTGCTGCGTGATTTCTCCCGAAACACGGCTAAAAGCCCTTCATCCGTTCAAGATTGAAACGAAGTCCGGCCTTGTCCGCGCGGCCCTGACGGATCCGGCGCACGACGACAAAACAAAGCAAACATCCCAGCGCGGCACTCGCGGCACACGTCGCGGCGGAAAGAACAAGGTAAGTGAAGCGGCCTTGGGGAGGGATGGGTAGCATTACTCCGACCAACAAAACAGCAGTCCCCAAACCGCACGCCGCGGCCAGCCAAGTCGATTTGTTTCGAACATTCCTCCATGTGGCCCGTGGGTCGCACCCATAATGGGCCAGCAAGGCGGCCATAAATCCCACACCCAAACCGGTCAAAATACTGACGGTGAACAAATAAAGGGTGAAGTGGTTGGTCCGCCATCGCGTCAGCGTGGACGAGGCATCTCCGAAGAAAGATTTTACGGTAGAATCTAAAAGAAGCTCATTGGCCGGTGCGCTGGTTGAAGAAGTGGTTTTCATCTTGTCCAGATGATCAAAACCTCTCTCCAGGTCCTCCACACCAAGCGCCTGGCCAAATCCAAGAACCAACCAAAAACAAAAAACCAAGACGATGGCGTTATTTCTCATGATGGTAAAAAATTAAACTAAGAGTCGTCAGCCTCCTTGAATATTTGATTCACGTCTATTCGTAAGCGAATCTCTATAATTTTCCACCTCGATCCATAGGACGGAAGGGAAATAGGGACAGACGGCAGTGAAAAAGTGACCAGCGGTGGGCCACGGGATAGTTCGGCGACTTGGTTGGCAGTCCTTGCTCGCTGTTTTGGGTATAGATCTCGATTAGCCCGAGATCATTCTCGCGATGCCATACCATCGCGCGTGGTCTCGATCCACCCTTGAGCAGCACCGCTGCTCTATCGGGCTGGCCCGCCAACGCGGCGGGCTCCACGCATCCGTTCGTCAGGTGTCACAGGAAGAACCTGCCTTCATCGCCGGATAATCTGTATAGCCTTTAGCCCCCGGTGAGTAGAACGTCGTTTCATCCGGTGTGTTGAGCGCTGCGCCCGCTTTGACCCGCGCCGGCAAATCCGGGTTGGCCAAGAACGGCTGGCCGAAGGCCACCGCATCGAGCTTCTTCTCGGCAATAGCCTCCGCCGCTTCTTGCGGTGTGTAGCCCATATTCCCGACCAGCACCCCGTGATAGGCTGCCCGCGCGGCCGATATCACGTCGCCGCTTTGCTGCCCGAGAAAATCCGCCCGCATGACATGCCAATAAGCCAGGCCGCAGGCGTTCAGCTTCGCACCCAGCCACGATATCAATCCGATCGGATCGCTGTCGCTCATGCTGTTGAAACTGTTCAAGGGCGACACGCGCAGGCCGACACGATCCGCGCCCCACACCTCGGATACCGCCTCGATCACCTCGAGCAACAAACGCGCCCGGTTTGCGATTGATCCGCCGTAAGCCCCCGTCCGCTGGTTCGACCCATCGCGCAAAAATTCATCAAGCAAATACCCATTTGCCCCGTGTACCTCAACTCCGTCAAACCCCGCCGCTTTGGCATTCTCTGCCGCCTTCTTGAAACCAGCGACAATGCCCGGCAATTCATCATCACGCAGCTCCCGCGGCATGACATACGGCTTCTTCCCCGCCGGCGTGTGCACCTCCTCGTTGGTGATCGCGATCGCGCTCGGTGCCACCGGTTGCGCGCCATGGTTGAAGAGCGGATGACAGGCCCGTCCTCCGTGCCAAATCTGCAGAAAGATTCGTCCACCGGCCCCGTGCACCGCGTCGGTCACCGCTTTCCAACCCGCAACCTGCGCCGCCGAGTAAATTCCCGGCTCCGCATAAAACGCCGAATTCCCCTCCATGACCATCGTCGCCTCGGCAATGATCAATCCTG
>CALBXK010000389.1 GCA_937890535.1 uncultured Spartobacteria bacterium
ACAACCCGAACGGTATCGCTGACGACACGGTAGAAGACGCAATACTTGGCCACGGGCATCATCCTCAGGGACGGAGAATACCGCCAGGGAGGATAGCCGTTGGGGAAGTCCACAAGCGAATCACATGCGTTGCGGATGCGCTCTTCGTAGGCGAGAGTTACAGTCTCGCTGTCCGATGCATCAAGGACCTCCCGGCGAAGGCGTAACCAATCCGAGTTCACCCGAGGGGCAAATTCCAACCTGAAACTCACAATCCGAGTTTTTTGTAAAATTCGTCGGCAGGAATCCCTTCACCCCGTTCGAACTCCGCGTCGGCCTCGGCGACGGCACGCTTGATGTCCTCGATTTCATCCGTTGTGAAATCTCCGGCCAACTGCTCCCCGAGGCTGGTGAAGAGAACGGTTCGATCCTCCCGCGAAAGCTTGTTTGCCATCTCCAAGACATCCTTCACACTCATGCGGGAACCCTTCACCATTCATCCGACCGGCGCAAGCCTGGACGGACCCGCCTGCTACTTCTGTCCCCCCCGGTCTGCCTGCTCCTAGTTGCGGGTTGCACAAACGTTCCTGATCGAATCCAGCGACTGGGGGTCCTCCAGCGTGCTCAGATCTCCCGGATCACAGTTATCCACGACCGCGAGAATGGCCCGGCGCATAATTTTGCCTGAGCGCGTCTTGGGAAGCTGCTTCACAATCCCAATGAAGGCCGGGCGGGCCACCACCCCGAGCCCGGTGACGACGCCCTTTTCAACCTCCCTGATCAACGCGTCGCGAGCGGCGTCAGTCGCATACTGGTCTGACTGCCGTAGCACGATGAAGCAATTTACCACTTGTCCCCGAAGTTCATCAGTCGCTCCCACGGCGGCTGCTTCCGCCACCGCGGGATGCGTGTTGAGGGCCTCCTCAATTTCCCGGGTGCCGAGCCGATGCCCTGCGACGTTGATGACATCATCCGTGCGGCCATGAATGAAGAAGAAGCCGTCTTCATCCTGCATGGCGTAGTCGAAGCTTGAGTAAACCAGTCGATCGGGAAATTGGGTGAAATAATGGCGGGCAAAAAGCTCGTCGTTTTGCCAGATCGTGCTCATGCAGCCAGGCGGTAGAGGCAGGCGGATCGCGAGCACGCCGCGTACGCCGCGGGGAACGGGATCGCCCGTCTTTTCGTGCGCGATATATACGTCGTAACCATAGACCGCAAGGCCGGGGGAACCGGGCCGCGAGCGCACCGCACCGAGGCCGGGGGTTTGCGCGAGGATGGGCCAGCCGCTTTCCGTCTGCCAGTAATGGTCCACCACCAGGACGCCCGGCAAAGCATGCTGAATCCACTGCGCCGTCGGCATATCCAGCGGCTCTCCGGCGATGAACAGATGGCGTAGGCTGCCTAGATCGTGGGAGTGAACGATCTCCACATCATGCTTTTTCAAAATGCGCATACCCGTGGGGGAACTGAACATCACCGTGGCGCGCGTTTGTTCCACAATCTTCCACCAGATGCCAGCATCGGGACAAATCGGCAGCCCCTCGTAAATCACCGTCGTCATGCCATGAATGAGCGGGCCGTAAACTCCATAGGAATGCCCCACCGCCCAGCCGATGTCTGCGGTGGAAAAAAACGTCTCGCCCGGCCGGCCGTCGAAGATGTGCTGCATCGAGGCCGCGAGAGCCACGGTATAGCCGCCGGTGTCACGCAGCACACCCTTGGGCTGCGCCGTCGTGCCGCTGGTGTGGAGGATGAAACTCGGCTCGCCGGATTCCAGCCATTCGCAGGGAATATCCCGCGGCACCTGCGCGTCGGCGATCTCCGCGTAGTTCACATCCCGCGCGGAATTGAAGGGCGCGCACGGATCTACGCCACGATGGATGACCAGGGTGCGGACCTCGCCTCCAATGAGCTTTACGGCGTCATCGGTGGTTTGCTTCAACGGGATGAGTTTCCCGTGGCGCATGCCGGCATCGCAAGTGATCACAAGGCGTGCGCCGGCGTCCTCGATGCGTTTCGCCAGGCTCTCAGCGGAGAATCCCGCAAAGACCACACAATGCACCAGCCCGAGGCGCACGCAGGCCAGCATGGCCACCGCCGCCTCCGGAATCATCGGCAGATACAGCACGACGCGATCTCCCTTCACGAGCCCGAGGCTGAGGAAGACCGCCGCCATGCGTTGCACCTCGTGATGCAAATCGCGGAAAGTCAGCGTGCGCTGCTCGCCCGTCTCCGTAGAAATAAAAAAAATGGCCGGTTGATCCGCCCGTTGCTCCAGATGGCGATCCACCGAGTTATGGCACAGATTCGTGCGTCCGCCGGGAAACCAACGCGTAAAAGGAGGCTGGGAAAAATCACACACCTTGGAAAATGGATCGTGCCAGTCAATGGCTCCTGCCTGTTCGCTCCAAAAGCCTTCCGGGTCCTGGAGGGAGCGTCGTGAAAATTCCTGCTGCCCGGGGAGTTTGTTGGTCATGGAAAAAAGGGGATATCTGTCTTATTAAGCCGCGCGGCAAAGGAAACAATCCTGAAGGCTTGGAAATTGATCCAATTTATGCCATAATATTAAGGGATTTTTGACGTCGTGCTCCTTCCGCCCTTCGTAGCCAGCAATCTCGCTTGCCTTATTCCGCGCTTGCGTCGAACTTCGACCAACTAATTTTTATGACAACTCAGATGTCCCGCATTTTTTCCGCAATGGCTCTCGCCGTTCTCGCCCTCGGCTTGGGTGCCTGCACCACCCTGGCACCCTCCACGACCAATTCGTTTACTTTCGATCCGCCCGTCAAGGCCCCGAAAAATCCCGGAGCGGTCAAGGTCAAGCTCAGCACCAGCGCGCAACGTCTCTACGTCGTTGAGGGCGACACCGTCCTCCTCGCCACTCCGGTTGCGGTGGGGACGGCCTCCACGCCCACCCCTCGCGGCAATTTTGCCATCACCTCGAAACAACCCAGGAAACGTCGCATCAGCAGTCCCGGGGCCGGATATCCCATGGCGTATTGGATGGAGTTCAAATCGGCCTATGGAATGCATTGGGGCTTCATCAAACCCTATCCGAGCACGCACGGGTGCGTGCGCCTACCGCTTAAATCCGCCAAGAAGATCTTCAACCTGGTCCGCGTCGGAACTCCGGTTCAGATCGCAACGACTCAGCCGTGGGATAGCACCGTCGGAAAATCTCTCCCCACTCTCGATGACTCCAAGTTGCCCAATCCTCCCATGTCCTACATGCTCAGCCCCCAGGTTTTCTCTGACGCCGACCGAGGCACCGTCTGGAAATTTTAACCCGGATTTTCCACCTCACATCCTCTGCGCCCCCATCTCGGCCAGGGCGCTGCGTTCGCCCTTGGTCAGGCCAATGTGGGCGGTGATGCTTTGCCCACGAAGACGATTGCGGGTGTAAACAAGGCCATTGGAGCGGCTGTCCACATAGGGATTATCGATCTGAGCGGGGTCGCCCACCATGACAAGCTTCGATCCTTTGGACATACGGGTCACCACCGTCTTCGCTTCTCGGGGTGTGAGTTGTTGCGCTTCGTCGAGAACGAAGTAGCGATCCGGAATTGACCGGCCCCGAATGTAGCAGAGCGCTTCGATCTCCAAAACGCCCCGCTCGATGAGCTGCTCGTAGGGTTTCGTCGCGGGGGCATGGAAACTGGGATCGAGCTTCGGGGGAGTTGATTTTCTATTCTCGCTCCGATCTTTTGGCTTTGGGCGAACGGGATTGAGCGGCAACAAAACATCAAAAGCGTCGTAGATCGACTGCAGCCAGGGGTGCATTTTCTCGTTCAGGGTCCCGGGAAGGAACCCCAGGGTATCGCCCATGGCCACAACCGGCCGGCTCACGGTCATCCCGTTGAATTCCTTCTGCACGGTGAGAAAAAGTCCCGCCGCCACAGCCAGGAGAGTCTTCCCGGTGCCTGCCTGACCGAAGCAGGTAATGAGAGAAATCTCCGGATCGAGCAGGGCATCGAGAAAGCATTGTTGCCCGAAATTAACCGGACGAAGATCGATCCCGCGGGGCATGGTGAGCGCGGCAGGAATCTCGAGCCTGACAAAGTGACCCTCTCCCAGATGACGTGCGGGAAGGAGCTTCCCCGGTTCCACGGTGAGGAGGACATACTCATTGATTTCGAGCGGGCCGGTGCGGGCCGGGGCAAGGTCGATGCGGCGGGAACTCCCAAAACGCTGCAATTCATGGGCCTCCACGGGGAGCGATCGAATCTCGTATCCTTCAGCATCCTTCTCCTCGACCTTGTCATTCAGATAGTCTTGGCAGGTCAGTCCGACGGCCATGGCTTTGAGCTGCATGTTCAGGTCCTTGGTCACCAGAATCGTCGGCCGGTCCTCATCTTCCTGCAGAGCGAGACACGCCCCCATGATGCGGTGGTCCATTCGCTCCTGATCGGGAAAAATTTTTAGAAACCGGCGAGCAGCCACAGAAGTGCCAGTTTTTCCCAGAGTTTCGCCAATAAGAATCCGCACCGATCCTCCGCCGGTCGTTTTCACTCCCCGGGTGACGCTCCGGGTATTTCGACCAAATAGCTGAGTCAGTTCCCGATGGACCGAACGGGCATTGGCGCCACGCTCGGTTTGTTCGTTTTTGAATCGATCCAATTCGGAGAGTACCTCCACCGGTATAAAAACGTGATTGTTTTCAAAGCGATTGAGGCTGTGCGGGTCGTGAAGGAGGACATTGGTATCAATAACGAAGTTCTTCGCCAGGCATTCGCGGCTGCCATTTTTGCCGGAGGCGGATGGCGAATGGTGTTGTTCCTCGGCGGTATCCATGGGAGCGGGTCTATGCATATGTTTTTTGTGGAAAATGGACGGGGAACGCACGCGGCAGCGGAAATTCGATCCCTCAAAATGACCGAAGTTACGGTCGGAAAATCAGAGCGGATCCCACGAGGAAATCCCGCCCGGCACGAAGCGTTCTGGAAGTCAGAGCGAATCAAACTGCCGCACCTCTACCCCCCTTCAGGGAAGATTGCAACCCCGGATGTTTTGAGTTGAAACACTCTCGACTCCCAAGGAACGAGGATGAGGCCTCGTCCGTTGCCCACCCGACAGAACATGGGCCGCTCCTTCCTCGGGGTTTACCCAAAAAACAGAAAGGAACCACGGTTCCTCTGTGGTGAACCTCTATTTTCCTTTTTAGGCTTACGGCTCGACGGGATTCACCTTGCCGACCAGGAGGAGATCGGACGGGTAGGCGGGAATCTTTGGAAGCGTTTCCCTGGTGCAGCCCAGAGTTGGCGCTATGATCCGGCTCGGAAACGCCGCCAGTCCCCCGGTGAAACCAATGTCTTCCGGCATGGTCTGATCGAAGAAAATGAGGAAGCGCACCTCGTCGTCGTTGAGGTTCTCGATGTGGTGGGGAAATGCCTTGGGGATAAAATACATATCGCCGGGGCCGAGTGTATAGGTGTCCACCTTCCCGCCGGGGCTGAGCAAAGTCATGCGGGCATGGCCACGAAACAGGGAAAAAACCGATTGGTTGACCGACTTCCAGGTGCCGCAATCCGAAACGAACTGCGGGGAAAATTTTTCGAACGCAAAGGTATGGGGGGAACCTGTCATGATTCGATGCTACGGAAGCCACCCCACCCATTCAATCTCGATCCCCGAATTCTCCCATCCCCGCACGGCATGACACCTGATCCCGCCCGCAGCCGATCCAAGCGCGAGGCCCCGCCCGGGAACCCTGGCCTAATTCCGGGGGGCCGACACCCGAATGTCACTTGTCACCACGCCGTAGAGGCCTTCGGGACTTCCCCCACCGAACATCGGAATCGAGTAGGTCTTCATCCAAATATTGCCCCCGTCCTCATCGAAGTAAGGGGACGTCCACCGCGCCTGAATTTCCTTCACCGGCAACTTATACCACGCCATGCGGAAGTAGTCGTAGTTGGGCGGCATGAGTTCAGTCGTCGCAAGGCCGCCCATACGGCGAGAAACATAGAGCGCGGGCTTCGGATTCGCACCGCGCTGGGGCCGGGCAGGGGCAAACGCGATGCCATAAATCTCGGGATTCGATTTCAGGTAGTCTTTCAACATCGTTTCCATTTCCTCCTGACGAGGCTGTTGCTCCACAAGCGACTCAGCCATCCCGGGAAGCACACGCTCCACCAGAGCTTCCTTCTGGCTCTGCGTCATTTGGTGGGTGGCACAGCCGCTGAAGAAGCCGACGGTCACAAAGATGGCGAGAAGGGAGATGGATTTTATCATCATTTGGAGGGGTGAATCGGGAAAAAAACTATGCAAAATTGCTCCAAGATGCAACTCCGTTGCTGACGGCGGGCAAAGGCGAAATCGCCAAGAGTGCGCGACCTGAAAGCATTGTGCTGCAATCATCCTGCAAAAAATTGAAATCCAAAAACCGAAAGAAGGCACCTGATTTTCATCACTGTGTGTACGTGGTCTTACTGGATGATGCGGTGGCGAATCACCCATCGGTTCTGAAGGTGAACCCGAAACGGGATTCAAAAATGCCATGCGTCTATGTGGGATTAACCGGCCTGACGGTGGAAGAACGCTTTGCCAACCACCAGGCGGGACACAAATCCGCCTGGGCGGTGAAGAAGTACGGGATTCGATTGTTGCCGGAACTTTTCGAGTATCTCAACCCGATGCCCTATGAGGATGCGGCCCGGATGGAGAAGGATCTGACCGCCGATCTGCGTTCCCAAGGTTACACCGTCACCGGTGGGACCTGAGAGCCTGAGCCGCGACGTCCAAGTCCTCCCGCCACCGATCCGACGAGGCCCGACATTGACATAAACAGCGCCGCCCAGTACCTACTCCAGAGGAATGCACCGCATGACAATCGTCATTTTCGGCGTCCTTGCCTTTGTTTCCTGCGGGAAAAAGGAAACGTCGGCGCCCCTCCCCTCCGCGGTGAATTTTGCCACGGCGAAGGCAGAGGACGTGCCGCGCACCATCGAAACGTTTGGCAATTGCCAAACGATCGCTGACGTCACGCTTGAGGCGCAGATGCCCGGTATCTTGCTGAAGTTTGCCGTGGCGCAGGGCGCAATGGTCAAGTCCGATGACTTGATCGCGGAGATCGACCCTGCACCTTACAAGGCCGCGTTGCAGACCGCACAGGGCAATCTGGATTCGTCAAAGGCGAAGCTGGCCGACATGCAGGTGACGCTGAAACGCCAGGAGGAACTCTACCGAACGAAAACCACGGATCTGGCCGACCTGCAGACCGCACAGACGAACGAACTCGCCGCCGAGGGGGATGTGCTGACAGCCGAGGGGGAACTGGCCACGGCCCAAATCAATCTCGGTTACTGCACGATCAAAACGCCCATCGATGGCAAAGTGGGCATTTATGAAGTGAATGCCGGCAACCTCGTCACGGCCAACGAGACGAAACTCATCAACATCCAGACCCTCGATCCAATTTATGTGAATTTCACGATTTCGGAGAACGATTTCGACGCGGTGAGG
>CALBXK010000390.1 GCA_937890535.1 uncultured Spartobacteria bacterium
CCATCGCCATATAGGTGCGCCCATGGAAGGCATGCTCGAAGCAAATCACCGCCTGACGCTTCGTAAAGGCCCGGGCAAACTTGATCGCATTCTCCACCGCCTCCGCCCCCGAGTTGGCCAGAAACGTTTTCTTGGCAAAATCCCCCGGCGCCCGCTCATTGAGCCGCCTCGCCACGTCCACATAACCTTCGTAGGCCACCACATTGATGCTCGTGTGGAAAAATTTGTCGGCCTGCGCCTTGGCCGCCGCCACGACTGACGGTTCGCTATGCCCCAAATTCGCCACCCCGATCCCGCAGGCAAAATCCAAAAATGTATTGCCATCCACATCGGTGATCGTCGCCCCCTCCGCCCGCTCCGCGACAATCGGCGTGGTATGAAAAGGCCCCGGCGCCACGTGCTTGACCCGCTCGGCAAACACCACCCGACTCCGCGGGCCCGGCACCGCGGTCTTCAAGTTGATGGAAGTCATGCCTCCAACTTAGCCAAAATTTCGCCCTCCGAAAGGGATAAACCGATCAGCTTTCCGGCTTGCTCTCCGCCGCCGCAATGATCGGGCCTTGATTCGTATGGGCCGGTCTGATTCGGGCCAGCCAACAATTCACATCGATATCTGCCATCAGTGGATCGAGATGCGCAGCGAATGGTTGGGAATAAATAGTCTCGTCACATGTCCCCACAGCCAGGCGGACTATTGCGGGAACGCCAGTCCCGAAATCCGGGATGATAAACTGCCAAACCTCGCCCTCCGAAATCTCTGGGTTCGTGCATGCTCGAGTTGGTGCCCGGAATTTGCCGACGGCGCGCCAGCACCCGTCTGCCTGCTGCGTCTCAAGGATTGCCGTAATAAGGCCCGACTGCACCTCCGCCACAACCGGACGTGCCGTGCCGTTGACGACAAGGACGCGATGGAACGAGGGAATCCCTATTTGCTCGGTTGCTCGCCCTGAATTTGGGGTCGCCCACAAGAAGGACATGCAGGCAATCACGGAAAATATGTAGCGCAACGCTTCCATTACCATGTGTAGACCACGGTGTAGTTGACCTTGCGCTCGCTCTCCGCGGGTACGTCCACGCGGAACTGGATCTCGTTGGAGTCGATCTTGATAAAATCCGCATCGTTGCCCTTCACCTCCCAGTTCGCGGACCGGTAGAGGTGCTCGACGATGCGGATATTCACCTCTTCCTTTTTCCTGTTGCGCAGCACTATCTCGAAGGTCTCGCTCGCCCAGTTGTTGGCGTGGTCCACCTTGAAATCCGTGCGCTTGCGCTCCCCTACCAGGTCGAATGCTTCGCCCGTATAAACCTTCACCAACTCGTCTTTCGGCGTGTGGCCGATCAGATTTTCCCCGGTGAACTCCAAGTTCGAGCCGTCCGCCCGGTAAAAGCGGATTTTTCCGCGGGGTAGCGGGATCCCCAGTTTGTTCGCCTCCGAATTCATGAACTCACGCACAATCTTAACCGTCGTGGAACTCGGCACGCCCAGCTCATCATTGTCGTTGAGGTTGGCTTGGCCGTGTCCACGGTAACGGTCCAAGTCCGTCTTCAGACCGTCGTAAACGTAAATGATCTGTGTCTGCACGCCCGAAGCCCGCACAAACTCAACCTGCTTTATCTCGTTGTTCCGCAAGGTCGCCGGTCTCTTCAGCGTGTAAAGATGATACTCGTCGAAGGCCTTTTGCTCGACGGGCGGACCACCCATCGATGCCTGGAGGGCCATGACTCGAGGGCGAGCCCACTCACGCGTGTCATATTGCGGACCCACGCGATTAACGTCGCCAGCGAGGAGTTTGATTTGCGCATCGACGAAGTCGCGGCCGCATTTGTTTTCCATCGTGATCCATCCGATGAACTCCACCTCGTTGCCTTTCTCCGGCGCGACGATGTTGTAGCTGGCCTCCCAAGATAGGCCGCCGGTGATGTAGCCGAGTTCCGCGTCGATTTCTGCCTCCTTCAAGGACCCGATCTGCCAAGTCAGACGCGGCTTTAAAATCGCATCGTCGCCCAAAGAGGGAAACACCGGCTCGCCGGGTAGGCTGAATCGGATTTGGCCGTCGACCTCCACAATCGGTTGTCCGGCGCCGGATGGCATGCCGCCGTGGTAGGCCCCGTAGCCAAGCGATGGCACGTAGCCGGAGCGGATCACTTTGCCGCGCACCATGCGGTCTGGCTTCTCCGTTTCCTTGACCAAGAAATCAACCTCTTTGCCCTCGAACAAAGAAAGCAGCAACCCGGAGGTCACCGGGTCGTTGCGGTAATTTTGTTCGAGAATATCCAGAGGCTTGCCGGCGCTGTCCCGGAGAATGACCGAGTCAGGTTCCAGCATCATAGTGGCCCCGTTATAGACCACGGCGTTGGTTCCCGGCTGGAGGCCGAACTTGATGGTGTCGCGCACGGCGGCGAAACCCTGATTATAAATGGTCAGCCCGGGTCCAGCTAAGGCTACGGTCGGACAAATGAACAGCAAGGCGAGGTGTTTTTTCATAGTTTAGTTTGTCGCAGCTCGTCCGGTTTCGCGCCGCTCAATGAGTCAACGTGCAGCGGACGACTTTATTAGGTGAAAAATCTGTCTTAGCGTCTCTCTGCTTCCTCGATGGCTTTGGCTTTCTCGATCAGCGTGAGGAATTCGGCGCGGTAGCTGCCGGGATCGTTGCCGAGCGCACCTCGGGCGATGTCTTGGATTTCCGACCAGGAGATTTTTCCAGCGTCAGGTGAGCCGCGTAGCTTCATGCCGAAGGCAGCCACGGCGGAGGCGAAGCGAAAGTCTTCCGAGGCGACATCGAAGGCTGGGATGTCATCAGCCGTGAGCGGAACTTCGATGAGCTTGCTCTTGTCACCGTCGGGCGCCTTGTAGCGCAGCTTGACCGTGAGCAATTCGCCGGAGGTCGCGGAAGAGTCCTGCTCCGGGCGCTGGTATTTGAGCGAGTCGACCGAGGGCGAACCCAGGACCACTTGGCCGACCGGAATGATTTCGTAGAGCGCGGTCACGGTATGGCCCGCGCCGATTTCTCCGGCGTCTTTCTTGTCGTC
>CALBXK010000391.1 GCA_937890535.1 uncultured Spartobacteria bacterium
TTGGTCACACCGATGCCGTCACATCTATTGAGTTCATTCAATCAAGTCAAAGACTGGTTACTCTAAGTAAAGATCGGACCCTACGGATCTGGGATATCAAAACTGGGAAATGCTTTGCGGATTTCCAGTGCAAAGCGGGGGTTGAATCCTGTCTAATTATGGATTCCAGTCTTGGTGTCATTATTTCCGGTGGCAATAATGGGCGCATTGGAATTTACGATATTAACAATGGAGAGCCGTTACGAATCATCGATGGGCACAAAGAAGACATTCGCACTTTAGCGGTAACAAGCGACGGACGTTTCTTGCTTTCTCAATCTGTCAATAAGGAGGTAAGAGTCTGGATGCTTGACTGGAATTTAAGTGTGTAGTGGACCAGACCAAGACTGCGGACTAGGTGCGCGTTGTGAATAAAATCTCGTCAGGTTTTCAGATTTGCCCGTGACCGTATTCCCGAAATTCTGTCCGGGATGTTTCAGAGATGATTTGATTTGAAATTTTCATCGGCCTTGCCGAAAGAGGAATCTATAAGGGGGGGGGCGCGAATCCGGCAAGTTGCCACCAGCAAATCTTGTTCATTCTGCTAATTCGGTCTAAAATCACTATCCGGTCCAATTCAGAGAACTCGCATGATCAATCCGTCCCTCAACATCGCCTGGTCGCTCGCCGAGCTTGAAGCCTCGGCGGCTGGCTTTGACGTCATTACGCCCAATCATTTCTGGATCGGATGCTGTAAGGGCTGCGATCTGAATTTGGAGAAGTTTCTGCGCGAGGCGGACCCTGAGATCCAGCGTCAGGGGTCAGAAATTCGCGACGATTTCCAAAAAATCCGAGAGGTGCTCGCCTCCGCATCAATCGAACCCGTCGCCCTTCGACGCACTTTGCGGAAGCTTATGGGGAATCCGCGCGAACCCGCCCGGCGGCCCTTGCACAGACATCCCGAGTTGCGGGCTGCGTTTGTGGACGGGAAACATTTGGCCGAAGCGGGAGGTGGATCCCCTCGCCCCATCTATGTGCTTTTCAGCATTTTGCAAAACTCGGATCGAATTTTTGATGCAGCGCTGGCGACACTTGGGACCGACAAGAAGACCCTGGCAGAAGCCTTTGCGTCTTGTGCGTTTGCGGCAGACCCTGCGGAGAAAGAAGGCGAAGTCCGAAAGGAAAACCCCAAGAAGCCATCCGTCCTTGCGCAATTTGGTCGGGATCTGAACCAGCTCGCCAAATCCGGGAAACTCACTCCGGTGATTGGACGTAAGCCAGAGATGCTGCGCATCGCTCAGACCCTCCTCCAAAGCCGGAAGAGCAACGTCATTCTGGTGGGCGAGCCGGGGGTCGGGAAAACCGGTATTGTCGAGGGTCTGTCCCAGCGCATCGTCCAAGGAAAGGTCCCGGATGAACTTAAATCCGCCCGGATCATCGAACTCTCGATGTCCCTCCTCGTGGCCGCAACAAAATATCGCGGGGAATTCGAGGAACGTTTACAGGCTGTCATCAAGGAGGCTTCAGTCGATCCCAACATCGTCCTCTTTCTCGACGAGATCCACACGATGATGGGAGCAGGGAAGGCCGGAGGGTCCATGGATGCGGCCAATATTCTGAAACCCGCCCTCGCCCGTGGCGATATCCGAGTAATTGGGGCGACGACCATTGCGGAATACCGGCTCCACATTGAAAAAGATGCTGCCCTCGAACGCCGGTTTCAGAAGGTGGTTGTCGAGGAACCCACCCCGGAGGAAACTCTCGAAATCCTTCACGGACTTCGTTCCCGCATGGAAGATCACCATGGGATAAAAATTACGGACGACGCGGTTTCTGCCGCCGTCGAGTGGTCGGTCCGTTATCTTCCCGACTTCCGGTTGCCCGATAAGGCAATTGATCTCCTCGACACCGCCTGCGCCCAGGCCCGGTTTTTGACCTTTTCAGGGCAGGCCGGACACGCAACCGTTGACCGCGAACAAATCGCCCATGCTG
Organism: uncultured Spartobacteria bacterium; assembly: GCA_937890535.1. Classification (GTDB taxonomy): domain Bacteria; phylum Verrucomicrobiota; class Verrucomicrobiia; order Chthoniobacterales; family Terrimicrobiaceae; genus CAMASH01. The sequence goes on from CALBXK010000391.1 coordinate 1,972, forward strand.
TCGCCAGCCGTTGCAAGATCCCTGTTGGGACATTAACTGAGGACGAGGGCACCCGACTCCGCACCATGGAAAAGGCACTTGCCAGGCGAGTCATGGGGCAGGAAGACGCCATCAAGACAGTCTCCGAAGCTGTTCGCCTGGCCCGAACTGGGCTGGGCAATCCAAACCGCCCTGTCGGCTCGTTTCTCTTTGTCGGACCCACTGGAACCGGAAAGACCGAATTGGCAAAAACCCTGGCCGAATTCCTCTTCCACAGTGAATCCGCCCTCATCCGTTTCGACATGTCAGAGTTCATGGAGGAACACAGCGTAAGCAAATTGATCGGCGCCCCTCCCGGCTACAAGGGCTACGACGAAGAAGGCCAACTCACCGGCAAAGTCCGCACGACCCCCTACAGCGTGGTTCTCTTCGACGAGATCGAAAAGGCGCACCCTCGTGTGCTCGACCTTTTCCTCCAAATCTTCGACGAGGGTACCCTCACCGATTCAAAAGGCCGGAAATGCAGCTTTCGCGAAACGCTGATCATCCTGACCAGTAACCTCGGGGCGAGGCAGGTCGCGGCAAAAAAAGAAATGGGCTTCGGGGCGAAACCAGCAGGACCAGGCGATATTCAGGCTGGAAGGGACGAACACATCCGCGCCGCCATCAAGAGCCACCTGCGACCAGAGCTGGTCAACCGCCTCTCCGCCATCGTTTCCTTCCACCCACTCCATCCTGTCCATATCCGCGAGATCGTCGGGAAATGCCTGGCTGCCCTGAATGCCCGCCTCGCTGAACGTCAAATCGTCCTTTCCCTGTCTCCCGAGGTTATCGATCTAATCGTGGAGGAAGGATTCAACCCGGAATACGGGGCGCGGGAACTCGAACGAACAATCGAACGAAGGATCTCCAAGCCCCTCGCGGAAGGTATTCTCACCGGCAAGATCAAGGCCGGGATCGTGGCAGCAGAACTTAAAAATGAGGTCGTGATTTTCCGAGCTGCTCGTTGACGATTTTCTGCTTTAACCGGTTGGTATCTGACACCTAAAAGAAACCACCCCGGCAGGCGGATGGGTTTCTCCGAGCACGCACGGTTCAGTGCATGGTCTGGCACATCTGTTCGATGTGCTCAATGGCGGGAACGGCCTCCCGCTCGGCATCTCCGGTGCCGCTGGAGAACCAGCACCGGTCGCCCGCCACGTCCTTCCACACAACCTTGACCATGCCGTATTTCGTGCAGACCGTCGCGCGGAGCGGGCGCTCCCACCTGTTCAGGTGGATCGAACGTATACGCGGGTAGTCAGCGCTCACAGCGAGTGCTCCAGGTGGCCTGGGCCATTGCCCTCGGGGTCGCACATGACGGCTGCAGTAACAGGACTCCCCTTTGTGTCCTTCCCGCTCAGGATGAGGATCGGCAGCGATTGGCCCTCAAAGTCCTGCCAGTGGATGGCGAGGATGTTCCGCCCTACGAGCTTGCCGTAGTGCTCCCGCTCGATTGGTGTTGGTTTGGCACTCATGACGCAATCCTCACCCCGGAAACGCCATCGAAGAGCCCGTGAAGGGCCTCGCAGCGGGCGATGGCCGTGTGTGGATTAACGGACTTGAACACCTCGGTGCAGGCGTTCCAGAGTGACCACCCATTTCTGGGACGGAACTCCTCATGCCCCGGTTTGCGCCAGTGCGCGAGCACCTCCGGGATCTGGCTCGTGGTGATGGCGCGACAGTCGGTGGCTCGGACGACAAGATCGTGAGCCTGACTGCTGGTGAGTTGTAGGTTGTGGTAGGCGGTGATGCGGGTTTCCATACCGACCAGCCGTTCTCCGAGTTGTCCAACCGCCCTGGCGGTCAGTTGCCGGAGATCCCGGACGGCAAAGCGTGTGTGTTTGCGCCGGATCTGGATCAGCCCAGAAAACGACAGGTTATCGCAAACAAAGACCCTTGTGCCAGCCACGAGGCCAGCAGGAAAGCGTTTGTCGTGCGAGTTTCGCAGGCCCACCACCCAGCCGTGTCCGTTGGAGACATTGTTCCCTTGCGGGGACACTTCGAGAACACCGAAGTAGCGGTTGCCGTCATGGCTGACGGCGTGGGTGGACCTGAGCAGGTCGAACCCTGTCTCGATGAGTTGGCTTTCGACCTCCTCGACCAAATGACGGTGAGGAAGCGGGAACCAGGTTTCGGTTGGACGCGGAGTCTCGATCTCAAAGAGGGCATCGCGTTCGATGATCTGTCCCCCGCA
>CALBXK010000392.1 GCA_937890535.1 uncultured Spartobacteria bacterium
AAGGTACACGGCCGGAGTCGAGCGGGGGCTCCTCGCCAGCGGAGACTGATCCACCATGATGATCTCACTGATCCCTTCGTCGCCAGTGATGGAGTCACACACACCGGGAGATTCGTGCTCGTCGGGCGATACCCCCGCGAGGTTGCGATACAATACATCATACACCAACGAACTCTTCCCCGACCCGGATACACCGGTGACCACGCAAAACACCCCGATCGGAATGTCCACGTCAACATTTTGGAGGTTGTGATGGCGGATCCCCCGCATTTCAATGAATTCCTCGGGAAGGCGACGCTTGGCAGGAATCGGGATGCTTTTTGCTCCGGTCAAATAGTCGGCCGTGAGAGAACCCATTCCTTCCAAGGGGGAGCCCGGCTTCGGCGCCTTGAGCAGCTCCTTCAGCGGGCCATTGAATATCAATTTCCCACCGGTGGTACCCCGGCCGGGACCGATGTCGACCACGTGATCGGCAGCTCGAATGATCGCCTCCTCATGCTCCACCACGATGATCGTGTTCCCCTTGTCACGCAGGGCGTGCAGCACCTCCACCAGTTGGTGGGTGTCCCGCGGATGCAACCCGACACTCGGCTCATCCATGACGAAAAGCGTATTCACGAGTGAGGCCCCGAGACAGGTCGTGAGATTCACCCGTTCAATCTCTCCCCCCGAGAGAGATCTGGTGGGGCGGTCCAACGTCAGATATCCGAGACCAACCAGATTTAAAAATCGCAGCCGGGAAAGAATCTGATCCCGCAAAAGCACCGCTCCGGGATCGCCCTCTGGAAGGGTTGTCGACTCCATTTCCGCCACCAGATCACGCACCGGCGTGGCCGCGATTTCCGGCAGGGTCTTGTGCAAAGGAGCCAGGCGATAGTTGAGAGTCTCGGGCTGAAAGCGTCCCCCCCGGCAGGACGGGCAGGGTTGATAATTCCGGTAACGGCTGAGCAACACCCGAATGTGCATCTTATAGGTCTTGGCCGCCAACCATCGGAAGAAACCCTCCACGCCGTACCACAACCCGTCCGAGGAATGCTCATCGGCACCGGGGTCCCCCTGCAGAACCCATTTCTGATCCTTTTTTGGCAAATCTTCGAACGCGGTGTGAACATCCACCTCGCGAATGGCAGCCGCCCGCAAGAGATCCCGCTGGCAGTCGCGGGACTGTCCACTTTGAAACGGTCGCACCACTCCTGCGGCCAGCGACAGCGAGCGATCGGGCAGAACGCGGCCCCAATCGATACCCACGATCCGCCCGAATCCCCGGCATTCCGGACAGGCCCCGAGCGGATTGTTAAAGGTGAAAAGCCCCGGACTCGGCGGACGAATATCAATATCGCAATGCGGACAATGCCAACCGCTGGAGAAAGGATGTTCGGCTCCGCCGTCCACTTCCAGGACCGAGATCTTGCCCGATCCCAGGCGCAAGGCCGACTCGACGGCCTCGCTCAATCGCGAGCGATTGGCCTTTGAGACCTCGATCCGATCCTGGATCACGGGAACGACCGCAGGCAGACGCAGGCGTTTCGGAGGATCGTCAATGCGGATCACCTGATCATTCAGCCACACCCGCAGGTAGCCCTGTTGACGCAAAAAATCAAAAAAGTCGGACGCTTTGGTTTTGGCGGGCACGGAAACCCCAAAAGTGATCAAGACTTGTACACCGGGCATTTCGTCCAGGATATGCCCGACCAGAGAAGCCGCAGATTCCGTACGAATCGCGCGGGAACAGGACGGACAAGACGCTCCCGCCGCCCGCTGAAAGAACAATTTTAGGTAGTCATTGATCTCGGTGATCGTGCCGACACTTGATCGGGTCGAGCGGATGGAATTCGCCTGTTCGATGGCGATGGCCGGGGGAATTCCCTCGATCAGATCCGCCTTGGGCTTGTCCATGCGCTCCAGAAACTGACGGGTGTAGGGACTGAACGTCTCCACGTAGCGCCGCTGGCCCTCGGCATAGAGCGTATCAAAAGCAAAACTCGATTTCCCGCTGCCACTCGGCCCCGTGACGACAATCAACTGCCCGAGGGGCAGATCGAGATCAAACCCTTGAAGGTTATTTTGCCGCGCTCCGCGCACGCGAATGATTTTTTCAAAAGCCATGCCGGTCATTACTTCCTGGTTAACACAGAGAGAGCGCAATTCCCCATGAAATGGCCGTTGATTGCTTTTCTCCTGGAATCACCTCGGTTCACTATCTTGGGTTTGTTGAAAGATGCCACCGGATGCTGACCGTGTGAAAGCATTGACCTTCCCTCAGAAATCCACCGGCGCACAAGCCGTCCGGGTCGGCCCCTAGATTCGAAAATCAAGCGGCGGCGCCTGCTTTTACCTCGTTCACTAGTTCGTCCGTCCGAAGGAGGACCCGCTGGCGCATGATCTTGCCGGACTTAAACTTCACCGTGGCCCGCGCCGGAATGACCACATCGTGCTCGGGCTTGTGAGGATTTCGCCCAACCCGGGACTTGGTCAAGCGCACTTCAAACACTCCGAAGTTTCGCAATTCGACGTCGCGCCCGTTGGCCAACGCGTCGGTAATGGAATCCAGGGTCTTCTGAATGACATCAAAAACCTCCTGTTGCACTAGTCCGGTTTCTTTGCTGATTTGGATCACCAGATCCCTTTTTGTTAGATTCGCCATGTCCGTTTTTATTGGGTTCCCCTACCAGTAACCAAAAATCACGCGATGCCGCAACTGCCTTTCCATCATTTTCTTCCACGGCCGCTCTCCGGCAGCAAGCGCCGCATCACCGTCAGGCGATCCACCCACGCATTCTCCCAAAGGGCAACCGGTTGCTCGACCCGTTGAGTCCAGTTTTTCCCCGCCTCAGAGCCAGGGACGTTAAATCGTTCCGTGGTGCCAAAAATGTCGGTGATCATGGGGATCGCCAACCAGGAATTGGAGGCAAACAGACCGCGAAGAAGGATCTCGTGAATCTCCGGGGTGAAGGGCTGAGGCAATTGATGGTCGGGGCATCCGCAAAAATCCATCAACTCCCACGAACTGTGGATCGCCGCGTCGCGGGTGGACTGATCATCGGATTGCGACTTCTGAAAAAGATCGTCCCAGAGGGTGTGGAGCGGGGGATGGTCATGGGTCGCATAGGTGGCGAGGCTGAGGCGCTGGTAATCTGAACCGGAAGTCAACCGGTCCCCGCGGCGTTCCCATTGCGGAATTTTGAATCCGGGAATTTCAAGGGCCTCCAGGGTGGGACGGACATAGGGAGCGACCTCCCCGAGGTCTTCAGCAATCAGACGATGCGAGCCGATTTCCTCCAGCAAAATCTGAAACAACTGCTCGCCCTGACGCTGGTTGTGAACCCGATGTTCCTCGGTGTCGTCCTCAAAATCGCGAAAACGCGGCAACTCGCCCCCGGTGAGGCCGGCCGCCTCGTCAGGCGTAAGATCCAAAAATTTCGCATCGTCCTCCGGTCGCCAGGGAAAGCTGTAGATCCGAAAAAAACCCAGAGCATGGTCGACCCGCAAAAGATGGAAGACGCCCATGAGCAAGCGGAGCCGTCGCCGCCACCAGGCATAATCGTCCCGCCTCATGGCGTCCCAATGGTAGAGCGGGAACCCCCAGTTTTGCCCCCATTTTTCCGTAAAGAGATCCGCCGAAAAAACCTTCTCCGGAGGGGCTCCACTGGAATGAACAGTGTCAAAAAAATCCGGATTCCGCCAGACATCAGCACTCGAAAGACTCACCCCCACCGGCACATCACCCATAAGCGCCACCCCCTCCCGATCGGCATGATCCCGCACGGCCCGCCATTGGGTAAAGGCAATCCACTGCACGTAGGAATGAAAATCAATAAGATCCCCGATTCTCCGTTTCTCTTCCGATCCCAGCGACGCGATCCAAGTGCGAGCGGCAGCAGGAGACCGATGTTCCTCCGGCCAATCCGCGGACGCTTCCACGTCCCCATGCCAACTGAGCAATGCGCGATGGAGAGCATAGTCGGGCAGCCAGTCGGCGTGTTGGCCAGCGAAGGCCTGCCAGGCCAGAACACGGCATCCCCGGGGGGACCGGGATTGAAATCGTCGATGGGCGGCCTGGAGAAGTTCGTTCTTCAACGCCTTGGCATCAGAATACTGGATGGGACCTGCCCGCAAAGCCGTCAGATCATGACGGGCGGTGATGGCCGCGAAGTCCTTCTGCGTGAGATCCGGGAGGATCTTCGGACGGGTGGCGATGGTTGTTGGTTCCAAGGCCATGGCGCTGAGAAGATTGTAGGGACTGCTGTCGCCTCCCATCGCGTTCACGGGCAAAATCTGCACCACCCGCAACCCCTGTCCCGCCGCAAAGTCAATCAGCTCACGAACCGCCTCGGTGTCCCCCACCCCCAAATCATCCGCTCCCCGCAGTGCGAACACCGGCACAAGAACCCCCGCGAGTTTATTTTTCGGATTCAGTTCAAGCACCCGCGGGTTCTACAAAGCGAAGCGAACCGTGACAATCTCGAAAGGCTTCAGATCCAGCTTGACCGTCCCCTTCTTGAGGGTCAGGGCGGCTTCCTTTCGTTCCAGAAGATCGGCCCGCCAGACTTTGCGGACCGGAAGGGCCGTGGTGAGACTGGCCGGGCCACGTGATCCCTCCGACTCGTAGAGCCGAACAATCAAATCGCAGCCTTCCTCGGCCACCTTAATCGACTCGATGACGGTGCCTGGCCGATTGACACTGAAGAAGGATTGCGAAGCCGGCAAGGAACCTGCTCGGGGTTTGATCTCCTGAATCTGCAGCGGAACATTGAGGGCATAAGCCTCTGCAATAACGCCTCCCTCGCGGACATCCCCGGGATGCGGAAGCAAGGCGTAGGTGAATATCTGTCGGCCCCGATCCGCCACCGGATCGGGCGAAATCGGCGCTCGAAGGAGACTCAAGCGCATGACATTGCCCTGGATATCGTAGCCGTATTTGCAATCGTTGAGCAGGGCGACACCATAACCCGCCTCGGAAAGATCAGCCCATTTCTGCGCGCAAACCTCAAATCGGGCCATATCCCAACTTGTGTTCATATGGGTGGGTCTCTCGAGATGACCGTATTGAATCTCGTAAGTGGCCCGGGCGGAACGAATATCTACTGGAAAAGCCACCTTCAGCAGCTTCTGCGATTCCTGCCAATCGACCTCGGTAACAAAATCAATTCTGGCCGACCCGGCCCGCAGAACGATCTGTTGCTCGATGCGTGATTTTCCAAAATTGCGGATGAGACGAACGCCGGCCCGCAAGGGCCCGGATTCCTCCAACTCAAGCGATTCCAACCCCTCAATGGTTTCACATTTTTCCTTATAGAACGCATCAATATCCCAGGCATCCCAGCAATTGGGAATATCTTCATGGAGATGAAAAACATTCCCGGGGCCGTCCAGCGCTTCCCGGCGGGCGCGAAGATCAAAGACACTGCTCAGATGCCCGTTAGCGCCAATTTTCACCCGCACGAGCCCGTTGTCCAAGGTCACCCCCTGGCGAGAGGAAACCGCTTTGACGGGGAATTCCGTGGTATTCAGAGCCACCTCGCCCATCTCCACCACCGTATAGCCACAAGAAGGAACATCCACCTGAGCGAGACGTCTATCGGGCAGGTCCACGACCTCGCGACGGGAAGCCCCGAGGGTGTTGGTAATTAGCACCGGATGGCGATACTCTCGGGTGTCGATCAAGCCGTTTAGCGTCGTCAGGGCGGAATCCCTCACCGACTCCCCCAACAAGCGGATGGTTTCGTAGTCGCGGTCACTGTCCCGATAAACCCAGTGGATCGAAGATCCCGGGATGATGTCGTGAAATTGATTCAGCAACACCAACTTCCAGGCCCGATCCAAAGCCGTCCGATGGGTGTGGGCACCTGTTTCGCCAAGACCGGTCACATCGTAGACCGCCCGCTGCGGGTCCACCGACCGTTCCTTGCGCTGCGGGGCCAGCGCCAGGGTGACGGCATCAAAAAATTCGGCATCACGAAGAAGAAACTCCGACTTGCGGTTGCCCCGCTTGTTTTTTGCCTGACTGGTGTAGGTGCCACGATGGAGTTCCAAATACAATTCCCCCACCCAGACGGGAAGGTCCGTTGCATCGGCCTCCGCTTTCTCAAAAAATGCCAACGCCTTTTCGGACTCCACTTTGGGCAGCCCCTCAAAGTCGCGCAATCGCCGGATATTCTCGAGCATCTCGATCGTGGGACCTCCCCCACCGTCGCCAAATCCATAGACCAAGAGGGAGCGCGAAGCGCGATCGTGCTCCCGGAAATTTTTAACATTGTGGACGAGTTCCGCCGGAGAAACCACTGCATTATAGGTATCCGCGGGAGGGAAATGGGTAAAGACTTGGGTGCCGTCGATGCCCTCCCACAAAAAAGTCTGATGGGGGAACTTATTGAACTGGCTCCAGGATATCTTCTGGGTCAAAAAATACTTCACCCCGGACTTTTTCATGATCTGAGGCAGCGAGGCGGCGTAGCCAAAGACATCGGGAATCCAGACATCCCGGGTTTCGTATCCGAGTTCCTGCTCAAAATAGCGTTTGCCATGGAGAATCTGGCGAATGAGGGATTCCCCGGACGCGAGGTTGCAGTCGGTCTCAACCCACATGGAACCGACCGGTTCCCACTGGCCACGGCGGACCGCTTTTTTGATCCGCTCCCATATCTCAGGATAATATGCCTTCATCCAAGCATACTGCTGAGCCTGCGAGCAGACAAATACGTATTCCGGATAACTCTCCATGTAGTCCAGGGCGGTGGAAAAAGTCCGGGCACATTTGCGAATGGTTTCCCGCAATGGCCAGAGCCAGGCCGTATCGATGTGGGCATGCCCAACGGCCGAAACGGTATGAACCGTGTCGCCATTGCGGCGGCCCAGCACGTCTCGAAGCGCAGCGCGGACCAGCTTGAGCGTGGCGGGCTTTTCCTCATTAAAACGGTTCACCGCCTCGTTCAACGCCACCCGCAATTGGCCGCGTCGGGGCGCGTCTTCTGGAAGCGCCTCCATGGCTTCGCAGGCAAGCTTGAAGTCGTGGAAAAGATCAAAGGCCTCCCGGTTCACGCAGGCCAGTTCAGCCTGTTCAAGTCGAAAAATTGGCGTCCCCTCATAGTCGGGCATGTTCATTCCCTGACTCACCCCGGCCTCGGTGCTCCCTCCGTTGGCGGCGGCTTCAACAAAAAATTCAAACCCCTCCCCCCCCTTCGCCTTTTCCGCGATTTCCACCTCGCGACGATTGGCATTGAGGGCACGAACCGGAGATCCCTTCTGGTAGATAAGACCCTCGGCGGTAAAACCTTCGTGACCAACATTGGTCAACCGAACCCGCACGACCACCTCCCGTCCCTTCCACTCCCGGGGAACTTTTCCGCGAAACCGGAACCAGGCCGTATCCCACAAAGGTCCCCACGGATCCCCCACGGAAAAGGACCGGTATTTTGCCTTAAACGCCTTTCCCGGAGGAACCGGCTCTCCCCCCACCGGCCAGATGGCCACATCCACCGAACAGGTCGGTGAATAGATGAGTTTCTCCAATCGGGCCAAGGCATTGCGAATGCGTCCTTCGGTCAATGCAGGGTGCTTAAGCATAAAAGAGCAACCAATCTATTACTCCGAATTTCTTTGTCGAGGGACATTACTTCCGACAGGCATTCTCCGAGCTGACCAGAATTCCAATGGACATTTGCGCCCGGCGGTTATTGAGTAACCGTTCCGCAATTTTTCATGTTCAACTGGCTCATCAAGAAAATCGTCGGCTCGAAGCATCATCGCGAGCTGCGCAAAATGTTACCCACCATCCGGCAGATCAATGAGATCGAGCAGGGATTGACCGCGTTATCCGACGAAGCCCTCCGCGCCAAGACGACCGCCTGGAAGGAGGAACTCGCCGCGATCGAGGACTCCAATGTGCTCACAACCCGTCTCGAAGAGATTTTGCCCGAGGCCTTCGCTGTGGTAAAAAATGCCGCCCGCCGCCTCACCGAGCGCCAATACTCTTTTTCGGTCTGCGATCAAGCCATGACATGGGCCATGATCCCCTTCGATGTCCAGCTCATCGGCGGCATGATCCTGCATAAAGGCTGCATTGCGGAGATGGCCACCGGGGAAGGTAAGACCCTCGTCGCCACCGCTCCGGTCTATCTCAACGCCCTGAGCGGACGCGGTGTTCACGTCGTAACCGTTAACGACTACCTCGCCCAGCGCGATGCCGAATGGATGGGACAGCTCTACGGATTCCTGGGTCTCAGTACCGGAATCATCCAGAACGAGCAACCGCCCGAGCTCCGCCGGGCCCAATACGAGTGCGACATCACTTACGGCACCAACAGCGAATTCGGCTTTGATTACCTGCGCGACAATGGCATGGCCACCAGCCGGGAACAACAGGTGCAGCGCCCCCATTTCTTCGCCATCGTCGACGAAGTGGATTCCATCCTCATCGACGAGGCCCGCACTCCGCTCATCATCAGTGGCCCCGCCACGGTCTCGACCCACCAATACGATCGCTTCAAGCCTCTCGTCGAACAACTCATCCGCAAGCAGACCATGCTTTGCAACCGGCTCGCCACCGAAGTGAAGGAATCCTTCGAAGCCGGTCGGAAGGACGAAGCGGGTCGGACCCTCTTCAAGCTCAATCTCGGCCAGCCCCGTAACAAAGGCCTCGCCCGCATGATGGAGGATCCCGAAATGCGCAGGCTGTCGGAGAAAGCCGAACTAGAATTCTATAAGGACACAGACGGCAAGGCCCGCCTCGTCGATCTCAAGGAGGAACTCTACTTCACCATTGAAGAACGTCAGCACGACGCCGACCTCACTCAACTCGGCCGCGATTACCTCAATCCAGACGATCCCGATGCCTTCGTCCTCGCTGATCTGTTGACCGAATTCGCCGATATCGAGAACCTCCCCGGCCTCAGCGACGCGGAAAAATCGGAAAAAAAATCCCAACGCCAGCAATTCTGTGACGCCCAGGCCGAGCGCATTCACAACATCTCGCAGCTCCTCAAGGGGTATTGCCTCTATGAGAAAGACGTCGAATATGTCGTCGAGGAGAACAAGGTCATCATCGTTGATACTTTCACCGGCCGCAAAATGCCCGGGCGACGCTGGAGCGACGGGCTCCACCAGGCCGTCGAGGCCAAGGAAGGCGTCCAGATCGACCGCGAAACCCAGACCCTGGCCACGATCACGATCCAAAACTATTTCCGCCTCTACGAAAAACTCTCCGGCATGACGGGTACCGCCGAGACCGAGGCCAACGAGTTTCACGACATCTACAATCTCAATGTCAGTGTGATTCCCACCAATCGCCCGGTTCTTCGGACGGACGATAACGATCGCATCTACAAAACCCGACGGGAAAAATACAATGCGGTCATCGAAGCCATCCGGGGCGCCCACGCCAAAGGCCAACCGGTTCTCGTCGGCACCGCCAGCGTCGATTCCAGTGAGCTGCTTGGCCGCATGCTTAAACTGCAAAAAATCCCCCACACCGTCCTCAACGCCAAACATCACATGCAGGAAGCCGAGATCGTCGCCCGCGCCGGTCTCAAGGGGGCGGTCACCATCTCGACCAACATGGCCGGGCGCGGCACCGACATCAAACTTGGTCAGGAAGTGGTCGATCTCGGCGGCCTCTACGTCATCGGAACCGAACGCCACGAGTCCCGGCGCATCGACCGTCAGTTACGCGGACGTTGCGCCCGCCAGGGCGATCCCGGGCTGACCCGATTCCATGTCAGTTTCGAAGACGACCTCATGCGCAACTTCGGGGCCAGCGACCGCATGACCAAGATCATGGAAACGTTTGGACTCCAGGAGGGAGAGGAGCTCGAACACCCCTGGCTCAACAAAAGTGTCGAGACCGCTCAAAAGCGGGTCGAGCAACGCAATTACATGGCCCGCCGCCGTACCCTCGAGTTCGACGACGTCATGAACCAGCAGCGCGAGGTCATCTACGGCTACCGCCAGGAGGTGATGAATTCCGACTCTCCGCGGGATCATATTTTTGAAGTCATCGACGACATTGTGCCCAAGAAAGTCGCGGAGCACCTCGAAGTAGTGGAAGACGGAGAGTCCGATCCGAGCGGGCTTCTCAATTGGGTAAACACCACCTTCCCCTTGGGACTTTCCTCCGACAAAGCCGCCCTCGATACCCGCAGCGTCGAAGAAAATGGGCAATGGATCGGGCAACTCATCAAGGACGCCTACGGTAAGAAAGCCGCCCTGGAACATGCCGAGGCCCTCATGGGGCTCGAACGCTACGTCATTCTCAACGCGGTGGATCGCCTCTGGCAGGAACACCTCTACGCCATGGACGGACTCCGCGAAGCCGTCTATCTGCGCGCCTTTGCCCAAAAAGATCCCCTCGTGGAATACAAAACCGAGGCGTATTCCATGTTCACCGAGTTGATGGACAACATCAAACTGGAGGTGCTAAATAATCTTTTCCGCAGCACCACAAACCTCCAAGCCTTTGAGAATCTCCTTCGCAGCATGCCGCAAAACCTGCAGCACGGCGAGATGCCCGGCGAACCGCGCGCTCCCCGCCCAGCACAGGCGGGCGAGGAATCGGGAGGTCCCGAGGCTCCCAGGATCGAACTTCCCATCAAGCGCGACCTCCCCAAGGTCGGGCGCAATGAACCGTGTCCCTGCGGAAGCGGCAAAAAGTTCAAAGCCTGTTGCGGCCGGACCGCTTAGCCAGTCATTCGTGCCTTGGCTTTCCTCATTCCTCATTCCTCATTCTTCCTTCTTAATTTTCTTCAGTGTTCCACGTCGTGCTGATTGAGCCTGAGATTCCGCCCAATACCGGAAACATCGCCCGCCTCTGTCTGGCGGCCGGAGCCCGCCTCCACCTGATCGAGCCACTCGGATTTTCCCTCGACGAAAAATCCCTCCGCCGAGCCGGAATGGACTATTGGAAGGAATGCGACATCTGCATCTGGCCGTCGTTTGACGCCTTGCAGGCGGAAGCTCCCCAGGCCCGATTTTTCTTTTTCACTACCAAGGTGGAACGTCCGTATTGGGAAGCATCCTTCGCCGACGGCGATCATTTGGTCTTCGGACGCGAAACGAAGGGATTGCCGGAAAGCCTGCTTTCAGCCCAACCTGAGCATTGCCTCACCATCCCCATGCAGCCCGGCGCCCGCAGCCTGAACCTCGCCACCTCAGTCGGCATCGCCCTCTACGAAGGCATTCGACAGGCCTCCCAATCTGGCGCAGCTTGAGAGAAACATGAACAAGGAAACCCTCTTGGAGCATCTTGATTCTCCTCGTACACTGGAGTCCATCTATCGGCGGTCTCCCGATCAATTTCGTCTGGCGTTGCAAGAAACGCTTCAGGCCAAAGAAGACGGAGGAGAGGGGGTTAGCCGCCCGTCGGGATCACGTTCATTCCGCGGAGATTGAAGTGAGGAGCAGCCGCCAGCAGCTGCCGGTCGTTAGAATAGATCTCGGTAAAACCTGCCTCGGTGGCGGCTGCCAGATGGAGACAATCCGCTGAGCGGAGAAAGACATCGGAGGAAAACTGACGAAATCTTAGGCCTGCCTGCTGCATGGAGGCACTGTCCAGTGGGAGCCAGTGCCAGAAGCCGTTGCGCTGATCTTCGTCGAAGCGCAGGCAGGTTTCAAACCAATGGGTGTGAGTGAGCCGCCCTTCCCGGAAGTGTCGGTGGAAAACTGCGTTTACTTCCACGACAGCGAGAACAAGAGAGGTGCGCCCCATACTCGTTTCGGCCAAGTCCAGAACTTCGTCCGTTCCACTCTCGTGCAGGTAACATTTCGCAATATACGCGCTGTCGAAATAGACCATGAAATTAACGATTCCTGTCTTCAGATATCATAGCACCGCTCTCCCCGGTGACGACGGGCAACGTGGCCCGATCGCGTTGGGGAAACAGCTGGCCAGGCAAATGGGCGGCGGTTGGCGACTGCAGAACCGCCACTGTTCTTCCGCGATCCGTAACGACAATGGGCTGGCGCGAAGCCGCCCGGACATAACGTCCGGTGTGGGTATGCAACTCCCGAATGGAAACAGTATTCATCGTTGTGTCCAATGTGTCACAAAGCGGCGAGAGGGCAAGCCTTCTAGCCCATATCTTTGAGTTCGGGTGAAGCCTCGCCCTTTTTCGCGCTAACGCATGGATCCGGATCCCTCGGGATGACTTTCCACGGGGCGAGGGTCCTGCCATCCTCCGGCTATGACCCTCGACGAATTTCGCACCAGCGCCACGGAACCCGACAATCTCACCGCCCCCCTGCGCGCCCTCTGGCTGGACGCAGCCGGGCACTGGGAAACCGCACACCACCGGACCCAGGGCGAAGACTCACCGGACTCCGCCTGGGTACACGCCTACTTGCACCGCAAAGAAGGCAATGCTTCCAACGCCGGATATTGGTACACGCAGGCTGGGCGACCGGCTGAAGACGGTCCCCTCGCCGCCGAATGGGAAAACATCGCCCGGACCCTGCTTGCAAAGCGCAAAGAAGCCTCCTGAGCCTGGCGCCCTTCGCGGCAAGATGATGTCATTAGCCTCATCAGCATTCCATCAGACACACCGTGCCGCTCGATCACGCAAAATGGCCTGCCGATATTTTTTCGCAAACCGCAGGATGGAAGGCACCCAAGGCAGGATTCCTGGCAAGAATGCCGTAACAATCCTTGCCGCGCATCGGCTGTAGAGGGTCGGGGCCAAACCAAGTTTTTCACGCAGGGGCGAGGGCAGGAACTCCCGGGCGGCGAAACCCGAGAGCGGCCAGAGGAGCCGCACGTACAGGGGACGCCGGGGATAGGCAACATGCCGGGCGAGTTCCTGGCTCACCGGCAAACTCCCAAGGAAATCTCCGCCCAACATGCCTTCGTAATATTGCGAAAAATCGGCCCAGTTCTGCGGCCCATAGGTGGTCGCCAATCCAAAATAAGTGCCAAATACCCGCATATCGCGAAGATACGATTCGCGATCAGCCGGGGACACCGGCCCGACAAATCGCTCATACATCGCGATGCTCGTTTGAATCAGAGTGGCCAACACCCACATTTGGGCGTCGGGAGAAAATGCCGAATACTGTTGCGGGGAGTCTCCCCGCACCCGGGCATGAATGGCTCGCACATGGGCCGCCATCGCCTCGACCTCCCGCCGGGGTGCAAAGGTGACTGTATAAACCGCCTCCAAAGTGTGGCGAAGCCGGGTCATGGAATCCCGACGAAAATTGCTGTGCTGCGCCACCCCAAGCGCAACCTCCGGATGGGCAATCTGCAAAATCGCCGCTGCCGCCCCCCCAAGAAGCAGAACATGCTCCCGTCCAATCCGCCAAATGGCCGAATCTTCTGGAAAGAGGGACGATTCCCCGTCATCAAATTTAGGAACCATGCAAATTCCTTCGCTCAACTCCTTTGATTCCTCTGACTGGGATTCCATAAATGCCGCCTTTCAGAATGCCCCAACATTGGCATTTCGCCAAGCCTGGTTGGAGGCCCCGTTAAAAGAATTTCGGCCCGGAGAAGTGCTTCTCGGCTGGCAGGCTGATTCCCTCCTCGTCCTCGCCCGACTCGAAGATGATTGCCTCTTCACCCGAATGACCGCCGACAATCAAGAGGCTTGGTGTCTGGGGGATGTTTTCGAACTCTTTCTCAAGGACGCAACCCGGGAAAATTATCTCGAACTTCACATCGCCCCCAGCGGCCATCGCCTACAGCTTCACTTCCCCGACGCGAACGCCATCCTCCGGCTTCGTGACAAGGAGATAAAATTAACTGAGTATTATGTCACGGACTCCTTGTTTGACTTCGCGGTGCGTCCGGTGCCGACTGGCTGGGAGGTCTTTGTCCGCCTCCCCGCAGCCTCCCTCGGCTCTCAGGCCACAGACCTCCAAGGCACCGAGATCCTCGCCTCCTTCAGCCGCTACGACTATGATGACCAGGGTTCCGAGCCTGTGCTTTCCTCCACTTCGCCCCACGAAATTGCCAATTTCCATCGTCAGCAGGAGTGGAGATCTTTGACCCTCGTGTAGAGGCCCCCAAAGCCAGAGCGTTCATCGCCCATCAGGCGTTGGCAGCCTGAAAGAGCCCAGATCTCCGTCACCTCACTTCGCCCGGAAGGAATCGAGGATCTCCCGAAATCCATCTTTTACCGAGGCGACATCACCATCCGCCGCCTGGGTCACCACATAGTACACATGCCCCTCAATATCCCGGGCATGGAAGGTGCGGGTGTGGGGGATCTCCTCATCGAACTGGATCACATTGAATTGCTCACGCAGCGCGCGATCGTAGCCGGATTTGGAAAACCGGCTTCGACGGGGAAAAGAAAATCGGATATTGGGGAGGTTCGGGAGGGATCGGCGGGCATAGATTTCCGCATAGGCCTCACACCCCGGATCGGCGGATGTCGTCATCCCCTGGATGAAAACGACAGCGTCCCCGGGAGATTCAATGAAGGCGTGGCTACCGGACGCATCCTGACCGCGCAGAGTCACCCGCCATCCCGCAGGCACCGAAAAAGTGATCTCTCCATCGTCATAGGTACGCGGTCCGGTCAGCGGCAGGGTACAACCCGTCAGGGTCAAGGCGGCGAGGAATAAAAACGTGCGCATCATTTCCGTGGAAGTGTCGGCTCCTCCTCCGGGGTGACAAGGGAAAATGCGGCGACCACGTCAGGCGCGATCTTACGAGGCCGACCGGTGCCGGCCTCCACAAAAACCCACAGCGTTTCACCCCGGGCCACGGGATTATCGCCCACCACGAAGACATATTTCCGCAGCGAGCGGGAGCGACCAAGCGTCGTCACCCAGGTCTTCACCTCGACGGGGTCGCCTTCGAAGATGGCCCGCAGGTACTCGACATGATGGCTCCGCACAACCCAGGTGGCACCCGCCTCACGAGTGGCCGCCATGCCTCCGGTCGCCTCGGCATGGGCCACCGCCGCCTCCTGCATCCAACGCACAATCTCGACGTTGTTGACGTGTCCATTTTCATCAATGGAGTCCCGCCCCACCTCGAATCGCACGGTGAACACTGGTTCGCATGTTCTTACTGTGGCCATAATTTAGAGAGCGTCAGGATCTGCCAGTGCCGCCTCATAGCTGGGGAAGATAGGTGCCCACCCCGTTTCCCGCAACTTGACATTGCGAACCCGTTTGTTGGTCCGTCCCCGCTTGCGATCGGGGTTGATTTCCCCTTCAGGCGGAAGGGCCTGCCCGGTGGCATCCGCCAACCAACCATAAATCGTGCGCTGGGTGGCCGGCGTATTGTCGCAAACATTGTACACCCCGGGAGAAGCTTGGTGGATCAAGAGATGCCGAATCGCCCGGGCTGCGTCATCCCGGTGGATCTGGTTAATCCAACGGGCACCGTCCCCTTCCAGCACAGCCGACCCGGACAGAAACCTTTTCCGCAGCACGGAACGGCCCGGACCGTAGAGTCCGCCAAGGCGTGCCACGTATCCGCCGGAAGCCAGGGCGACATTTTCGGCCTCAAGCAATACCTTTCCCGTCTCACGATCCGGCCGGGTTTCGCTCGTCTCCTCAACCCACCCCCCATCCGTTTGAGCATAAACTGAAGTGCTGCCGACAAACAAACAGCGGCGAGGTCGAAAGGTGTGGATTCCGTTAAGCAATCCCTCGAGATAGATCTTGCGATAGTCGGAGGCCTCCCCGCCTCCGGAGCTCACGGCATGCACCAAGGCATCCACATTCTGCCAATCCGTTGACACCGGAACAGCCTGGGTGATGTCCTGAACGCGAACCGTCCAAGGCTTCGCCGCCAGACGGGCGGCTGAATCCTCACTCGCACACAGACCGAGAACCTCCCAGCCGGTTGCGAAAAAAAGATCGGCTGCGGCTTCCCCAAGGAAACCGCAGCCGACAATAATGACCTTGGGCAAAAAGCTTAGGGCAGGTTGAGATGGAATCGAATTTTCATCTTGGCACGCTTGGCATTGTTTTTTGCTTTGCGACGCGACCGTTGAACGGGCGTCTCGAAAGCGCGCAGCCTGCGTACTTCATCGAGAATCCCTTCGGAATCGAGCTTCGATTTAAGGCGCTTGAGGGCGCGATCAATCGGCTCACCTTTGCGAACGATTATTTCCGGCATATCTTCACCTACTTTCCTTATTTTTTAAAATCATCAAGGGCCGGAGAGGCTATCGGCTCTTTCGCAGGGAGTCAAATCTTGGTTTTCGGTTTTCGATTGGCCAGCGGAATGGAAATTCCCTAGAATGATTCCCGCATCATGATCGCGTCTTCCCGCTTCCCGACCCATGCCATCGGCCTCCTATTGGCGGCTCTCCTTACCCAGTCCCTACCAGCCGGCCTCCTCTCGGATTATTTGACGCCATCCCAGGAATCTCAGGTCAGAAATGGATCTCAAGTCCTTGTTGTTGAAGATCTTGAAGGATGTCCTTGG
>CALBXK010000393.1 GCA_937890535.1 uncultured Spartobacteria bacterium
CCAAATCGTGAAGCGTTTCGTCGGCGATGACAAAAATACGCCGTCCCAACTGGAGAAAAATCCCTCAAAAGGCAGGCTCAGATGCCTGCCAAAATGATTTTTGTAGCTTACCAAAAATTGAAAGGGAGAATCGTAAATCGCCTGATTGATGAGCAGATAGACGCCAAATCCACACAAGGGCAAAAGCACAGCGAGAGCATTCAGTCGAACGGCATCCACCCGAAATCGTTTCTGCTGAAGGTACTCCACCGCAAGAGCCACGCTCAGGACTAATCCCGGAAGACGGCTCAATGCCGCGAGAAATCCCAAGATGCCGGCCAGCCACCAGCGTTCCTCGCCATATAGAATGAACCAATGGAAAGTGCAAAATAGAGACTTTCCGCATAGCCAATATGGAAAAAATAGGCGGTGGGAAAACAGACGCAGAAGACCACGGCCAACTCGGAGACATTTTTGTTGAAATCGATCGCAATGAGCTTGTAAAGGAAGAGCAGACCGACTGCGAAAGCCAGATTGGAAACCAAAATTGCCGCCAGCAATGGGTCTTGCAAGACCGTCGCACTCACCCGAATGAGCAGGGGATAAAGCGGAGGAAAACAAATCAAAAGCGGAGATCCGGGAAAATACCCTCCCTCGGCGATGGCCAGATAATGGATGGTGTCCCAGCGCATCCAGATCACATCCCAGTTTGAGGGCATGATATTTTCGACCGAAATAAAACCGAGGTATCCAAACCCCAACGTCACGACACCGGAAATCAAGGCCATGACCACGGGAAAGCTCAAAAGCCTCTTCATTGCCCTCAATTTGCGCAAACTGATCCATCCCGTCAAAATCTAAAAATCCACCTGCGGCCCGCTTCCTTAAAGTCAGGGCTGGCTTGCACTTACTGCCTGACGCCACTATCCCGGTTCGGTGAGCGAACGGTTTTCCAAACTGCCCTGGGTGGAAATCAGCATCCTGATGCTGGCCCTCCTTTTACGTACGGTTCTTCTGGACATCAAGCCGCCCCACTTTGACGAGGGAATCAATGGCTGGTTTGTCGATCAGATGCGGGTGAATGGATTTTACCATTACGATCCCACCAACTACCATGGGCCCCTCCATTTTTACGCCCTCTTTCTCTCCCAAACCCTCTTGGGAAGAAACCTCTGGGCGCTGCGATTGCCCGCCATCATCGCCAGCCTTCTCGCCGTCTGGGCACTCCTGCGCTATCGCGAATTTTTTGGCACCACCGTCTCACGAATCGCGGCCGCAGCCATGGCGGTTTCTCCGGCATTCGTATTCTACGGACGCTATTCAATTCACGAGTCCGCCATGGTATTTTTCTCCATCCTCGCCCTCTGGGGAATCCTTGGACTCTGGGAAAAAGGCGAACGCCGCCATCTCTTTGCCCTCATTTTGGCTCTGACGGGAATGATCCTGACCAAGGAAACTTATGTTTTGCACGCGGGGTGTTTTCTGCTGGCCGGGGGGGTGCTTTGGGCCTGGCAGAAAATCATCCCCTCGCGGCCCGCGCTTCCCTGGGCCCGTCGCCAGTGGACCAAAAACGATTTGGCGGCGTCCACCGGGCTCGGGCTTCTTGCCATCCTATTTTTCTATTCTGGGACCTTTCTGGATTGGGCGGGGATCCAGGGCCTCTTCCAAACTTTCGCGGCCTGGTTTCACACCGGCCTCGAAGCCGGAGGCCATGAGAAGACGACCTTCCAACTTTGGGGTCAAGAGCCGCTGAATTATTACTGGCTCATGTTGATGGCCCGCTACGAATGGCCGGCTCTGGCGGGCCTGCTGCTCTGCCTTCCCTTAATCGGACCTTCCGAGGCCCGCCTGCGCTATATCGCCATCGTCGGCGGCGGAGTGCTTCTCGCCTATTCGTTGATCCCCTACAAAACGCCCTGGTGCATTATCTCGCTTCTCTGGCCCTTTTATCTCGTCCTGGGAGGCGCGGTGCAAAAGGTCTCCAGATCGTTTTCAAATCAAACCCAATTCGAAGGATGTGAGGGACCGCATCCCTCCTTCGCGGCGATCACGGCACTCGCTGCTGCGGGCGTCCTTCTCGCGGTCAGCTTGGGGATGACCCTGCGGCTCAATTTCTTTCATTTTACCGATGAAAAGGAACCCTACGTCTATGTGCAGACATTTCCTGAGATAGAAACCCTGACCGGGCCGTTGCTCGCACTGGCAGAAAGCGATCCACGCGCCCTGCACCTCCGGGGTCAGATCCTGCTGGAGAGCTACTACCCGCTGCCGTGGATCCTGGGGGACTTCACTAAAATTGGATTCTACAGCGAGAAGGAACCTCCCGCTTCCTTCGACGGCGACTTTATCGTGGTGACAAAAGCCAAGGCCGAAGAGATCGAAGCCGGGCTTATCGGTTCCTACCTGAAACGCACCTTTCGTTTGCGCGATGCGATGGATGAATGTGTGGTGTTTTTCCGTACGCCACCCTTCCCCATCCTGGCGGGTGAGACCATATACGGAAGTCCGGGTCCATCCGCACCATGAAGGCGCTCACGGCCTGTCTGACGTTCGGATTTACGACGGTCCTGGCCGCCATCGCGCTTGCCTTTCCCGCCGGAGGGCTTGGTCCCGGAGTCACCGGGTTGGCCCTGACGCTCGGCACCTTGGGGGCCGGCTGGGCCTGGCACACGACCCGCGATCCGTCCAAACCGGCAATGGGGGCCTGGGATTTTATCGTCCTCACGGGGTTTGCCCTCGCCTCGCTTCGTGCCTTTCTCTGGCTGATCTATAGCCGGGGGGACGAGATCTACGTCCTCTCGCCCAATAATCTCGGCGACATGTCGCTGCATTTGAATTTTGTCCGCTATCTGGCCAGTGGAATTCCTTTTTGGCCGGAAAGCTCCATCCTGACCGGGGTCCCGCTCACCTATCCCCTCGGTTCGGATCTCTTCAACAGCCTCCTGGAGATCTGCGGGGTGGAGACCGGGAGAGGCCTGATCGTCGTCGCGCTGATCAGTGCGGGGCTCACCGGCTACGCCCTCTGGCGTTGGGCCGGAGCGTTTGGGGTGGCGGCCTTCCTCTTCAGCGGTGGACTGGCGGGGTTCGCCATCTTCAAAACCTTCACCTTCGAAGATTTCCAAGCGGGACTGGTCTGGAAGAATCTCTTTTTGTCCATGTTTGTCACCCAGCGGGGCCTTCTCTTTGCCCTGCCAGCCGGACTCCTTTTGTTGATCGCGTGGCGGGACCGCTTTTTCCGCACCGGAGGAGCTCCGGTCTCTCCCGGGATTCAACTTTTGCTCTATGCCGGAATGCCCATCTTCAGCCTCCATACCTTTCTTTTTCTCAGCCTCATTCTCCTGGCCCTCTTCGTGGCGAAAGCGTCGTTTCGCAGGGAACTCCTGCGATTTGTCGGTGCCGCCTTCCTTCCCGCAACCGTGGCCATTCTCCTCGTCACCGGAGGATTCTCCACCTCTGCAGGATTACGTTGGCTGCCCCGGGGCCTCCTGACCGATGGAGAAGTGTGGGATTGGATCTGGAATTTCGGATTGATCCTTCCCGCCGGGTTGGCGCTGGCGATCTCCCTTTGGCGACATCCCGACCCCGAAGCCCGTTGTCTGGCCGGAACCTCGCTGGGCCTCTTTGTCGTCGCGTGCTTCGTCGCCTTCGCTCCCTGGGAATGGGACAATATGAAATTGCTAATGTGGTGTTGGCTGGTCGTTGCCCCCACCCTCTGGACAAAACTTATTCTGCCCTTGCCGGCTCAAGCGCGGGCGGCGGTCTGTGTCCTTTTATTTTTCTCTGGAGCGGTTTCGCTGGTCGGAGGACTCGATGGCCGTCACGGCTACTCGATCGCCAAACATTCGGAGCTCGATGCCTGGAAGGTCTCGGTCAATGGAATTTCAACCGAAGACCGTTTTGCCTGCGCTCCAGACTATAATCATCCGCTGATTCTTCTGGGACGCAAAGTCGCCTGCGGCTACGAGGGCCATCTCTGGAGTCACGGCTTGGACTTCCGCCCGAAACTCAACCTCCTTAAGGAGGCCCTCGCGGATCCAGCGCTTTGGCCCTCCGCCGCGCCCGCCCTCGAAGTCCAATGGCTGGCCCTCCGCGCTCAGGACATCCCTCCAGCACAAGCTCCAGAAGATTTGCTGGAGGGCGGCGCCGCACTCTATGATCTGTCCGTTCTCGAACCCGGTCGTCCCGAGCCGACACGGCTTCCGGTCCGAGTCGTGAGTCCCCTGCCCTGAACCAGGCCGGGTGCTGGACGAATGACAGCCAAATATTGGGCCAGGAGAGGCTTGCCTGATCGCCCTCGCCGGATACAATTTCCGGCCCACCTCTTATGAGAAATTTTTCCGCCATCGCCATGGGTTTGAGTCT
>CALBXK010000394.1 GCA_937890535.1 uncultured Spartobacteria bacterium
CAGGGCCAGGACATTTTGGTTCCAGCGTGGCCGAGCATGCCCCGCAGGCCAATTTGGTTCACGATCGCTATCATAGCAGCGCGAACCGCAGAGAACGCGTGGGAACGACGCAAACGGATTGCTTTTTACCCACAATTTGTTTGGTTGGAAATATTCCGACAGAAACGGACTCATGAATGATTCCGCAATGTGGCGACCAAAAAAAACAATGCTCCCAGGAAAATCAACGAAATCGCTTTTTCCTGTTATCCCGTGACCGATATGACACGCGCCCGTAAGTTTTACGAGGGCGTTCTGGGTCTGAAAGCCACCCTGGATCACAAAATGGAGAACGCCCATTGGGTGGAATATGACATCGGCTCCGGCACGCTGGCCATCGGGGTCGCTCCCGGGATGAACCCCAACAAGGACGGATGCTGCGTTGCTCTCGAGGTTGAAGATTTTGAGGGCGCTCTCTCCGAGCTCAGAGCCGCCAATGTGGAGTTCAACTTCGGGCCCCTTGAGACCCCCGTCTGCCACATGGCCTTCGTTCGCGATCCCGATGGCAACTCCGTCGGCATTCACAAACGCAAGCCGGAAGACTCGTAATTTTCAGCTCAGGCGATGCGGCCAGGAAACTTGGCATAGGCAGCACCGGACTGGAAATTTATGCGTTATTCGCGATAAATGATCTTTATGACTCTTGGTGCATATTTTTGTTTTATGCGTTAAATCCTATATTGACATTTTATCGGAAATGACACATAATATGGAAATGTATGATTTGGCCCGTGATCCTCGGCAGATTGGCAATGTCATCCGCCGCGCTAGGAAAGAGCGAGGGTGGAGCCAGAGTGTCCTTGCCCAAAAGGTCGCCTTGCGGCAGGAAACAATTTCTCTGATCGAGACAGGAAGCCCCTCAACTAGGATTGACACGCTTTTGAAAGTCCTCGCCGCCTTGGATCTCGAATTCCAAATCGCTCCCCGCTCAAAGGGCTCCGGCGAGAATATGGAGCGGCTCTTTATATAATGGCCCGCCATCGCCAACATGCGCCGCTGCACGTTCTCCTGAATAATCGCCCTGTCGGGCATCTTCTGAAGGAGCCCGGAGGCGCGATTGAGTTTCGCTATGCCGAAAACTGGTTGACCGGCGAAGCCGCCATCCCGGTTTCGCTTTCGCTTCCTCTGCGGGCAGACGCTTACCGTGGCGAACCTGTTGTTGCGGTTTTCGAAAATCTTTTGCCGGACTCCGACAAACTCAGAACACGCGTGGCGGAAAAGGTGGGAGCCGAAGGTACCGACGCTTATAGCCTTCTGTCCGAAATCGGACGCGACTGCGTCGGCGCTCTGCAATTTGTCACTGAGGCCGACCATTCTGAATATGATACGTCACGCATCGACGGGGAACCGGTCAGCGATGAGGATATCGAAAAAATCCTAAAGAATCTCGCGCAAGCCCCGCTGGGCCTCGACCGCGACGCGGACTTTCGGATCTCGGTTGCCGGTGCTCAAGAGAAGACGGCATTACTCTTTCACGAGGGACGGTGGATCAAACCCCATGGGACGACGCCAACGACACACCTTCTAAAAACTCGAATTGGCACACTCCCCAATGGGATTGATCTCTCAAACAGCATCGAAAATGAATTCTATTGTTTAAAACTTCTCGCAGCCTTTGGCCTGTCGGTGATAAGCGCCATTATACTATCGAGTATATTCAGGGTCGGCATTTTGTGCAGACGGCGGAGCGCGCCGGTCTGCCCGGTGCACTTGCCTGCGAAGCGCTGGCCGAGGTCGCCCGGGACGCGGAAGCAGCCATCAAGGCCGTCGAAAGCCAGCTTCCTTCCGGCTTCCCGGAAGTCATTCACGAGTCCGTGAGTGGTGGCATCCTATCCCGCGCAAAGAACATTTAAGGTCTCGTTTATCGGTCACGGCCATACGGGAGGAGAAGGGGTCGGATCGATCACAATAATCCCGACGCC
>CALBXK010000395.1 GCA_937890535.1 uncultured Spartobacteria bacterium
GCATTGGCGCGCCTCACCGCCTCGCGGCTGTACCGATTGGCAACGGTTGTATCTGTCCCGTAGGGCAGATGCGGACCGTGAGGCTCGGTCGAACCGAGTGGAATCACCATCACTTCGGAACGAAAGGATTTGACCTCGGGAACCGTCATGGTTTCCAACAGCCCCGGCTCTGAAGGCCGGGGCGGATGGCTGGCCGATGAGAATTCCGGGGATTTCATATCTACTCGTTTTCGTAACAGGAGTTCATTGGGGCCTGAAGACGGCACCTCTTCCACAACCCCCAGAGGAGGGACGCTAAGTTTCCCCTTCCACCAAGAAAAGGAATTTCTTCGATTCCGTGCGCAACAACTCAACAATCCTCATGAAATTGGATTTTTCGGCTCAGAGGGTTTCCCAGGTTTGGGATTCCCGGCTGCGATTGGCGGCATCGAGAAAGCTGATCACTTCCACCATTTCCGGCAGGGAAACAACCTCGCCCTCGCCGGCAAGAAACGGAATCACCCGCGCGAGCAGGCTCGCGTAATACGGCTTCTTTCCGGTGGAGACATCAAACGCTTGGCTGCCGGTCTGGCGATGGACGGTTCCTCCGAAACGGTTGTTGCCAGCCCGATTGCCCCGGACGGCACCGAGACGTCCGTCCGCCCAACGGCCAAGGATGAGGTCATGCGATTCTTCGCTCGCCACCAACACCCCCCGACAACCGGAACCCATGGCGCCAAACAGCATCTCAACGGAATGAATCCCATACCAAAAATATCCCGGGCAGCCTTCGACAAAAGCCATGGGCCCAAACACATCAGCTCCCTGAATCGGCTCGTCGCCTCCCTCGCAAAGTGCCTTGGTAAAGGCTTCGGCAAAGCGAATCGCCGAGGCGCTGGTCACCCGCACATTCTTCTCCGCAGCGATTCCGGCAATCTCCCTCGCATCGCTGACAGACACGGCCAGAGGCTTGTCGATAAAAACCGGAACGCCCCATTCGGCCACTTCCCGGAATTGCTCCGCATGAACGCGGCCATCAACCGTTTCCAACATCACCGCGTCGCATTTCCCACGCATCGCGGCCAGGGAATCGACCATCTCCACTCCGTGCGCGTCCCGCAGGTCCTCGGTGAATTTTTCCACCCGGTCGATGCTGAGGGGGAAATCCGGAGATCCCCCCGGAAAGGCCACCGTGATCCGCCCGCCAGACACATGATATTCATTGGTGGAATCGTGCAGAAGTCTGGCGAATGCCACCGCGTGTGAGGTATCCAGTCCGGCCATGCCAATTTGAAGAGTTTTCATAAGTTTAATCCAGAATAGGGCGCCGACATCCACCCTTCCGCCATCGAGTATTTTCCGGATGATATCGTCGGGCTTGCAACATACATTTTCATTGAGAGAATATTATTTCAAGAGTTGAGTGATGGTATTTTTCAGCAGTGGTTCCACATCCCGCGTGGTGTAGCTGCGCGTCGCTTCGAGTTCATAGCCGCCTTGTTGAAAGGCATTGGCCGTGGGCACGTAAAACATCTTTCCATCGCCATAGGCTGCCACGGCGACGAACTCCCCCGGGAGCAATTCCTGCGCAAAAAGTTGATACTCCAGGAACATCTCCGACGGCAGATAGACGATCCTTGCCGGACCAACCCGCAGAGATTGAAGCGTCACACGGTTCCAATGCGGGGTCCGCATCGCAGCCAGAGCCCAGGCCGCAACGACGCGCTGTGGCAAGGAGTTTTCTACGGCACCCAGCAGTCCCATTGCCCGCACCTCCGAGAGGCGCACCCGAAATGGCAGGTCGATGGTTTTGGCGCTCCAACCCAACGGCCCGGGAGCAACTCGTTCGATTTCGCTATGGGCAATGGCATTCACAATCCCCTTTCCAAGGCGGCTTCCGAATAAGCTTATGTTTTTCTCCGGGCGTGTGGAAGAATACTTGCCTAATGTAATATTTCCAGAACATCCCGTGAAATAGAGATGCTCGGCTGATGGAAAACGTTCTTCAGTCCGTCGCAGAGCCTCGCCGATCGTATCCGCCGAAATGATACCCCGCCCATGCGCGGATTGCGGATGCGTGGCATAATAATTCATGGAAGCCAGTAACTTCGGGCCGCTCCAAAACGTCACCGACCGCAAGAGCGGATCAATGAGCCCCACGGGAAGCGCCTTCAGTTTCGGATCCGAGCACAAGGAAAACCGCATCGCGCTGACTTTCCCATTACTCCCAATCATCCGGCGGTTTGAAGCGCAATCCGCGACGCGTGCCTCCCCGACGCCGACCGTGGTCACCTTTCGGAGCCGTCTGGATGCTTTGGTGGCCGCTGCCCCAAGCCGACCGACAACATCCTCCCACCAAACTTCGTCAAGCTGGCCAATGCCATGGCTCTTGAGCAACGGTTCCGCCTCTCGGAAAATGTACGGAGCATCATGCTGGTGGACCGTATGCAGTGCGATGTGGCGGGCAGACGTGTCCGCCCCCTGCGCCAAGGCCCGGCAAATCTGACGGTGAGCCGCACCGACAATTTCACAAAAATCTACGGCGCATAAAACGACCCGCGTCTTTCCATCATCAAGAATCAGGCCGCGGGCAAACAAAGGATCCCGGACCGCCCGCGCCGACTGGACCAAGCCGCCACACAAAGAGTGACCGATCGGCGGTGTCACATCGACACGAAACGACGCCATGCGTAGTTTATTCATAGGCTTGGATAGCTGCGTGAGCCAATGTCGTCCGCCCAATTTCCCTCACCGAAACCGTACCGATCTGACGGTTTTGTCGGGTTTGCGGACTGGAGGCAAAAGATGGAGAGGGAGGAGTTCAGCAGATCAGACCCTTTTTCGCATTCGGTCCGTGGCCGATCGGCGATTCACCAATCCATCGTTCATCAATAGGTTCAGATTCAAGTTGGTATCGGGTATCGGTAGATATCCGGATACGGTCGGTTTGGTTGTCAGTGCTGGCATGGACCGTTTCCATCGAAAAGGTCAGAAGGTCGCCCATCTGGAAGGCCGTACTCAGCCAGCGGCCCCCGAATTTTTCCCGCAAGGAAGCGGCGTTGCTTGAAAGCCACCCATGGAATTTCCAGCCATGCCGGCTTGGGTTATCTTCGCAGAAGGTGTCAACGTCAGACGTCAGATAGTTTCTGATCCGATCAGCCTGTCGATGGGAATTTTCCAGAACCATCAACCCACCCAGTTCATAGCTGACGTCACCGAAAGGAATCCAGGCGGTGCACAGATTCCGGGTGCCCCTTCCCATGTAAACAATATCACAATGCGGATGGGTACCAGCTCCCTTTCCAATCGCCCGTCCCCAGATGTGATCAAAATGACGAACCTCGCCATCAAGAAGCTCGCGATAGAAAGCGACAATTTCCGGACCGAATACCACCCGCCGCACCGCGAGGTTGTCCTTCAAAAGTGTATGCGGCAGACTCATCGGGTTCACCCCGGGCAAAAGCACACCCTTGTCAAGAGGATACCCGGGATCAAAAATTCCAGGCTCGTTCAATTGCGCGAGCAGAGTATCTCTCGCCTCCTGGATGAGCTCCCGGTCGAAAAAGGAGCGCATGAAAAGATAACCCTGTTCGCGCATTTTTTTCCGGAGAGCAATCGGATCGTGGCGCAGCATGGAGGAATCCTCCAGTTCCCCCCATGAAGACTGCGAAGTGTCCAACTCATGCCCGGCGGAAGACAAAGGGAGAGATGCGGATGTTTTCATACCGTCAAGGTACTCCGGGCCGGCGAAAATTGCCATGGAACTGGTGGTAAAAACCATGTAATTTTTGGGAAATGCCCTTCCCCACGCTCAGCCACTGGCGAACCACAACTTTTCGGGTCCCTCGGATTGATTCCGCACTGGGTGCAATCACGCTCGCCGGGACAATTGCAAATTCCCGGGGCACGGGCCGATCGAACATGCGGGTCTTTGGCCAGTGGGCGCTGGTTTATCTCCTTGCGGGGGAAGGCGACTATCGCGACGAGCGCGGGACCACCTGCCTCCTGAAGCCCGGGCAATGGATTTTGGTCTTTCCAGAGATCGCCCATACCTATGGCCCCCGGAAGGGGACCAACTGGCAGGAATTGTACGTGGGCTTTCGCGGTCCGGTTTTCGACCTTTGGCGTCGGGAGGAACTCTTTAACCCGGCCCAACCCGTCGGGTACTGGAAGCCACCCCGGCAGGGAGTGAACGCCTTCCGGGATTTTTTTGGCATTTTACAAAAATCAGAAACCACCTCTCTGAAAGCAGTCTGCCAGTGGCAAAATTTGCTGGCGCAAATATTTGCCCCCCTCGAGGCCGCCGCAAGAAAACACCCTGCCTGGTTTGAACTGGCCCTCCAGCTTCTGGAGCCGTCCGATCCCTCCTCCCGTCCAACACTCCAGGAGATCGCGGCGGCCTGCGGATTAGGCTACGAATCGTTTCGCAAAAAATTCGAAGCCCGCCAGGGAATCGCGCCTGGCCGCTACGCTTTGGAGCGACGAATCAAAAAGGCATGCCGTCTTTTGCTCATGCAGAATCTGACCAACAAGGAAATCGCCGAACTCCTGGGCTTTTACGACGAATTCCATTTCTCGAAAGCCTTTGGGCAATTTCTGGGGAAGAGTCCGCGGGACTACCGTCGGGAGAACGGAGAATATTCGGCCTGAGCAACTGCGATCACCTACGGCTCTGGCGTCCCCAAAAAACAACGGAGAACCAACAACTACCGCCTGCGCGTCATCGCTCAGTGCGGCTAACCAGTAACATCAACAATGACCCTCATCCCCATTGTTTGGTGGAGAGCCCTGTTTATCAGCCACGGATTGGAAATGGAGCCTAGCGGGATCGAACCGCTGACCTCCTCAATGCCATTGAGGCGCTCTACCAACTGAGCTAAGACCCCGTGAAAGGGAGCGAATTATTACGGAGTTTCGAAAGAAATCAAGCCTGAAGACGGGTGTTTTACAGTCGCCGAATTGAAATCTCAATATTCCGAAATGGCTTCCGCTTGCCGCGGTCCCGGCAGGAATCGTGGCGTCTTGAGGCCTTGGTTCCGCTATCGGCTGGCCAGGACGTCCCGTTCATAGGCCTTCACTTCTTCGAGCCATCTGGCGCCCTCTGGGACGTTTTGGCGGCGGCAGTATTCGTCCCAGACCGCGGCGAAGGGGAGGGTCTTTTCTTCCTCCAGCAAAGCCAGGCGGGTGGTGAGGTCTCCGGACGCTTCGGCGGCGCGAAGTTTTTCCATGGGTTCGAGCAGGGCGAGCAGGAGAGCTTTTATGGCGTTGCGGGTGCCGATGGTCCAGGCGGCAATGCGATTGATGCTGGCGTCGAAGAAATCGAGTCCAATGTGGGTTCTGTCCACGAAGTCCCCGCGGATAATTTCTTCCATGATGGCGCGGGTGGGATCATCGAGGAGGACGACGTGGTCGCTGTCCCAGCGCACACCCCGGCTGACGTGGAGGATAATTTCCGGGACGAATTGGAGTACGGAACTGATCTTATCCGAGAGGTTTTCGGTGGGATGGAAGTGGCCGGCGTCGAGGCACAGGAGGACCTGGTTTTTCACTGCATAGCCGAGATAGAATTCGTGGGAGCCAACGACATAGGCCTCCGATCCGATGCCGAAGAGCTTGCATTCGACGGCGTCACGGTTATGGGCAGGATCGAGGGTCTTGGCAAAGATGGCGTCGAGTGAGGCTTCCAGGCGTTGGCGCGGAGCTTTGCGGTCCACAGGTAGGTCTTTGTAGCCGTCGGGGATCCAGACGTTCGTGATGCAGGGGGTGCCCAACTGGCGTCCCGCCTCGGCCCCAATCTCGCGGCACCGAATGCCGTGATCGATCCAGAAATCCCGGACCGCCTTGTCGGGATGGGAGAGAGTGAATCCGTCGGCGGAAAGGTCGTGAGAAAAATAGGTCGAGTTGAAGTCCATCCCCAGTCCCCGCTCTTTGCACCAGGTGATCCAGCTTTGGAAATGTTCGGGGCCGACTTCGTTGCGGTCCACTTTTTTGCCGTCAAAATCGCCGTAGCTGGCATGAAGGTTGAGACGGTGGGAACCGGGGATGAGCGAGAGGGCCTTGTCGAGATCGGCACGGAGTTCCTCGATGGTCCGGGCCTTGCCGGGATGGTTGCCGGTGGCTTGGATCCCTCCGGTCAGAGCGCCGCCGCCTTCGAATCCTCCCACGTCATCGCCCTGCCAGCAATGGAGAGAGATTGGGAGGGTGGCGAGCGTTTTGAGGGCAGTTTCGGTATCCACGCCATGCGTGGCGTAGGATTCTTGGGCGAGGGTGTAAGTGGATGAGGACATTTAAGAAAATTAAGAATTAAAAATTATGAAGTAGGAAACGGGTGTGAGGCCTCAGGCGAGGCCTAGAGTTTTTGAGTTTTTTTGGTGCACCTTGTGGAAGAAGTCGGCGTTGGCCGGATCTTTGATGTCCACATTCCAGGTAGGGATCATTTCCTTGAGGCGGGCTTGCGCGTCGGGGTCGGCCACCAGCTTTGGGAAGCAATTTTTGATAACCTCGAGGATAATATTGACGGAGACCGAAGCGCCGGGAGAGGCGCCAAGGAGAGCCGAAAGGGTGCGTTCGGGGTTGGTCAGGACTTCGGTGCCGTAGTGGACGATCCCAGCCTCGCCGTCCGTCTTTTTGATGGCTTGGACGCGGATGCCGGCGTCGATGAGTTTCCAATCCTCGGCTTTGGCGTCCGGGTAGAAGACATGTAGAACCTCCATGCGGTCGGCCATGCTTTGGGTGCCCTGCTGGACGAGGTATTTTACGAGGTCGAGATTCCCGATTCCGATCTTGAGCAGGGTGGCGAGGTTGTCGGGTTTGACGGAGCCGGGGAGGTCGGTCCAACTCCCCTTTTTGTGGAGAAATTTGGTCGTCCAGGCCGCGAAGGGTCCAAAGAGCAGGGTCTTTTTTCCGTCGAGGATGCGGGTGTCGAGATGGGGCACGGCCATGGTGGGGGCCGCGTCCAAGGCCTGGCCGTAAACCTTGGCCTGGTGGCGGGCAACGATCTCCGGGTTGTCGCAAACGAGCCACTGACCGCCAATGGGGAAGCCGCCGAGCCCCTTGCTTTCTGCGATACCGGATTTTTGCAGCAAGGGAAGGCTGCCGCCGCCAGCGCCAACGAAAACGAACTTGGCATGGTTGCGGCGGACTTCGCCGGTGGCGGTGTCGCGGATCGTCAGATTCCAACCCGAGAGGGCGCGTTTCAGATCAATAACACGGTGGCCGGTTGCAAGGGCACAACCGTCCTGCTGGCCGAGCCAGCCGAGCAATTTTCGGGAAATGGATCCAAAATTGACGTCGGTTCCGCCGTCCATCTTGGTGGCCGCGATGGGAATTTCGCCACGGCCTTCGACGAGGAGTGGCGCCCAGTCGGCGATGGTTTTGCGGTCGGTGGAATATTCCATCGAGGAAAAAAAATGATGGGCGGCCATGCCGGCGTGGCGGGCCTTTAAAAAATCGACTTGCTCGTCACCATGCACAAAGCTGATGTGGGGGACCGGGTTGATGAAATCCTTGGGCTGGTCGGCCATTCCGCTCTCCACCGCGTAACTCCAGAATTGGCGGCTTTGTTCGAATTGGGCAAAGATCTCGACGGCCTTGGAGACATTGACCGAGCCGTTGGTTTCGCGGAAGGGTGTGTAGCTTAACTCGCAGATGCCGGCGTGTCCGGTGCCGGCATTGTTCCAGCCGTGCGAGCTCTCCTGGGCCAGTTCCTCGGTGACCTCGTAGAGCTGGATCTTCAGTGAAGGATCGAGTCGCTTGAGGAGGGCCCCGAGATTGGCGGACATGACGCCGCTGCCGATGAGAATGACGTCAGGATTTTTGATAGGGATGGATGAGCTCATGAAAAATTGAGCTAGCGCCGGGTGCCGTAGAGCGGGCCAAAATTCGCGCAGGCGCGAAAGTCAGCGCTGGTGAGGTCTTCGGTGCCAAAGGCCGCCCAAGCGCTGGGGCGGAAGACTTCGTCGTCCGGGACATTGTGCATGTACACAGGAATCCGCAGCAGGGCGGCGAGAGAAATCAAGTCGGCTCCGATGTGCCCGCAACTCATGACGCAATGATTGGCGCCCCAGTTGTTCATGACCGAATAGCCGTCCTGAAATGCACCCAATCCGGACGCGTAGGGTGCAAACCAGGTCGTCGGCCAGGTGGGGTTGGTCCGTTCGTCCAGAAGCTTGTGCGCCTTGGCGGGAAGATCCACGGTTTCGCCTTCGGCGATTTGCAGGGCGGGACCCAGGCCGTCGACCATATTGAGACGGAAAATTGTCGCCGGCATCCCACCCCGGGTGACAAAGCGGGTGCTCCATCCGCCGCCGGGGAAATACTCGGTGATGGAGGGATGCCAGGTGGTGGCTTTGAGGCAGGCCTTCACTTCGGCGGGCGAAATGTCCCAGAAGGGTTTCATGGTGGGCATCCCCTCCGGGTCGCTTTGCTGTCCGGTGCCGTCGAGGGCGGCGGGGCCGGAATTGATGAGGTGGAGCAGGCCACCCGCAGCCACGCCGTCGAGTTCGTGTCCAGTGACACGCTGGACGGCATCCGGACTCCAGTAGGTGCGCAAATCAGCGAAGATCTGGGCGGTATTGGTCAAGAGGTGACCAAAGAGCATGGAGATCCCATTGAGGGCATCGTTTTCCGTCGCGACGAGATAGGGAGCGCGTCGGCCATTCCAATCGAAGGAGGTGTTGAGAATGGCCTCGAGGAAATCGCCATTGGGCATGTGGTCGGTCCATTGGCGCTGGCCTTGAAAACCCGATGCGATGGCGAAATGGCCTTGGGCTTCCTCGCCAAAGCCGGCCCTTTTCAGCTTGGGATTGCCGACCATTAGATCGCGGGCAATAAGAGCCATCTTGACGGACGTCTCCCATTCCTTGTCGAGAACCTTGCGGGGGCGTTTCTGGTCGCGGCCATTCCAGTCCTTGCCCTCCGGGCAATTTTTTTTCACCCAGGCGAGGGCTTTGGCATATTCGTCCTGGTCGTAGATGCCCTTTTCGATCCGGCGAATAAATTCCGTCATGTCGACCGATTCGACCCGCATTCCAAGGTAGCGTTCAAAGAGCGAGGGATCGACGATCGATCCGGCGATGCCCATAGAAGTTCCTCCCATGGCCAAGTAGGCCTTGCCGCGCAGGGTGGCGACCGCGAGGCCGGCCCGGACGAAGCGAAGGATTTTTTCCTCCACATCCTCAGGGATCGAGGTGTCGTTGGCGTCCTGCACATCGCGCCCGTAAATGCCGAAGGCAGGAAGGCCTTTTTGAGTGTGCCCCGCCAGAGCCGCGGCGAGATAAACCGCTCCCGGACGTTCCGTGCCATTGAAGCCCCAAACCGCCTTGGGAATCATCGGGTCTGCGTCCATCGTCTCGGATCCGTAGCACCAACACGGCGTGACCGTGAGCGAGACGCCAACGTTTTCCCGGCGGAATTTTTCCGCGCAAGCGGCGGCTTCAGCCACTCCTCCGATACAGGTATCGGCAATGACGACTTCGACCGGTTCACCGGTCGGATGGCGGAGGGTGCCGGAGATGAGTTTGGCGGTGGTCTTCGCCAGGGCCATGACTTGAGATTCGAGGGATTCGCGGACTCCGCCGAGGCGGCCGTCAATGGTGGGGCGAATCCCAACTTTGGGACGATGAGAAAATACGGGGTTTTTCATAAAAGGATGGCATGGTGGATTTTCGAAAAAGAAGCCTTACGCAAAGGGCGCAAAGAAAGAGACAGGGTTATTTACTGTTGGGCGGCGATTTGGGCGCGGCGATAATGTTCATCGGGGCGGGTATCAATGCGGGTGGAATTTTTTTCGGGGAGAAATTCCGGTCCGCCGAGGGCAAAATTTCCCACCAGGATACGAGCCCATTTATCGAGCATGAGAAGGATGTTCAATACTTCACGCTCGGATTGTCCCAGGGCAACCGGTCCATGGTTGACAAGAAGAATCACCTTGGGAGTGCCACCGTATTCCTCGCGGAAGCGCCGCAGCTCGGAACGCACCGCGCGGGCAAGTTCGATGCCGGGGTCGATATAGGGAACGACACCCAGATGGCGGCCGCAGACTACGATCTCGTCAGGAAAGACGTGTTGGAGGAAGGGAGCCGCTCCTTGTCGGGAACAGAGAATTTGCAGCACGGATACGGGGTGACAGTGGCCAATCCATTGGGCCCCGCCCTCCTGGAGACAGACCGCATGCATGAACGTTTCCACCGAGGGGAGCTTGGCATTGGCGTCGGAGCGGGAGGCCAGCAGCACCTCGCGCACACCGGAATCGTCGAGGGTGGTGTCGTCGAGCGAGGCAGCGATGGCGTCGAAGCGCACCGGAGTGAGGTCCTCTTCGGCGAGTGCCGCCAGGTTGCCTCCCGAGGCTTTGATCCAAAAGGTTCCGTCGCCAGCGTCCGCGCTGGTGTTGCCTTCGCCGAGAATGGCAAGGTGACGGTCCTCGCGACCAATTTCGTGCGAGAGCCAGAGGAGTTTTTTGATGAATGGATTCATAAGCTTAAATTGAGCCAAGGGTGGACACAGATCAAACCCGGATTTCAAGGAGGTCGTGGCGGAGAGTGCAATCATGAAAATGACTGGAGCGGACTTTTCTCCAACCGTCCAACCCCGCTCATCCGTTCCATTCTTGCTTCGCTGGGCTTCGATTGCCTCCCCAGGCGACACATCTTGTTGCCCTTCCCAAGTTGCGCTATCGCGCTGGTGTTGCGTGTGGCATTTCTGTTTTTGATCTTTTTTTTACGCGCTGTGCAAGTTGATGGATTACCGGACGAGGGCCGCAAAGCATCCGGCTTTTTCCGCCCAGATTTCAGGATTGCCGGGGACAAAAACCCGGGGTTGGAATGATGAGCGCAGGATTTCTCGGCCTTGTTCAAGTGACGAGATTTTTCCCAGGGCCAGGAGTTGAGTGAGAATGTTTCCGGCGGCGGTCGCTTCCACCGGGCCCGCCATGACGCGCAGTCCCGTGGCATCTGCGGTCATTTGATTGAGCAGGGCATTGCGCGACCCGCCTCCGACGATGTGAAGCGTGTCGGGAAGATCCGGCATCCAAGTCCGCATTTGGGCAATGAGCCCGCCATAGCGCAGGGCGAGACTTTCCAGAATGGCGCGGGTAAATTCTCCCGGCGTGGAGGGCGCGGGTTGCCCGGTTTCGGCGGCGTAGGCCCGGATCGCCGCGGGCATGTCACAGGGTTTGGCAAAAGCCTCCGCGTCCGGGTTGATCCAGAGGGGAGCACTGGCCGCCTCCGCCTCGCGGACCAGAGTTTCGAAGTCGAGGTCCAGGCCGTCGGAGTCCCACTTCCGCTTGCATTCCTGCAGGAGCCACATCCCGGCGACGTTTTTCAAAAATCGCGTCGTTCCCTGCCAGCCTTGTTCGTTGGAGAATCCTGCGTCATGGGTCGCCTGGCTCACGAGGGGCTCGTTCAATTCGCGACCAAGGAGTGACCATGTGCCGGAACTGAGAAAGAGAGGTTGCGCAATGGCGGAGGGGACGCCGGCGACTGCGGAGGCGGTGTCGTGGCTGCCGCAGGTGGTGACCTGCAGAGCGTCGCAGCCGGATCCGGTGCAGACCTCCGGAAGCAACCGGCCGACCAGGGTACCGGGTTCGGAAGTGGGGCGGAAAATTCCGGGAGGCAGTCCCATCTTTTCAATGAGGTCGAGATCCCATTCCGCGCTGCCCACCTTGAGAAGCTGCGAGGTGCTGGCGATGGTGCGTTCCTGCATCCGCTCCCCGCTCAACCAATAGGTGAGCAAGTCCGGCATGAAGAGCAACTCGTCGGCCGCAGCCAACGCTTCTGGAGAATCCCTTTTCTCCGCCAACAACTGGAAGAGGGTGTTGAAGGGCATGAACTGGATTCCGGTGCGGCGATAGAGGTCTTCTCGTGGCAGCACTTTCGTTGCGGCTTCGATCATGCCGTCCGTGCGCCCATCGCGATACATCCAGGGCAAACCCAAGAGGCGTCCCCGCCGATCCACCAATCCATAGTCCACTCCCCAGGTATCCACGGCCAGCGAGGTCAACCTGGACCCGTGAGCGGCATGCGCCCGTGCCAGACCTGATGTGATGTCACAAAAAAGTTGGGTTGCATTCCAATGCCAGCCGGTGGGCAGATGGACGCCCGCATTGTCGAAGCGGTGCGCCTCCTCCAATTTCAAGGTGGTTCCATCAAAGTGTCCCGCCATGACGCGGCCGCTTCCGGCTCCGAGGTCAATGGCGAGGTGGGTGGTGGGTGTGGCCATGGGAAAAAATTTAGGTTGCTGGGGAAATTTCCAGGCGCACGCCGTGGGATACGAGGGCGGCCTCAAACGGCTCCGACGGGCGACAGTCGGTGATCCAGAGGTCGAGGTCTGCGGTTTTTGCGAAATAGTAGCTGGAACTGATCCCGGCCTTGGACCCGTCGGCCAGCAAGCAGACCTCCTCCGCAGATTCCACGATGCGACGTTTGAAGCGGGCCTGTTCCTCGGTGGCCTCGCTCGGACCGCGATCGGCATCCAATCCCCGGCAGGAAATATAGGCGGTATCGATGCGGAACAGATCCAGCATTTGTTCGGCGGCCCAACCGGTACAAGAAAGTGAACTTGTCACCAGGTTGCCGCCCAGCAAGGTGACCTGGATGGCAGGCTTTTCCGCCAGGACCATGGCCGTTTGGAGGGCGTTGGTCAGAACGGTCAGAGGCTGGTCCGGCAACAATCGGGCGACCTGAAGCGCGGTGGTGCTGGCATCGAAAAGAATGGTTTGGCCGACTTCGATGTGTGCGACGGCGGCAGTCGCAATCCGAAGTTTCTCGGAGGCGTGTTGTTCCGCCCGTTCGGTCGCGGGGTATTCCCGGCGGGCCGATTCCAGTTTTACAGCACCCCCGTGCGAACGCAAAAGTTCTCCCTCCGCCTCCAACTTTTCAAAATCCCGACGCACAGTCTCTTCCGTCACCCCCAGCGCCGCTGCCGCCTCCGCCGTACGAATTCCTCCGGTCTCACTCAAGAGATTCAGCAATACACGGTGACGTTCGAGCGCAAGCATTCGGGAAGGGATGGGGTTTCAGTTGAAGGCGTCGGACGCAAGTTTTCCGGTGCGAGACCGATCTGCCAACCTTAATTCTGACAGACGGCTGACAACCTTGATTCTTAGAGCTTCGTGGTGTGGGAATCACTTTGAACGATTTTGCTTGCCGAATGCAATCAAAAGTTTTCAAAGTAAAATGCAGACAAACAAAGATATCTACCCGTTCACCCTTATTACCTGACCCAAATTCGAACTCATGTCCTATAAATACGTCAATTTCACTTGGGACGATGCCGCAGCATCGTCCCTGACCCTCGTTCAACAGCTCGTTTATCGCTCCAATCTGCTTGGCGCCGATCAGCGCATCACCAATACCGGGGGGGGCAACACCTCATCCAAGGTCATCGAGAAAGATCCGCTCACCGGTCAGGATGTGGAAGTGCTTTGGGTGAAGGGATCCGGCGGAGACCTGCGCACCGCGAAGCCGGAAAATTTTTCCTCCCTCTATCAGGAAAAACTCATCGACTTGCAGCGCGTCTATGCCGCCCGAACCGACAAGGGTCTGAAGTCCCAGGCCGAAGACGACATGGTGGGCATGTATTCCCATACGACCTACGCCCTCAATCCCCGCCCCTCCTCGATCGACACTCCGTTGCACAGTTTCTTGTCCGGCAAGCATGTCGACCACATGCACCCGAATGCGGTGATTGCCATCGCGGCCAGCGCGCGCTGTGAAGAGTTGACCCGGGAAATTTTTGCCGGAGCGATGGACTATGTCCCCTGGATGCGGCCGGGCTTCGAATTGGGCCTCGCCATGCAAGCGATCGAAAAAGCCAACCCAAAAGGCAGGGCCATCATGATGGGCCAGCATGGTTTCATCTCCTGGGACGATGACGCCAAAGCGTGCTATACGCTCACCCTGGATCTCATTGAACAGGCGGCGGCTTTCATCGAGGAGAAATACGAAGCCAAAGGTGGTGATGCGAAGGTCTTCGGCGGTGCAAAATACAAAACCCGCGACGACCGCTTAGCCGTGTTGGCGGAGATTTTGCCCTGGCTTCGTGGTCAGGTCAGCCAACAGAAACGCTTCGTCGGAACGGTTCAGGACGACGACAAAATCCTC
>CALBXK010000396.1 GCA_937890535.1 uncultured Spartobacteria bacterium
ATACTGCCCCTCCACTCATGACTCCTCCGGTGTCATTTCATTTGAGTCAATTCGAGACCGAAGCCTTTCCAGCCACCCTCCTTGCATTCCTTGCGCGGGCCGCTAGAGTTTCCAGCCCAACCTGTAAAAATTGATATGAGTAAAAGCATCCTCGACCCAACTCGCATTGAAGGCATTGAGTTCAGCAACGATGAAATCGCCCGCTATTCCCGGCATCTCATTATGCCGGAAGTCACGCTCGAAGGCCAAAAACACCTCAAAGCGGCCAAAGTCCTTTGCATTGGCGCTGGGGGATTGGGTTCTCCCATTGCCCTCTATCTGGCAGCGGCCGGGGTGGGCACGCTGGGCTTGGTGGACTTTGACGTCGTGGACTATTCCAACCTGCAACGCCAGGTGCTGCACGGCACCAAGGATGTTGGTCGCAAAAAGATCAACAGTGCCCGCGATCGCATCAAGGACATCAATCCCAACGTGAACGTCAACCTGCACGACGTCATGTTCCGCAGCGACAACGCCGCGGAAATTGTGGAGAATTACGACATCGTCATTGACGGTACGGATAATTTTCCCACCCGATACCTCTCCAACGATATCTGCGTCCTATTGAAAAAACCCAACATCTACGGGTCGATTTTCCGCTTTGAAGGCCAGGCGACCGTATTTGCTCCCCATCTCGGCGGACCCTGTTACCGCTGCCTCTATCCCGAACCCCCGCCTCCCGGAATGGTTCCCAGCTGCGCCGAGGGCGGTGTGCTCGGAGTCCTTCCTGGTATCCTCGGAGTGATGCAAGCCATCGAGGCGGTGAAACTCATCTGCGGCATCGGCGAGACCCTCATCGGCCGCCTCATCCATTTCGACGCCCTCAAAATGGCCTTCCGCGAATTCAAGATTCGCAAGGACCCAAAGTGTCCCATTTGCAGCGAGAATCCGACCGTCACGGAATTGATCGACTACGATCAGTTCTGCGGCATCCCTCAGGCCCAAGCCGAGGAGGACGCCGAGCCCCCTGTGCCTGAAATCACGGTGGAAGAGCTCAAGGCCAAACAGGATCGGGGCGACAAGTTTGTCCTCCTCGATGTGCGTGAGCCCTTCGAATACGATATCGCAAAGATCCCGGGATCGAAACTTATCCCTCTCGGCGAGTTGCCCTCCCGCATGAGCGAACTCGACAGTGAGGACGAAATCGTCATCCATTGCAAAATAGGGCTGCGTAGTGCCAAGGCCCTCCGGCAACTTCAGAAAGCCGGCTTTGCCAAACTCTACAACGTGGACGGCGGGATTCTGGCCTGGGCCGACCGGGTCGATCCCAGCGTCCCGAAGTACTGAGGCCCGCTGCCAACGCAACGACATGGAGATGGACCCCGCCCTGCTGGACATTCTCTGCTGCCCGCAGACCCACCAGCCACTGCATCCAGCCAATTCGGAGGAGGTCGCCTGCGCCAATGCCCACCGCGCCAATGCGATCAAGGAAGGCCTCACCCGGGAAGACGGAAAAATCCTCTATCCGGTGCAAAACGGAATTCCTCTTCTTGTCCCCGAAGCGGGATTCCCGTTGAATTGACCTTCTTTCGGGCCTCAGCGCCTCAGCGCCTCAGCGCCTCCGCATGAAATTCCTTTCTCCAAATTCCCATGACTGAACTCGAACGCATCCGCCATTCCGCCGCCCACATTCTGGCCACGGCCATTTTGAAGATTTGGCCCGAGGCCCAATTCGCCGCCGGCCCGCCAGTGGAAAATGGTTTTTATTATGATGTCGAATTAACCCACCGCATCACCCCGGAGGATTTCTCCCGCATCGAGGAAGAGATGAAGGCGGAGATCAAGGCGAACCACCTCTTTGAACGCGTCGAAGTCACCCGGGCCGACGCCCTGGCCATGGCAGAGAGCGGACAACTCGCGGCCCTTTCCGGCCGCGACGAACCCTCGAAGTTCAAACTCGATATCGTACAGCGCATTCCCGACGGCGAGGTCATCACTCTCTTTCGGAACGGGGAATTTACTGATCTCTGCGCCGGCCCACACGTCATGCGCACCCGCAATGTCGGTGCCTTCAAGCTCACCCATGTCGCCAGCGCCTATTACAAAGGGGATGAGAATAACCCCCAGCTTCAGCGCATCTATGGCACCGCGTTTAAGAACAAAACCGAGATGGCCGCCTATTTCGAAATGCTGGAGGAGGCGAAAAAACGCGACCACCGCAAGCTCGGCAAGGAACTGAACCTCTTCACCTTCGACGACGACGTCGGTCCCGGTCTCCCGCTTTGGATGCCCAATGGGGCCGCCCTCATCGAGGAGTTGGAAAAACTCGCCAAGGAAACCGAATTTGAAGCCGGCTATCAACGGGTCCGCACCCCTCACATCGCCCGCAAGAGTTTGTATGAGTGCAGTGGACATTTGCCCTACTACGCGGATTCCATGTTTCCGCCCATGGAGTTAAAAATGGACGAAGACACCCTCAGAGAGGTGTTTGAGTTTGAAGACGAACTGCGCGACACCGAACAACAGATCGCCGCCATCGAGGCCCGTCTGGCCAACAAGGGCGACATCGAACTCGTCGAGGAGGAACGGGCCTTGGAGGAATGGCGGATCGGACGGGAAAAGACCCTCAAACGCATCGAGGAAAAGCGGGACCAGTATTCCTACTACCTCAAAGCGATGAACTGCCCTCACCATCACAAAATCTTTGGAGCCGTGCCACGCAGCTATCGCGAACTCCCCCTCCGCCTCGCCGAATACGGAGCCTGCTACCGCTACGAGCAGAGCGGCGAGCTCTTCGGACTCATGCGCGTCCGCTCCATGCAAATGAACGATGCCCACATCTATTGCACCACCGAGCAATTCGAGGCCGAGTTCAACGCCGTCAATGAAATGTATCTCAAGTATTTTAAGATTTTTGGGATCGAAAAATACCTAATGCGGTTTTCAACCCATGACCCGGAGAAACTTGGAAAGAAATTCGTCAACGAGCCCGCCCTCTGGCTCCAGACCGAGGACATGGTCCGCAACGTCCTGCAACGCTCCGGCATCAACCATGTGGAGGTTCCCAACGAAGCCGCCTTCTACGGTCCCAAGATCGACGTCCAGGTCTGGAGCGCCATCGGACGGGAGTTTACCATCGCCACCAACCAGGTCGATTTCGCGGTGCCGGGCCGCTTCGGGCTCGTCTATAAAGACAGCGACAATACGGAAAAAACTCCGCTCTGCATTCACCGCGCCCCCCTTGGCACCCACGAGCGGTTTATCGGATTTCTCATCGAACACTATGCCGGAAATTTCCCGCTCTGGCTCGCTCCCGAGCAAGTCCGCATCATCACCATCGGCGACGACGCCCCGCTTGCGGATTACGCCCAAGCCCTCCATGCGGAGTTGCGCTCCCACGAAGTGCGCGCCAGCATCGACATCACCAGCGATAACATCAAAGGCAAAATCCTCCACGCCGAACAACGCAAGATTCACACCATGCTTGTCATCGGCCACCGCGACCTCGAAGCCGGGGCCGTGAGCGTCCGCGTCCATGGCCAGGGCAACCTCGGAGCCCGCCCGCGCAACGAGGTCGTCGCCGACATCCTCGCTTCCATCAAAGAACGGCGGAATACAGGGAACAGCTAAAAGCGGAAGGGGTTCTGCCAGTGCTGCGGCCCAGACACCCCGGAGGATCCCGCAACGGCCCAGGCTTTCAAAAATTCTTTGAGTAGCCCATCGTCCGGGAAGTAAAAATTCTGATCGTTGAGGATGACCCGGGTATCGTTGATGTGTAAAGGGCGGACGAAAAGTGCGGCGGGTGCCGGTCGAAAAGTGAGGCACCTG
>CALBXK010000397.1 GCA_937890535.1 uncultured Spartobacteria bacterium
ACCCCTCCGGTCACAAAAATATACTTCATGAGCGCGGAGTGTAGGGGGACGACAAAGAAAATCCAGCGCAGGACGAAATATTCAGCAATATTGTTTGCTGCTAGAGGAGAAAATGGATTTTTCAAGGGGATTCAAGTCGGATCACAAATTGGCATTGAGGTACGACGAATGGCTCTCCAACCAGGCCGCCGCCTCGACCTACCACGACGAACCGAAGATCGCTGATGCTTTTCGCAATGGTGCCGGCGTTGGCAGGGGGGAGCACCGCGACTGCCTCTTCTGCGTCGTCGAGAAATTCTTCCGCCCCGGCTCCGCCGCCAACCTCGTGGGGACCTGGATCCCTGCCTCAATGGCGTCAGTGACAGACTGAAGGCCGGAGGTGCCCGCGTCGCCGACGTCGGCTGCGGTCACCGGGCTTCAGGCCGTCCCCCCGGCAGGGCGGGTTCACCCAGTTCCGCCGCGCTGCGGAGACTCCGTTCAATCTCATTCTCGAAGCCAAAGCCTGACGTGGCAGCTCCCCCGTCCTCCGCGAATCCGGAGGAAGGGATTGCGGTTTCGCCGACCATCCCCCGGACTTCCCGTTAAGCTTCGGCCGCAGCCGGGCCTTGCGCTCCAGAGCCCAAATCCGCGGCAATCTTTATCGCTCCGGCGAGAACAGGGTCCTTCGTTCCCGCCGACTGGCCACAAACAACCCGCCGATCAGCACGCTCAAGGCGAGGGACACGTAG
Organism: uncultured Spartobacteria bacterium; assembly: GCA_937890535.1. GTDB lineage: Bacteria > Verrucomicrobiota > Verrucomicrobiia > Chthoniobacterales > Terrimicrobiaceae > CAMASH01. The sequence continues at coordinate 729 of CALBXK010000397.1, forward strand.
CACATCGGCAGCCAGCCAAACGCGCGTGGACAGACGTGACCGTGGATCAGCTCCAGCGCTGAACCGAAGAAGGCCAGTCCTCCGGCAATCGCCAATCCACTCCAGAATGTCCACTGGATCACTTGCTGGCGGAGTTTATTTCTCAGGGCCAGCGCGATTCCAATGAGCAGGTAACCGACGAGCGCGATGTAACATGCAGGGACGACACCAATCAGCGGGCACATTTCGCCGGATTGACAATGCCTGTAGGCGAGATCCCCGCTACGCCAAACGCCGAATGCGACCAGACCAAACAAGCTGCTCTTAATCAGCATGCTGATTTTTTGGGGTTACGCATCACCGGGTGCAAATGTCATGAAAAATGTCGGGGGCCTGATTTGAATCCCGGCCTTTGGACATCACAGTTCCGCCGCCGTGGCGTTTCCTTCGCGGTCGATGGTGATTGTGCTTCCGCTTTCGGATGGCGTTGGGTTAACGACATGGCCGTCGAGATAGGTGACGGCGATATCGGTGATTTCTGCGCCGCCAGTTCCCAGCGTAATGACCGAAGTTGAGTCCGAGCAAAGTCCCTCGCCCTTGACGAAGGGCCGATACAGGGTGCGACCATCGGATAGGGTTGCCTTCACCATGGCACCAACCGACTGGCTGGTGTTGGGCAATTTGATCTTCACGAAGTTTGTCGTCTCATTTTGGCTGAGGAAGGCTTTTGATTTTCCCGCCAGGTTGACGTGCACGATGTCCGGGGCACCGTCGAGGTTGAAGTCAGCCGTCAGCGGCGAAATGCTGAATCGTTTATTGATCACGCCCGCAGCAGAACCGACCTCGGCGAATTCGCCGTTTCTGTTCTGGATCAAGAAGCGACCTGGCAACCTGAGGAACGGCAACTTATGCGGCGGGAGATCGACGTAGTTCTCCGAGACCACCAGGTCCGGTCGACCATCAAGGTTGAAATCATCAAAGACGGCCCCCCAGGAGAACTCATAGTCCGCCACCTTCACTTTTTCGGCCGTATCGGTGAATCTAAATTGGCCGTCGTTGTGAAACATCAACCACTTGGGGTAGTAGGTTTGGTCGGGGCGCAAGTCGCCCTTGGCCATGAAAGCGGGTGCGGTGGATCCGGTATTCGAGAAGAAAAAATCCACCAAGCCATCGTTGTCATAGTCGGTCACAGCCACACCCATCGGATAACTGTAAACACCCGAGTTCGGGTTCGTGATGTTTTCGAATTTCAGGTTGCCGAGGTTTTTCCAAGTCCGCACCTGGCCGGTATCGTGAGCCACGACGAGATCCTCCCAGCCGTCGCGATCCACATCCGCGAAAACGGCCTGAAACGTATTGTGTTTGTAGAACAAGCCGGACTCTTCGGTTTGGTTGGTGAAGGTGTCGTCGCCGGCGTTGATCAGCAGGGCACTGACCCCGCCATACCCCTCCTGGTTAAAAATATTCAAACCTTCGATCAATTCTTTGCGGATATAGCCCGAGACGTACATGTCGAAGTGTCCGTCCCGGTTGAGATCGGCGACGGCGACCGATAACGGAGTCGTATCTTTGTCGATCGGTACGTTGAGATTCCGACCGGTGAACTTGCCGTCTTGGTTGGTATAAAGCCAGATGCTCGTCGAACGGGTAACAATCAAGTCGTCATCGCCATCCTGATCGACGTCGAGTGAAACGGCACTCATGGTGGCGGCGTCATCGCTCTTCACGAATCCCGTCTCTGCCGTGATATCGACGAATGTCCCGTCAATAAATCGGAACAGCTTGTCCGGTTGGCCCTGACCGCCGCCCAGAAACAATTCCTCGGCTCCCTGATTATCGAGGTTAATGATCGCCCCGGCTGCGGTCTGGATGGAGGTGGCTTTATCATAGTTGTGCAAAAAATCAATTTCCACCTCTGAAAATTTCGGGATCGTGAGACCGGTGGTCGATACGTCGTAGTCGACCCTAGCATCCAGCTTGAATCGGATGACCACCAAAAGGACCAGTGCCAGCGGGATCAGGAGTAGCAATTTCAGGAAGCGGAATTTACTGCGTGGCTTGGGAGCGCTGTGAGCGCCGGTTGGTTGTTTCTTTGCCTGGCCAGAGTTTGTATGGGGAGCGTCCATGATTTTTGGATTAGGAGTTACGAGGTTGGTTTTGGTTCGGGTGAGAGTGAGGTTAATGGCGAACCGCAAAAGGGTCGGTTGGTGAGGGGTCTAACGCCGATTCTGTTGCTTCGCGGGTGTCGCCAAACATGAGCGAGCAGCTGAAAAAAATTGCGAAGGCCACATTTAAGGCAATCGGCATGAGATATTTCCCAATGGCGGGAGCCATCGCGTAGACTAGAAAAATTGCGAGGATCAGTACAAAGGGATTGAGCGCCGCCATCCATTTCGGGTAGCGAGTCTCCCCCTTGAGGACGAGGTAAACGTAGATGGCCGATAGGATCAGAGTTGTACTCCGCACCACCTGCAGTAAGGTCTCATAGCGGGTTTCGTAGAGGGAAACCAAATTGGTTTGGGCCATGAGTTCAGGATAGTGTTGCAAAGATGCGATCGAAGCCCGCGATCCCAACCAGACGGCCCCCATCATAAATCCGAACCCGGCAATCAGGAAGGCAATGAAGGCGAGCCTGTTGTTGGCTGGTCGGAGCATCTGATAGATGTGCCAACATCCCATAAAATAGAACGGAATACCGAGCATTGCAAAAAATGCCCTACCGTCAGCCGACTATCTGAAATATCAGCCATGAAAGCATATCCTCCGGAGAATCGTGCCAATGGATCGAAGTGGAGGAGGAATTCGCCGGTGCCCACCAATATTGCTGCAATCAGCCCAAGGATCCCTGTGAGGCGTAGATTTAAATTCATAGTTTGATAGTGCCGGGAATAATTAAGAGGCCCGTGTCCCGGGTATTATTCCCGATCCAACGAAAAAATAATAATTTTTGCGCCCCTCACCACTTTTAAATGACATCCTGGGCGAAGTTTGGGGAATAACTTGCGGCCCCTGAACTTTCCTGCAAGAAATTCCAGCGAAATCCCTCAAGAACTGGAAATTGATTTATGCGTCCCCAATCCATCACATCGACCCGCCAGTTTTTTCTTGATCTCGTTGCCCGGCACGAGCCGGAATGCTTTTTCAAAGGTTCAACCCGGGAGGATTTTGAGAAATGGCAGGAAAGGTTTCGCGAACGATTTTCTTCCTGTGTGGGCCCGCTGCCCGAGCGGGTGCCCTTGAAGATTGAACGTCTTTGGGTGGTGGAGGAAGGGGGGCTTCGTAAGGAAAAAATCCTTCTCTATACGGCTCCCGACACCTGGGTTCCGGCCATCGTATTGAGGCCCTTGGATCGGGACGTGAAGGGTTCCCTCGTCGCCATTCATGGGCATGGACGTTGGGGCAAGGATCCCGTCGCAGGTGTCGATTATCCCGAATCCCGTGATGATGAGGTCTATTACAACTATCGCTATGGGGCAGAGCTGGCCGAGGCAGGCTTTTTGGTGATCTGTCCCGATTTGCGTCCCTTTGGGGAGCGCGGTGACCGGATGCCCGGGGAACACCCGCTTGAAAATCGGGATCCCTGTAATGTGCATGCGCTAAAAGGGTGGCTTCTGGGGTTTAACCTCATGGCTTATAATCTTTGGGATCTCATGCGATGCGTGGACTATCTTATCGAATCTGAACATGCCGTCGCTGGACGGATTGGTGCCATCGGGCTTTCCGGGGGAGGGGCGGCGGCTATGCATTTTGGCGCCATGGATTCCCGCCTCAGTGCGACTGCCGTGATCTGTGCCTTGAATAGTTATAAGGCATGGGCAGTGGAGAATGACAATTTCTGTGGCACACAATTTCTTCCGGGAATGTTCCAGTTCGGAGATCACGCGGAAATCTGCGGCCTGATCGCGCCCCGACACCTGCTTGTTCAAATCGGAGGGTTTGACTACGGATTTCCAGTAGCGGCTTCGATGGAGGCATTGGAACGTCTCAAAAAAATCTATGGGGCAGCGGGTGTTTCTCAACGGTTGGTTTCGACTCTGGGTTTTGGAGGCCATAAGTACTATGGGGGGGCAGAAAGTTTCTTCACAGGCGCTTTCGACGACTCTGCGGCGTAAGGAGGTTGCGCTGGTCAGATTCATGGGATGCATGGCAGGATCGAGACATGCCCCGTCGCCTCTTCCGGTTTATGATTTTTCTCCTCCTTCTCGTTCCTCTTGGGTATCTGTTCCTTTGCATATATCTCTATGTTCAACAGGACAAGATGGTGTTTTCACCATCAAGGGAATCGATTGAGGAGTCGGAGCGTCTTGCCGCCGGGGAAGGATTTTCTTCCTGGAGGAACGCTGCGGGAGAGCTCATGGGGTGGCGGTCGAATGCGGGAGATCCGGACAATGTTCTTCTGGTTATGAACGGCAACGCGGGGACGGCTCTCGATCGGAGTCACTACGGAACGTATTGCCGGAACGAGACTTCGAATTGGAAAACCTTCCTGCTGGAATATCCCGGCTATGGAAGCCGTGAAGGCAGGCCGTCGGAAGAGTCTTTGACGGATGCGGCCTGCGAGGCGGTGGATCTTCTGGCGGTGGCACCGGGTCGGAGGATCTGGTTGCTGGGGGAATCGTTGGGGAGCGGGACCGCCAGCGCCACGGTTCGGAAACGCCCTGACAAAATTGCCGGAGTTATTTTAGTGACGCCCTTCAACTCCCTCGTGGCGGCGGCGGCCGGTCACTATCCGTGGATGCCGGTCACTCTTCTTTTAAAAACGCGGTTTGCCTCAGACAAAAACCTGGTCGGATATCCCGGACCGGTGGCGTTTTTTCTGGGGGCGAATGACCGGACGGTGCCGGCCGTCCTTGGGCAGGAGCTTTACGACGGTTATGGGGGCCGCAAGCGGCTATGGATCGACCCGGAAGGTACTCATAATGTTTCAGCGCTCGTGTCCTACGAGTGGCCCGAGCTTGTGCAGTGGTTGGAGGCGGAATCGCAGAAAGAGCCTCACGCCAAGGATAGAAAGGATGGGACGTAGGCATTGGGAATTCCTCCCACGACCCGCTGTTTACGACGAAGACTCCTATCGAATTTTTTTCAACTCCTTCCCATCCTTTGCGACCTTTGCGTGAGGCTATTCTTGTTTCCCCGGAAATTGTCGCCATGCGAGGGAGGGAGTGATAGGCTTTTTGCAATGAGCGTGAGCGAATCCCCGACGGCGACCGATTCCACCATGGCGGTGTTTTTGGATTTGGAGAATGTAGTGCTTGGGGCCAAGGACGCGAAGTTCCCTCCCTTTGACATTCAACTGGTGCTGGAGCGACTCTTGCTGCGGGGCCACATCGTGGTGAAGAAGGCGTATTGCGATTTTGAACGCTACAAGGATTTTAAGAAAAACCTCCACGAAGCCGCCTTCGAATTGATTGAGATTCCCCACGTCCGCCAGTCGGGGAAGAACTCCGCTGATATCCGGATGGTCGTCGATGCGTTGGATCTTTGTTACACCAAACAGCACTTGGACACCTTTGTCATTCTCAGTGGCGATTCGGATTTTTCGCCTCTGGTCAGCAAGTTGCGCGAAAATGCCAAGACCGTCATCGGTGTCGGAGTGCGCAACTCCAGTTCCGATCTTTTTATCAATAATTGCGACCAATTTTTGTATTACGACGATCTGGCCCGCAAGAAGCCGCAGAGGCCGGCCTCCGGCACTCGAGCGAAGCCGGCCTCCAAGTCGGCTAACAAGCCGGCGGGACCGACTCCGGATCAGGCGGTGGATCAATTGACCGCCACCCTGGCGGCTCTGGAGGAAGAGCGGGGCGAAGACGGTCTCATTTGGGGCTCGATGATCAAGCCGGCCCTGAAGCGGAGAAATCCGGGGTTCAATGAACGGGCGCATGGATTTTCCACCTTTAGGGACCTTCTGCAGGCGGCGGAGAAGCAAGGATTGGTGAAGCTGGAGCCTCACGCCCGAACGACGGACGTCACCGTTCGGGCCGTAAAATGATGCTAGAAAACGGAGGATCGGGTCGGAGGAGCGAGGTTTGTCCGGCTTGACGGGATAGGTCCCGCTAGGAAATGCTAGGTTTCGTTCCCGAAGCGCGACATGAAAATAAAAACAATCAGTGACTGGCTGATCGCATTCGCGGTGGTGGCCAGCAGCATTTTGCTTTTTGTGGCTCTTGCCATGGCGTTGCAGGGATCGATGACCGGGCGTTCCTCCCATCGGGTTGCGGTTGATTTTGTAGACGTCATGGGAGTCAATCGCGGCGCCCAGGTGAAGCTGGCCGGGGCGCGGGTGGGGACGGTCTCGGGGATCCGGTTGCTGACAGCGAAAGAACGGATCGCCTCGGGCGATCCTCGGAATGTGGTTCGGGTCACACTTTCCTTGAAGGACAAGGTCCCCGAGCTTGCCTCCGATATTACGGTGAGCGTGGCGGCAGATACCCTCTTGAGCGACAAAGTTATTTTGCTCAGCGGAGGCACGGCTGGGAGTCCGCGGCTTTCCCGGGAGGCGGTATTGCAGGGAATCTCTCCTGTCACCATTGATGCCCTGGTCCGTAATCTTGGACACACCCTGGAAGGCTTGCAGACTCTGTTGGGCGGATCCGGAGGCGATACCCAGGATCTCATCCAGCGCCTGCAAGTGTTGGTCGCCGAAGTCCAGGGTCTGGTGGATGGTGCCAAGCCACTTGTGGAGGACGGCCGGGGGTTTGTTTCTGAAGTCCGGCAGATCCTTGCCGAGAACAAAGAGCCGCTTTCGCGCACGCTGACCCGCCTTGATCATGCGGTGGGTTCGTTCGATCAATTGGCTTCGCGGGCAGAAGCCCTCATCCGACGTAATGACAAGTCGCTGACGGAGACCCTCGCGGATCTCAATGTCACTGTGAAAAATTTTAAGGTCAGTTCGACGTATTTGAAGGTTCTTACCCACACTTTGGCTCAACGACCTGCAAAACTTATTTGGGGAGGGAAGCCTCCCGCCTTGCCGGCGGAAGATGACATTCTGCGGGCTCGCGGACCGGTGAAGGTCGGCGAGTGATTCAAAGTTGAAGGTCGGTCAACCCGCCTGATCACGCAGAATGAAGAGGCTCACAGAATGTTTCGCCGGGCGGCAACCCGAACGATATGGAGTGAGTTGGCGGCTGGGGATCCCCGTCCGCTGTTGATTTTTCTCTCTCCCCAGCGATTTCCGAGCTTCCACCATTTCCTTTCCCTCCGGCGTGGCGTTTGCTATGCCTGCGCGCGCGCCTTTTTAAAAGGGATCCTCCGGGGTTTCCGAAAGTATTAGGGGCGAGATCCTAGAATGAAATTTCCGAAGAACTCTTCCCCTCGTAAATCCTGGTGGTCTCTCTGGCGGGTGGTACTCGTGTTGGTTGTGATTTTGGGTGGGGGGAGGCTGTTTTTTCCAGCCCTTGCGGTCGGAGGGACCCGGGCGGCATTGGCCGGCTGGTCGGCCACCACGGGTTTGCGGATCCAGGCTGGCGCCATCCGGATGGGTTGGGGTCAGCCTTTGTTGGTGGAGGATTTGCAGGTGAGGACGGACGACCCGACAACGTCCCGTACCGCGATGGATGTGGACCGGGTCGAGTTGGGATTTAATTCACTCTGGGATGTGCTTGTCAGGCGAAGCTCCTGGGTTGGGGTGCTGACGGTCAATGGCCTGAGCGGAGTGGCGGATTTTCGATCCGGGTCGGTGGGGCCTTTTCCGCTGCCCTTCCCGGCGGAGGTGATGAAATGGTCGGGAGTGAGTTTGGAAATTTTATCTCCTCTTGGAACCTTGTACGTGGAGGATTTGTCGGCGACTTTCAGCGAGCGAACCGTGGGACAATTCCGGGTGGAGACAGCGAGGGTGCAATCTCAACGGGCCCAGAGGGACTTGGGAAGTCTGGAGGGGATCACTGCCTGGAAGAGCGGGGTCATTTATCTGGCGGATTTGTCACTGGTCGAGGGCGTGACTATTGAGAATTTCCACATCCGTTTTGCGGGACTCGGGGGATTGGCCTTTGGGATGCAGGCTGCGATTGACGAAGGATCGTTCGCTGCCGAGGGAAACTTTGATGGACAGGAGGTGGATGTCGCGATGTGGGCCTCGGGTATCGATGTGGCACCGATTCCGGCCTTGGCGGGATGGTCTGGCGAGGCGGAAGGGATCTTGCGGGATGCCAGGCTGACTTTTCGGGGCGACCCCAATCGCCCCTGGGACGGACAGGCCTCCCTGCGGATCTCCGCGGATGGGTTTCTTTGGAACAAGCGAGGCTGGGAGGCATTGCAAGTGGGCGCGAGTTTAATCCATCACCGCTTGGTGTTGAACAGTTTTGAATTGAGGCAGAAGGAAAACACTGTCACCGGCAACGGCGAGGTGTCGGTGGAAGAGACCTGGCCGTCGATGGCCAAGGCCCCATTTTTGCTTAATGTTTCGGCGTCGATCAAGGATTTGCGAGCTTTGTCCGCCTTGCTCGGTCCGCCATTTGACAAGTTGAGCGGACGCATGAGTCTGAGCAGTTCGGTCAGTGGCCGGAAGGGACAAATGGATGGATTTTTGAGTCTGGAAGCCACCGCGATGGAGATTTTGGGTCGGCGGTTTGAGTCCGGGCGGGTGGAGGTGACATTTGCCAAGGATGAAGCTCAGGTGGTGCATTGTGAGTTTTGGAGCGAAAAGGATCATTTGAACGGGCGGGGAACGGTGGCTCTGGAGGCACCCCACGCCTATTCTGGAGAGTTGAAAATGCAGGCCGGAGATGTTGGTGTGTATCGGGGTTTTTTGGCGGGCGGGGTGGTTTCGCCGATCCAAGCGGGGGCGGTCCGGTTGAATTGGGAGGGGGACGGCACCTGGTCGGCGCACTCCGGTGCCTTCACACTGGGGCTCGATGACCTTGTTTCTGCCCTTACGCCCGTTGGTCTGACGGGAACTTTTGAGGGAACGTATTCGCCGGAGAACATCTATTTTCGGAAGTTCGATCTTCGCCGGAAGGATTGGCGATTTACGACGACTGCGACCCTGGCGGGATCGGGAATCGGATTGAAGAACGCCGTCCTTCGGGAGAAAGATCGAGTGCTGGCGGATGCGGAAATTTTTCTTCCCATGAATCCGTTTGCGGTCTTCGCGGGAACCCCGGTGGTGAAAGCAACGGTTTCGGATCAGGAGCTGTATGTCCGCCTGGCCGTGCGCGAGCCCCTCGACGTGCAGAAGTTTGCCCGGCTGTGGGGCCAGGATTCTCCGGTCGCGGGCACGGTGCGCGGGGTGGTGCAAGCGGAAGGCATTCCTTCGGCGTTGAAGATCCTGGGATCTCTTGAGGGACGGGATTTCTCAAAAAGTGGATCCCCTGATTTTCGGAAGGTGAGAGGCACCGTGACCTGGACGGGAACGCAGGCACGGATTGGTCCCTTCACCGGGCGCTTTGCTTCGGGACCGTTTGTTTTACAAGGTGGGGCCGATTTTGCGGGGTCTGGTGCGCCGCGATATGAACTGAGGTTTTTGGGGCGGAAAATGAATTTTGGGCGGACGTGCGCTGGATTCCCATCGGGTCCGGTCGGGTTGGCGGATGCGAACTTGCGGGTGACCGGGGATGCGGAGAGTGGTACTCTCACCGGCTGGATTCGCCTGATCGACGGGGACATTTTGCTGCAGGGGGAAGGCTGGATTCCCGGGTCGCTAGTGGAGGTGTGGGGTGGGCTTCCCCGTTTTGCGAAAGGAAGATTTGCGCTTCCCGAATCCTGGCAGAACGAGGCGGTTTATGTGGGCGAGAGGGCGAACTCCCTCCCGTCCTCCCGTCCGGGAGGGGAATCTCCGGTATCTCTTTGGACTATTTTCGCAACGCCTCAATGGCATCGCGCAAGTCGTCCATGGTGATCTTGTCGGATACGAAGGCACTGCCCAGGGACTCGGTGAGGACAAAGCGAATGGCACCTTCTCGGAATTTTTTGTCGAGGCGGAGGGCCGCCAGAAGGTCTGCCGTCGTGATGTCCTCGGGCAATTGCAGGGGCAGATGGAACATCTCTAGTGCCGCCCGCACCCGGTCGGCATCTTTCTGTGGGAGCCCTGCTTTTTTCACCGAGAGGTGAAGAGCCGCCGCGAGGCCCAGGCTGATGGCCTCGCCATGGAGGTAGCGACCGTAGCCTGCGGCATTCTCAATGGCATGCCCGATGGTGTGACCAAAATTCAGCAGGGCGCGGAGGTCGCTCGTTTCGCGTTCGTCTTCGACCACGATGAGGGCTTTGATCTTTACATTGCGGGCGATGAGGGTCGGCAACTCGGCCCGAGAGAGGTTTTCAATTTCGTCGAACATTCCGGCGTCACGAATGGCGGCATGTTTAATGATCTCGGCCATGCCTTCGTCGAATTCGCGTTTGGGAAGGGTCTCCAAGGTCGCGCAATCGGCCACGACCAGAGACGGTTGGTGAAAGGAGCCGATGAGGTTCTTTCCTCGTCCGGCATTGACGCCGGTTTTTCCTCCAATCGAGCTGTCGACCTGGGCAACGACGGTGGTGGGGATTTGAACGTGGGGGATGCCGCGATGATAAACTGAGGCGACGAATCCGGCCAGATCACCGACGACGCCACCTCCCAGACCGACGACGTGGGCGTGACGGTCTAGCCCGCCCGCAATCAATTCATTGCAGACCGACTCGGTCTGGCTGAGGGACTTGGATTTTTCTCCAGCTGGTACAACGACCGTGATGACGGCGAACCCGGCCCGTTCCAATGAATTTCGGACCGTTTCGGCGTAGAGCGGGGCAATGTTTGAATCCGTGATCAGGGCGCACTTCCCGACCGGAAGCACCCGACGGATGAATTCTCCGCTGCGGGCCA
>CALBXK010000398.1 GCA_937890535.1 uncultured Spartobacteria bacterium
AGTGCCGGCCAACTCAACCAGACCAGCGCCCAGCCAAGTCCGGCCAGGATCACGGCAGTGTAGAGCGGATGGCGGATCTTTGCGTAGATTCCATGTTTAACCAGCTTGGCATTGGCGACCGGTTTAGGGAACGGGGTGAGGTTGCTGCCGAGAGCCTTTATTCCGGCGATAGCAACCGCTCCTGCAACGACTACAATGATAGCGCCGGCGTAACGCCAAGCCGTCGGACCTGTGCCGGGATGCAGGACCGAGAGCACGGCGACGCCGGCAAGGAGCAGGAACTGCCCGACGATCCATGCGCCGCCACGTTCAAGAAATCGTTTCATCAGCTATTAAAACAGTCCATTGCCATGACTATGCACTTTGAGGGGCGAAGCGTACAGGTATCGACCTCGACACCCAAATTTCAGGCACCTTCACCGCGGCAGATGTCCCAAACATAGTGGGCATTGGCGACCGAAAGGACCATGAGAGGCGAGCTTGCCCGTTTCGAGGGAAGACCGCCATAACAAATAAAAACCCAACGTTGGGCATCCTCGCGCGATAGAATGAACTCCTAGCAATCTATCCAGAGAGCAATGAGTCGTCACCATCCCGACCACAATCATGCGTATAATCTTCGACACCCGCGAACCTGACCCGCACCGTGGGCGCAATAACGGCCGGAAAGATGGACAGCGGAAAGCAGCACCCTCGAAACCGGGGAGCGGTTCTTACACTCGTTGCGGGCGCGCTTAAGCTAAACGCCGACCTCGCGAGACTCCACGCACTGTATGATGCTTCCAGCGCGGCCCAGCTTCCAGGACCGGGTCGGGTTGTGCGGCTGATGTCTCGGATGGCCGTTGTGGGGCCCCACTCGCAAATCAAGCATGTGCAGGCGTCTGCGTTCCTCGCTGCTGGTCCCTGGAGTTGCGCTGGGTAGCAAAGAGTTCGTTGTACGTCCTGCTGGCGGATTGGGCTTTGGGCTTGACTCGCTGATAGGTTCGGCGCAGGAAGGAATTGACCTCGGCAAAGGCTGATGTGGCGTGTTCCTCGTTCGCGGGGGTATCCCTCAGAGATACTGCCGGGGTTATTTTTTCGACAGTGCGGCGAGATTGATGCCGGTCGAGCAAGCTTTGCTGACGCGGGGAATTAGACCCTATTGTCTGAGCGCCGGTCTTGAATGAAAGGCCTTTCTGGAGCTTTTCTATTTCGAGCTTCCAGTTGACAACATCAGCTTCGGTGCGTAGGTGCTTGTTGCCCGCTTTACTTCCTTCCCTCGGCAATTGCAGCCGAGCTGACCGGAAGTAATGCGGACTTTTTGTTGGCTGGAGTAGCCCATCTCTCACCAATCCCTGAATTGCTGCGGGAGATATGTGATCAGGGTTGACGCCGAAGATTTGATGAAAGCGTTCAACGCCACTCAGCCATGAGCACCGAAAAAACACGGAATTCGCAAGCTATCGCTCGTCGGGATCGCAACCAAACGCGAAGACCATCGCCCCCAAATAGTGCCCAATGGCCCACGCAAAAAACGCCGCAGTGTAGAGCGTTCCCCATGTTTTCACGAGCCAATATATGACGGCGACCGGGTAGCAAATAAAATTCAATAAAACGCCCCATAAGCTGACATGGTAGGCCATTCGGAAGGACTCGTAGAAAACATAGCCCGCACAAACCCACGCAAAAAGCATGATGCTGGCACCGATGATCTTGAGGATTAAGCGTAAGGTGAAAACGAGATACTCCATAATTTCTCTCAAGGCAGCTTTTCTTGCTCGGCGATAAGGTATTCCGTTATTCCGGCGGCAATAGCTCTAGTGTCGACGTCGGATCGCTTTTTAAGCTGCTCCAATTGCTCCTGATAATTGGAAATAAACGGCTTTTCGAGTTTGATTTTGCTATAGTTGGCGATGACAAGCAGGAGAGTGTTGACGTTGTAGTCCGGATTAAAGTCGAAAATCCTCTGGGCTTCTGGCTTGTCTTCTAATCCCAACATTCCGATAAGCATGGTTCTGGCCTGATCCCCAACTATATTTGGATTTTTCTGCCATTCGGAAGTGATGGCCTTTCGGAATTGCTTGTACTCATCTGCCGTAAGGGGATTTCGTAAATCCATGTTTTGACCAAAGACGGCGGACAGGTTGAAGAGAAAAAGGAGCGCGAATAACTTCATGGTTGATTGGTGTTTTGTGTTTTAGTTGGAAAGATAGGTGATTATTATTTTTGAATAAATTTCAGCGGATGATGTTCAGCCCAGAAGTCCGAGCTCTACGTGCTCTTCAGGACTCCTGTCCTCCTCATCAATTGTGAAGTCTCATTCTTCCATGTCGAACACGCCTTTTCAGAGGTAGGCTTGGAGGAGTTGCTGGTCGCAGAGAATATTCTGGCGTTTTTCCTCGGGCATGTGGGCAATCATATCGAGAATTTCAGATTGAATATCTGGTCCGAAGCTGACGAGATAGTTGATAGTTTTGGGCATGTCCTTTTTTGTATGACGGAGGATGTAGTCCAAGTCCTCCCAGAGATCACGGAAGAGCCCTG
>CALBXK010000399.1 GCA_937890535.1 uncultured Spartobacteria bacterium
AACTGCGCAAGGAGGAGTACGACATGGCCCTGGGCAATGGGGGTCTTGGGCGCCTCGCCGCCTGCTTCCTTGATTCTCTCGCCACCCTTGATCTCCCTGCGGTCGGCTATGGCATCCACTACCAGTACGGACTCTTCAAACAGGAATTTCGCGACGGGCATCAGGTCGAACTCCCTGACGCCTGGAAGCAATTCGGGACTCCGTGGGAAATCGTACGCTACGAACACTCCACCGAGATCCGTGTCTATGGTCACGTCGAGAACGTTTTCGATGACCGAGGCAATTATGTCCCCCGTTGGGTCGGGTGGAAAAAACTTCTCGGGATCCCCTACGATATTCCGGTGCCGGGGTTCGGAACCAACACAGTAAACTATCTTCGCCTCTGGGAATCCCGGGCGGCGGAGGACTTCGATTTCGAGGCTTTCAACCGCGGAGGCTACGACGAGGCGGTACGGGAAAAAAACAACAGCGAAACCATCACCAAGGTCCTCTATCCCAACGACACAACCGAAAATGGAAAGGAACTTCGACTTCTCCAGCAATACTTTTTCGTGGCCTGTTCCTTGAAGGACATCATCCGCCGTTTCCGAAAGACGAACGACACCTGGGAATCCTTTCCCGACAAGGTCGCGATCCAGCTCAACGACACCCACCCCGCCATTGCGGTCGTTGAACTGCAGCGCCTCTTTCACGACGAATACGAAATGTCCTGGGACAAGGCCTGGTCGCTCGTCACCCGGACATTCGCCTACACCAACCACACCCTGCTCCCGGAAGCCTTGGAAAAATGGAGCGTCAAACTCTTTCAAAAGGTCATCCCTCGCCATCTCCAGATCATTTTTGAAATCAATAAACACTTTCTCGATACCGTCGAAGCGAAATGGCCGGGTGATTTAAAAATGAAGCAGACGCTTTCCCTCATCGAGGAAGGGTCAAACCAAAAGATCCGCATGGCGCATCTCAGCGTCGTCGGAAGCCACTCGGTCAACGGAGTCGCCGCCCTCCATACCGCGCTCCTCAAAAAAAATCTCTTCCCCGAATTCGACGAACTCTATCCGGGAAAATTCAATAACAAGACGAATGGCATCACCCCACGCCGCTGGTTGCTGGCCTGCAACCCGGGACTAAGCAAGCTCATCACCTCCCGCATCGGCGGAGGCTGGGAACGCAATCTCGAAAAACTCCGAGCCCTGGAGGCCTTTGCCGATGATGCGGAATTCCAAAAAGAGTTCATGGCGGTCAAGCATGACAACAAGGTGGTCCTGACCCGGATCATTCAGGAGACCTGCGGGATCGAAGTCGACCCGAACGCACTTTTCGATGTCCAGATCAAGCGCCTGCACGAGTACAAGCGGCAGCATTTGAATCTGCTCCATATTCTCACCTTGTACCGACAGCTACTCCAGAATCCCGACCTCGACATCGTTCCCCGGGTCTTCATCTTCGCTGCCAAGGCCGCTCCCGGATATGAATTGGCCAAATGCATCATCAAGGCCATCAATTCGGTCGGAAAACTCATCAACGCTGATGAGCGCATCGGTGGTAAACTCAAGGTCGTGTTCCTTCCGAACTACCGGGTTTCGCTCGCCCAGCGGATCGTTCCCGCCGCGGATCTCTCTGAACAAATTTCCACCGCCGGCAAGGAAGCCTCTGGCACCGGAAACATGAAACTGGCCCTCAACGGGGCCCTCACCATCGGCACCCTCGATGGTGCCAATGTCGAGATTCTGGAAGAAGTCGGTGCCGACAATATCTTTATTTTTGGAATGACGGTTGACGAGGTCCATGACCTCCTCGCCAAAGGCTACCATCCCGGCGATTTCCTCAATGCCAACGACGAACTCAAGGCGGTCGTCGATTGGGTCGGGTCGAACTATTTCATCCCCAATGAACCCCCCGGCACTCTGAGTATGTTGCGGGATAATCTCACCTCTAGCGACCCGTTCCTCTGCCTGCCGGATTTTGCATCCTATGTCGCAGCGCAGAAAAAGGTGGACGCCGCCTTTCGCGACAAATCTCGCTGGGCCCGCATGGCAATTTTGAACACCGCCCGGATGGGAAAATTCTCCAGCGATCGAACGATCTCCGAATACGCCAAAGACATCTGGAATATCGAGCCGATCGAAGTCTAGCCGACAGGTCGTTGCCTCACCGGGGAAGACGGATGACGGCGTCCTTTTTACGACGACGCCATCCCGTCTGAATTCGCCGCTTGGGCAAGACGTAATTGTCCGCAGGCCGCGGCGATATCATGGCCTTTTTCCCGTCTCAGAGTCGTCGGGATATTCCTATCCTGCATGATTCGAAGGAAGCGTTTCTGGACCGCCTCGGTCGGGCGTTCCCAATCGAGCCCGGTCACAGTGTTGTAGGGAATGAGATTCACCTTGGCCTGCAGGCGTTGCGCATGACTGGCAAGAGCGCGGGCCTGTTCCTCCGAGTCGTTGACATCACGAATCAGGATATATTCGAAAGTCAGATACTGCTTTTTTTTAGTCGAATAGTGGAGGCACGCGTCCAACAATTCCTCCAGCGGATACCTCCGATTCACCGGCATGATTTGGTCCCTCACCTCATCGGAGGCTCCGTGGAGGGAGATGGCGAGTCGGACCTGAAGAGGTTGATCGGCAAAGTCCCGAATCCTGGGTACCAGTCCACTGGTTGAAACCGTCATATGGCGGGCTCCGAGACCAATTCCCCAGGGGGCATTAAGAATGGCGAGGGCGCGGAGAAGATTTTCATAATTTGCGAAGGGCTCACCCATACCCATGAATACGATGTTCTGAATCTTCTCCCCGGTGAGTTCCTCCACGGCCAGAAGCTGGGCGACAATCTCTCCAGCGCTGAGGTTCCGTTTCCATCCGTCAAGTCCACTCGCGCAGAACCGGCAGCCGTAGGCACACCCGACCTGGCTGGAGACGCAGAGGGTTCGGCGCTTGGATCGCTCCCCATCAAGTCCCATCGAAGCCGGAATTAAAACCGTCTCGATGCGTTGACCATCCTCCAGTTGGAAAAGAAATTTCCGGGTCGTATCCTTCGACCCCGTCACCGTCACTTTTTCCAACGGACGCAGCGAAAATTCCTGAGCCAACTTGCTCCGCAAGGCGGCCGGGAGATTCAACATCGCCTCAAAATCCACTGCCCGTCGGGCATAAACCCAGGAGCACAATTGCCGGGCCCGGTAGCGGGGTTCCCCAAGGGCCTCAAGGGCACTTCCCACTTCGTCGAGGGTCAAAGAAAGCAAATCCATCCCCGAACTCTAGCATCTCCCCTGCCGCAGGTCATGAGAAGAACACCGGAGGGTCAAAACTCCTCGCCAGAAAAAGATAAGGGCCGGAGAAGGGAACGATCCCCTCCTCCGACCCTTAAAACAGGTTAATTTATAATTTATTCGACTTTTTGCAACGGCTCGCCTGCGGCTTTCCATCCGGCCAGACCAGGCGCAAAATGTTGCACATTGGTGTAGCCAAGCCCTTTGGCAGCTTTCGCCGCTTTGGCGTAAGCTCCGCATTGCTCGCTACCACAATAGGCCACGATGAGGGCTCCCTTGTCGGCCGGGAGTTTGGAGGCGAGATCGCCTTTGTCCGCCACGAAATCAAGGGCTCCCGGAATGTGGCCGCCCTTGTAAGAGGCGCTGCCATTGACATCGAGAATCGTCACATCCTTTTGGGCGATGGCGGTTTTCAATGCATCAAGGCTGATGTCAGGATAAGAGCCCGCGAGGGCGTTCGCTACAACTAAAACGGCTGCACTAAGGGTAAGTAGGATTTTTTTCATACGGTTCAGAACTTAACCCGTTCTATCGCCCTTGCAAGTGGCAGACGAAGAATATTGCCGCTTCGACGTTTTGAATGGACTCAATCATGGGCGATGTTGAGCTGAAGGC
>CALBXK010000400.1 GCA_937890535.1 uncultured Spartobacteria bacterium
GAACAATCCCAGGGTGGTGACGATGAGGACTCCGGCGTCGAACCAGAGGATGCCAAAGCGAAGGCCGAGGTACTCTTTGACGGGGCCGAAAAAGACGTTGAGGTGAGTGTGTCCGGCGATGTCATTGCGATAGTCGCTTTGTTCCATCTCGGCCTTGGAGACGAGGTCGGTGACCTTTTGGTTGACGTAGAGTTGCTCGGCGGTGATGCCCTGGGCGGGGCTGCGGAATTTTCGGCGGTCGAAGGGGGCTCCGTCGATGACGGTGTCGATGCTGGAGAGACGCGCGTCGAGTTCCCGCGGGGTATTGGCTCTCAGGCCGGAGAGGGTGGCGAGGAGATCCTTGAGGTCTTCCAGGCGTTCGCTCTCCTCGTCGGAGGGGTTTTCTACAGCGGCGAGTTTCTGAATCTGATTTTGGATGAGGGTCTGGCGGCGGGTGAGGGGATTGAGCTTGGCCTGGGCATAGATGATGCCTTCGTAGGACCATCGCATCGGCATGAACTGGCAGATGAGCGGAACCTGGAGGTCGCTGCGGGGCTCCATGGCGGTGTCCGGGTTTTCCCGTGCCCATTGTTTAATGGTGTAAACAAAATCCAGGTTGAGGTTCATATCCTCATATTTGACGAAGGCGCCAGCAAGAATGAGCTGGGGAATGAGGACGAAGGGAATGAGGAGAACGGCGGTTTTGGCCTCATTGACCATGGCGGAGAGGACGAGGCCAATGGCGACGCCACTCATGGTGGTGAGAAACATGGTGATGAAAATGACAGCAAACATGCCCCGGAGGCCCAGCAGGGCATCCCCAATCAGGGTGAAGAGAACACATTGGATGACGGCAAAGATCGCCAGAGTGAGGGCCTTGGCTGTGACGTAATAACTGAGGCGAACATTGAGATTGCGTTCGCGCAGGAGGACCGGTCGGTCGCGGGTGATGTCATCGAAACTGTTGACCAGGCCGAGGAACATGGCCACGACGAGGGAGAGAAACAGATATCCAGGGATATTGAAGGCGGAGGCGAAGTCATAGTGGGAACTTTCGGAGCGACGGAGGACGAAACCGATGAGGAGCGCCAGGGCCGGGGGGACGAGCAGAGTGACGATGAGGTTGGCGTTATTGCGGAGTTTGCTTAAGAAGGCTCGTTTGAAGAGAATGGTGAATTGGCGGAATTCCTCCCCCCAACGCATTGGCTCCTTCCGCCGGGGGGAACTGGGAGGCACAACCGCGGACTCGCGGGGCGGGGTGGCCTGTCGAATGTCCTGCATGAGGCGGTAGGCCTCAAATTTGTCTCGCCAGTAGTCGGGGGAATATCGGCGGGCCGGCACGAGTTGTCCGCGGTTGTTTTCCTCAAAAATGAGGTCGCCGGAGAGATCGCGCAGGGGGGTCTCGAGGACGTCAAAGATGAACTCTGGCCGGGTGGTCCCGCAGGCTTCGCAGCCGCCGAGCTCGGTGCCGAAATGTTGTTGGTGTTCGGCTTCGGCGAAATATTTGAGCATTTCCTGCGGGGTGCCGAAGAAGACGAGCTTCCCGCCGCGATCGAGCAGGATCGCTTTTTGGAACATCTGGAAAATCTTTGAAGTCGGCTGGTGGATGGTGATGAGGACGATCTTGTTGTGCGACATGCCACGAATGATATCGATGACGTGTTCGGAGTCCTTGGAGGACAATCCGCTGGTGGGTTCGTCGAAGAGGTACACGTCGGCAGAACTGATCATGTCGAGGCCGATGTTGAGGCGTTTGCGTTCGCCTCCTGAGAGGGTTTTTTTGTGGGTAGCGCCGACGACTGAGCCGCGGCGTTCATTGAGGCCGAGTTCAGCCAGCTTGCCGTCGATCCGGCGAAGGCGTTCGCGACCGGAGAGATGGGGGGCGCGGAGGGCGGCCGCGAAATTGATATTTTCCTCGATGGTGAGGTGTTCGTCGAAGGCGTCGTGCTGGGGGATGTAGGCCACGTATTGGCGGAGGCTGTCGTAGCTGCCGTAGAGCGACCGGTCATTGAAGAGCACGTCGCCCTGGGTGGGCGGGAACTGCCCTGCGAGGGCCCGCATGAGCGTGCTCTTTCCGCAGCCGCTGGCACCCATCACGCAGACCATTTCCCCGCGGTGCATAGAGAAGGAAATGCCTTCCAGGGCGACCTGGCGATTGCGGAACCGGCACATCAGATCGCGGACTTCGAGAGAGCGGATGATATTGCGCTCCTCTTCGAGCAGGCGTTCGGAGAAGTTGCAGCGGAGGAGTTGCCCGGTGTCGATGCGGATGGTGTCGCCATCCGCCAGGTCTGCGAAATTGCGGACGGGGTTGCCGCGGACGAGGATGGGCCGGTCCGCTTGAAGCACCTCCAGGCGCCCTTCCTTGCGTTCGTAATCGCAGTGGATCTTGAGCAACACATCGCCGCCGGATCCCGGCGAAAGCAGAATGTCGTTCTCGTGCAGTAATCCCGGATTGTTGGACACGAGGTATTCGCTCTTGGAGGTCTTGAGTTGAAAGCGGCCCCCGTACTGGTGGGCGCGGCGGCGGAGGTCGCCGAGGGCGAGTTCGCTGTCGTTATGAAAGATGATCTTCTCATCCAGATTGGCTTCGATCAGGGTGCCTTGGGTGAGACGGGTGTCGTGCAGAACCGCGTCCACATCGGCCAGGGCCTTCACCTTCACCCGGAGACCAAAGGTCACTTCCAAACAGGAATCCCGGGAACGACTTTTCTCCAGACGCACCTCGTCTTCGGCATTCACCGCTACAAAAATTTGGGGAACCGAGACGTTCTTTTTGGCGTTGAAGTAGAAGATGAGATCCTGGTGGGTGAGGACCTGATCGTCGATGAGGATGCGTTGTCCGGAGAAGATGCGGCAAAGTTCCCCGGTGCGGAGGATCCGGCCCTGCACGATCAGGTTGCGGCCGGTGAGGTTTTTTACGATGACGAGATCGCGATAGCGGTAGGCGACGATGCGTTCTTCGTTGTGCAGTCCGACCACCGAGACGTCGTTCTGGGCCGACGCTCCAAAACTGACCGCTTCCAGTGGGGAGGCCCCTTCGTGATAGATTCCCGCTTCGCTCTGATCGTCGGCATTGAGTTGATAGACGATGTCGATGGCCTGGGCCGCCATCCCGAGCTGGGCCATGAAGGAATAGTAGGCGATGACCTGTTCCTGGGGGAGGCTGGCCTTGGAAATGAGGTCATAGAGCTGGACACCGAGAAGGATTTTTAGTTCGTCCGAGAGTTGACCTGAGAGATTTTCCGCAATGGCGTTGAGATCCTGTTGTTCGTGGAGAGCGTCGCGGTAGAGTTTTCGTAGTTCGGAATAGACCGCATCGGGATAGTCGTAGCGCAGGAAGCTGAGGCTGGAGTCAATCTCCTCCTCCAGGAGTTCGCCATCCACCCGGGCAAATCCGGCGAAGACCTTAATGAGAGTCGGGAGGAGGTTCGGACTTTCCGCGACCGTGCGGGGTTTGCGGGTGAGTCGGCGGAACATCCGCCGTCCGGAGGCCCGCGCTCGCGAGGCCAGCAGCATGAGGCCCTCCAGGCGCCGCTGGGTACCACCGGGGCGGGGCGCGCGGGAAGAGGTCTTCATCGTCGCCAGCGTACGCAGGAATGGGGAGGGCGGAAAGCGTAAATGGGAAAAGCGGGAGGTTGAAAGTCGGGCGACATCTGGTAAGTTTCCGCTTTCCACTTTTCGCTTTTCGCTTTTCCTTAGCTATTCATGACTGAAACCCTCTCTGCGTCGCGTTCTGACCCTCGTGCTCTGCCGCTGGACAACCTGCGTGTACGGGGCGTCACCCGCTTGATCACTCCTGCCCAGATCAAGGAGCAGCATCCCGCGAGTGCCGCCCAGGTGGAGACCGTTTTGCGGGGACGTGAGGAGGCGAGAGCCATCCTGGGCGGTGAGGACGATCGTCTTCTCGTCATCGTTGGACCGTGTTCGATTCACGATCCCAAGGCGGCCCTGGAATATGCCCGCCGCCTGGCGGTCGTGAGCCGCGAGACGGCCGACCGTCTTCTCATCATCATGCGAGTCTATTTTGAAAAGCCCCGGACGACGGTGGGCTGGAAGGGCCTGATCAATGATCCGCTCATGGACGATTCCTGTGACGTGGCGCAGGGGATTGGCTTGGCCCGGAAGATTCTCCTCGAAATTGCGGAACTGGGTCTTCCCGCCGGGACCGAATTTCTCGATCCGATCATCCCGCAATACATCGCTGATCTCATCAGTTGGTCCGCGATCGGGGCCCGTACCACCGAGTCGCAGACCCACCGGGAGATGGCCAGCGGGTTGTCCATGCCTGTGGGATTCAAAAATGGTACCGACGGCGGTGTGCAGGTGGCGATTGATGCCATGAAGAGTTCTCGAACGCCCCATAGTTTTCTGGGTATGGATCAGGATGGGGCCACCAGCATTATCAAAACCACGGGCAACCCGGACAGTCATGTCGTGTTGCGCGGCGGGCGCAAGGGGACGAATCACGAGGAGTCTGACGTCGCTTCCGTCTGCGATTTCCTTCGTAAGGGAGGTCTTCATCCCGCGGTGATGGTCGACTGCAGTCATGCCAATTCCGGAAAAGATCCACAGCGCCAGCCTCTGGTCTGGAAAAGCATCCTTGAGCAAAGGGCCGCCGGAAACCGCGCCATCATTGGCGCCATGCTTGAGAGCAACCTCCATCCCGGATCCCAGCCGCTCGGGAGCGATCCGTCCGCACTCAAGTATGGGGTTTCCATCACAGACGGTTGCCTCGGCTGGGAGATGACGGAAACGCTTTTGAAAGAGGCGTCGGGAATTGGTTGAACAGGGTGCGGTGTTCAGTTGGGGGCGGGAAGGCCATTGGCGATACGAGCGATTGAAGAAGCTGCGCTCCCGCACAGATATGCAGTAGCGTGAAAACCTCTCCATGCTGATTTCTGAAATTCCATTTGCGGCCATCGACTTTGAGAGCGCCGGTTTGCGTCCTGGCGGCACGGAAGTGCCAGTGCAGATCGGGATTGCGCCGATGCGAGGCGGAGAGATTGAAGTTCCGGAGTTTTTCGACAGTTTTCTTGCCACGGATCAGGAGATCACCTGGAGGGCGCAGAAGGTTCATGGCATCCGGCGGGAGGATTTGTCGGGTGCGCCGGCGCTCGTGGAGGTCTGGCCCCGCATCAAGAGCCTGCTGGCCGGGCGGTGGATTGTGGCGCATGGGGCTGCCACCGAGAAGCGCTTTCTCAGGGCGTTTCCCTTTCATGGCTTTGGACCCTGGGTTGATACGTTGAAGCTGGCCCGGGCGGTCTGGCCGAACCGGGGATCCTTCGCCCTGGGTGACCTCATCGCAGGCTTGGATCTCGAAGAAGAAATGCGGGAGGTGCATCCGGGTTTTCGATGGCATGATGCCCTGTCCGATGCTGTCGCCTCGCTGGTTCTGCTGCGTCGCATTGTGAACGAGTCCGGTCTCGCCGGCGAGGAGGCCCCCCTGCTTCTTCGCCCCAACGATTCTCCCTACCACCGCCGGAAGGCGTTAGAAAGAAATCGAGAGTAATTTCCTGATCTCGATTCGCCTCTGGGAAAAAATTCTGCGCTTGAGTGGGGCGATCGAAGAGAAGCTGGCAGAAGATATTTTCCGCGGGGGACGCAAACCTCTTTCGTGGCGCCTAAGGTCTGTGACACGGTGAGGCCTCAACGTGGAACTGACGAAAAAATTTTTAGTATCAATGGGGGGCTGGGATGTCCTGAAGCGGGCCCGGACCATACATGAAGCGGGGCGGGTGGTGGAAGCCTCTTATGAGCCTCCCCTGTTGAAGGGACGGCTTTCCGAAGGGGGGAAGGAATTCATGGCCGGGCTGCGAATCCGCAATCCCATTGACGTGGAGAACTTGTGTTCCTGTCGTGACTCGCGGGTGCGGGGTATCATTTGCGCCCATTCGGTGGCGGTGGGTTTGCAGGTTTTGGCGCCAGTGCAACGGGATCGGGCAGAACCGAAAGGGGAATCCCCTGCCGGGCCGAGGTTGCCGGCGACGGAAGAGATCCCGACGGTTGAGTTGACCTTGGAGGGTTCCTTGCGTCATCTGGAGGCGGGAATTTCTTTTCGGTATCGCCAGCCCGGGGTGAGCAATCCGTCCCGGGAAGGCGAGGCGATGGCGCGCTTGATGCAGGTGGGGTTCGAAGACGTCAAAGGCAAGGCCGTGCTTCGTGGCGAGGAGGCCGTGATCCGATTTTTTGCCGCCGAGCTGCCCCGCCTCAAACAAACTTGGCAGGTGAAGGAGGGCGAACGCTTCCAGCACGTGACCCGCGATTTTGTGCGTATCGAACCCCAGTTTGCCATTCGGGAGAAAGACGACGGCTGGTTGGATTTTCATGTTCACTATTCCGCCGGTGCCGAAGCGGTGTTTTCCGCAGCGGAGGTCAGTCAGTTGTTGCAGACCGCAGGGCACGTTCGCCTCAAGGATGGACGGGTGGCGGTGGCAGACGGTGGGTTGGCGCTGGATCTTGAGGAAGTTTTGCGCGACTGCAATCCGCAGCAAGAGCGGGGCGGCTATCGGGTGGCCGCGCAAAATCGCGCGTATCTTGAGGCCAGCGTGGCGACTTGGATGGGTCGGGAGGGTTGTCCCCAACCCTCTGTTGCGGGCGGGTTGGGGACCACCCTTGCGACTGCGATGGGATTGCGTCCCTACCAGGTTGAAGGAGCGGAATGGTTGCTGGTTCGGGCCAAGGCCGGCTTGGGAGGCTTGTTGGCCGACGAGATGGGCCTCGGCAAAACCGTGCAAGCTCTGGCTCTGATCGAATCCCTGCCCGGCACGGCCCTCGTCGTCTGTCCCTCATCGCTGGTCTGGAACTGGAAGCGGGAGGCGGCGCATTTCTTGCCCGATCTTTCTGTCCTGACCCTCGACGGTCCAAATCGCGAAAAACGCTTTTCAGAAATCTCCCGTAACCGACTCGTCGTGACCAGCTATGCCCTCTTGCGACGGGATATCGAGAAATATCGGGAGATCACATTTTCGGCCGTGATTCTTGACGAGGCCCAGCACATAAAAAATCCCGACAGCCAGAATGCCAAGGCGGCCTGTGCCCTCAAGGCACAGAGTCGATTTATCCTCACCGGCACCCCGATTGAAAACTCGTTGCGGGATTTGTGGTCACTTTTCGAATTTCTCCTGCCGGGTGTCCTCGGTTCCCGCGAGGATTTCAAGGATCGCTACGAAACTCCCTTGCTGAATGGAGAGCGTGGTGGCGTGTGGCAGCGTCTCGTTCGCCGCACCCGGCCGCATTTCCTTCGCCGTCTCAAACGCGACATCCTCACCGAACTTCCCGACAAGATCGAACAGGTACTTGAGGTGGAACTCAGTCCCGAACAAAAAACGGTTTACACCCAACTCCAACAGACGGCCCGGACCCGCATTGATGAACTTCGGGATCAAGGCGGAGCCGCCCGCATGCAGATGCTGACGGCTTTGTTGCGTCTGCGGCAGGCCTGTTGTGATCTGCGGTTGCTGGGTTCGCCGAAGCAGGGTTCGTCCAAATTGACCGCCTTGCTTGAACTTCTGGGAGAGGCGGTGGATGGCGGGCATAGGGTCCTGGTCTTCAGCCAATTCACCAGCATGCTGGACCTCATCGCCGAGGCTTTGGATGAGGAGGGATTGTCTTACTGCCGCCTCGATGGCTCCACCAAGAATCGGGGCGATGTTGTCGATCGTTTTCAAAACGACGCCACTATCCCGGTCTTTCTCATCAGCCTCAAAGCGGGCGGCGTGGGCCTCAACCTTACCGCGGCCGACACCGTGATTCATTTTGATCCCTGGTGGAATCCCGCCGTCGAGGCCCAGGCCACCGATCGAGCCCACCGCATCGGTCAGAAAAGTGTCGTCACCTCCATTAAGCTCATCGCCCGCGACACCGTGGAGGAACGCGTCCTGCGCATGCAGGAGAAAAAGCGCAACTTGCTCGATGGGATGGTCGATGCCGAGGCGGTGTTGGAAAAATTCTCCGTCGAAGAATTGGCCGAGATGGTCGGGTGAGATTGAAGGCGTGATTCGGGGAGGGGGATGGGGGAGACACGGAGATGGGGGATGGGGGGACTTTTTACCGGTGTCATCCGGGAGGGGACTGTGGTAGTTTCGATTTATGGCAGAACGACTTGATCGCCTCGGGATGTCCCGCTTGATTGCTGACAAGATCGAGCATGACCCGGTTTTGCTGGAAATTGGCCTCGAGAATATTGTCCGTTGGATCGCCAACAGCATTGACCAGCAGCACAAGTTGATGGAGTGGCGCGATCGAATTCTCGCCGCCCGGAAATCCCCGGAAGGGTTGCTGGAGATCTTGGCGCTCTTGCGGGAGGACAGCGAACGGGCGGAGTATGAGCGGGAGTTTGCGCCTTTTGCCGGGGTGTTGACGGCTATGGAGCGGCGACCATTTTATCTTAAATGCAGCTACACGCACTGAAGCATCTGCTTGAGGTGACAAAGGCCCTGAGCCGATGTGACAGGATTTTTGTGCTAGGTTCATCCTCTTTGCTGCCAAAATTCCCTGAACTCGGCGAAGAGGGCGGGCCGTTAACGATGACTTTCGATGCGGATTTTTTACTGGATCCCACGGGGAAGCAAA
Organism: uncultured Spartobacteria bacterium; assembly: GCA_937890535.1. Classification (GTDB taxonomy): domain Bacteria; phylum Verrucomicrobiota; class Verrucomicrobiia; order Chthoniobacterales; family Terrimicrobiaceae; genus CAMASH01. Next base: position 8,554 of record CALBXK010000400.1, read on the forward strand.
TCTCCGACGTCCTTTCGGAGGCCGTTGGTGCCAACAGTCTGTTTGAGTCCACGAATGGTTACCACGCCGACATCGTGCATCCCGACATCACGCAAACACTGCCGCCGGGATGGGAGGGGCGACTCATTGTTTTGGAGGATTTTTCTGATGTGTTCTGCCTCGATCCTTATGATCTGGCGGCGGTGAAGATCGTGGTGGGCCGGGAGAAAGACCTGACCTTGGTGCGAGCTCTGCTCAGGCTTGGGAAAATTGAGCCCGACAAGTTGCGCGAACGCTTCCAAACCATGCCCTTGGGGGAGCGGGAGCTTTTCAAGGCGGGACGAAATTTGGCAGGGGTCCTCAAAGGCGATGAAGGCCTGTGATTACCCAGCCTGCACGCTTCGGAGTTCCACGTCCCCGATCTGTAAATTAAGAGCACGTTCTGCGGTGCGGAGGAATCCCTCCGTGGCATCGGTGAGGGCGACGTTGAGGTGGCCGAGTTGATCGGAGGGGGCGGCGAGGGAATTTGCTTTCAAAAGAGCCTGGACCGCCAGGGCGCAATTTTCGGCCGAGTCCACCAGAGTGACGTTTTCTCCTGCGGCGCGGGCGATGGCTTGGCGGGCGAGGGGATAGTGAGTGCAACCGAGAACGAGGGTGTCGATGGATTGCTCGAGCAGAGGCTGGAGATACCGGGCCAGGACCTGATCGGTGATACTGTCGTTGAACATTCCTTCTTCGATGAGCGGAACCAGGAGGGGACACGGAGCGCTGAAAACTTCGATGGTGGGATCGAGGGCTTGGATGGCCCGCTCGTAGGCCCCGCTGGCAATGGTGGCGCGGGTGCCGACGACACCGACCCGCTTGGACCGGGTGGTTCGCACCGCGACGGCGGCCCCCGGCGCGACGACGTCCTGGATCGGGACATTGAAAATTTGTTTCAGGCGGGGAACGGCCAGGGCCGACGCGGTGTTGCAGGCCACGACGATGATCTTGGCCTGTTCCGCCAGGAGGAGACCACCAATCTCGACGCTGTAGCGTTCCACGGTCTTCCGGCTTTTGCCGCCGTAGGGAACGCGGGCGGTGTCGCCGATGTAGAAGATGGTTTCGGAGGGAAGAAGGCGACTCAAAGCGGCCGCCACAGTGAGCCCGCCAATGCCGGAGTCGAAAACTCCAATCGGATCGAGGCGGGAGTCAGGGCGGGTTTCGGTTTCCATCAGGAGTTCAGGCTTCCAGTTTATTCGGAAAAATTCAATCGCAAGCCGGAGGCAGTCGTCACCTTATTTCTTCACCGTGGCTTGGATGAGTTTCCGGGCCGTGGCAACCGAGGCCTTGCGGTCCGTGGCGGATCCGACGGGCTTCTCAAGGTCCGGCACCGTGGTGGGATCTGTGGCGGAAACGATGGCGGAGGGTTTCTGATACTGGATCGTTCCCGAGACCGAGGCGCTGTAAGTCATGATGCCTTCCACAATGCATTCGGCCATTTTTTGCCGATAGGCCGGGGTGGCGATGAGCTTGTAATCGGGTTTGCCGCTCATGAATCCTCCCTCGACCAAAATGGCGGGAAGGGTGGCGTTTTTGATAACCACGAACCGGGCGCGCTTGATACCCCGATCGGTCAGGCCGAGCTTGCGCACCAGCGAGGCATGAACGGCGGTGGCGAGGGCGACATTCTCCGCATCGCGCTTGTGGCCGGGGTATTGGACGAAATCGCTGTAGCGCAGATTTTCCTCATCCATGGACGGCACACCGCGCGGGGCCAGACAGTAGGTCTCCAAGCCGGTGCCGCCGCTTTTTGATTTATTAAAATGCACGCTGACAAAGACGGCGTTGCGGTGCTTGTTGGCGAACTTGGGCCGCTTTTCGAGGGGAATAAAAATATCCGTGCCCCGCGTGCGATGAACCTGGAAGCCGTTTTCGAGGAGGAGCTTCCTGGCGCGATTGACAACGTCGAGGGCCGCGTCTTTTTCAGCGCCGAGTGGTCCCCGGGCCCCGCTGTCGTGTCCCCCGTGCCCAGCATCCAGAATGACGGTTCGCACCGCGGAGGCATTCTTGATCTTTTGCGGTCGGAGGATTGGTTCAATGATTTTCACCACATCCATGGCAGAGATGAGATTCTCTCCGTTCTTGGTAATGATGGGAAAACAGAGGACGTATTTCACGCCGTTGACGAGGACGTCGCGCCCTTGGGGCCGGCCTTTGATGCTGTATCCGTTGGCAGTGAGGCGGAAGGATTTCCCGTCGGAGACCGGTCGATTCATTTTGTAAAAGGTCGCGACATCTTCGAGGGTGACGTATCGCCGCTTTTCATGCATGACGACGTTCCACTTGGCCTCGGCGGGGAAAATTCCGCCAAGCACCAGGGCCAGGTTGAGAGTAAGGGCAAGAGTCGGAGCACGTCGCACAGCGCGAGGAAATTGGTGGCGCTTGGGCGATGCTGCAAGTGGAAATTCATTGGACCGGAACACGGAGGCGTCTTCTTGAAGCAGAAATTCCTTCCAGACCCCGGGTCCAGCATGGACAGCGCAGGGCTTCTAGATTATGATTTTGGCATGGAAT
>CALBXK010000401.1 GCA_937890535.1 uncultured Spartobacteria bacterium
AATCTCGATGGGAGATTTCTCCCAACATGCCATCATAGCCTCCTGCACTTGTCGTATGTGCGGAGCAGCTATTCCAAAGGCCAGTTGGTTGTAGCCCTCCATCAAATCCTCCAGCTTTTGGTCGGGATCCCACATCAACTGGGCATAGAGATAAACACTTAAGCGATTCTGTTGGTAAATGTCGCGGGCGCTACCATCCCAATTTGGCACTTCTGGAATCAGACTTATCATCCCCAAATCACGGCATTTTTTTACTTGGTCCTGGATACGCCGGTAAATGGGCAGATAGATATGGTCTCGTTTCCCTACATAAAAAAGGTCAAAATCATATCCGTAAATTCCGAGAGGAATTTTCTTCTTTTGCCATTTCGAAATTCTGTCCAGAGAGACTCGATTCGCCTCATTCGGTGAGCCATAGGGGTGGACAAGCGAATGGTCATACTGACAATATTCGACAAATTTCACACCACTCAAATCCGTGGTCGGCGGCTCAAGATACGATTGATATGCGATGGAACTAAATCCAACGTTGGGAAACTCGTCCTTGAGAGAGGCGGCCACAGCTTTAAAAAAATCAAACCATTTTGTAGAACGACTCACTCTTGTGCAAGGACCGCACTGGCAGAACGCGAGGTTATCTGAAGGGAACAGGCTCATGATCTCTACTTCGGGATTTTCCAATAGCTGAGTCCGAATATCGCTGGAGATCAACTCTTTAACTCTTGGATTCGACAGGCATAGTTGGCCTGCATCGCAAGTACGCTTTCCGTCATTGAGCGCAAATAGTTCCGGATCCTCAAGGAAAAGGGTCGCAGGAAGGGTCACGTTGTGACCGGAAAACATGATGTGAAAGCCCTTTTTTTGGCGTCCTGGTATGGCGTGGCGCGTTTCTGGCTCACTCCGCACAACATTAATGAAATTGCATGCCATCCAAGTTTCTAGTTCCGGAGTCCAGTGATTCACAACGAGGTGAAATCCTCGATATTCAAAGGCACCCTTCCGATTGAGAGCCAGGTCGGGAAGCTCCAGCTTGCGAAGCTTTGGGATGAATTCTCCAGTATCCCCGGCCCAAATCCAATGCACTCCAACGATATTCTGCAAAAATGTGTAAACCGCGTACAATGCGGCCCGCGACGAATTTCCTGCAAGATAGAGATTATCATTTAGTGTGTAAACCGCAACTTCACCCGCTGAAATATTGTCAAGTTTCAGAACATCCCTTTTTGACTGTATTTCGGGCAGACTATCGGGGGTTCCAATATAGATAGTATGCCCGGCATGCACTGGCGCTTGATGAATGATCTCCAGCACAGCGCCCGAAGCTTTGAACAGTGCCGTTTGCAGTTCTTCCGCGGCATATTTCAGCGTCGGATCCGCATCGGACGGCAGACAGATCACCCATGCACTTTTGCCCTCATCAAACAAGACCTCCGCGTTCAATTGTAAAGAGAACGTTAACATGAAAACCAGACTTGAAAATATTATTTTATGCATTACTCTTAACTTATAAATGAACCCGCGCGGCATAAATCGCATTGCCTCAGTGCGCTGCATCGCCATCTTGATTTAGAGATCCAGCAAGGCTATTGCCCCATTTGCCATTCTATTTTTTCTCTGGAACCGCGATTTTTTCGGATGTGACCGGCTTGGGAACGTAGGATAGGCTTACATTGTCCAGCAAGAGATTTGTGTTATCAAAGCTCAGTATCGCATAGTCAAATTGGACACCCAACACACCCATGGTATTTGCACTCCAAGCAAGCGATTGGGTGGTCCAAGGGGCGGCTCCTGAGACGATGACAGGCTCGCTCGATGCGACCTCGTTTCCATCGACTAGGAGTTTAGCCGTCCAAGATCCTTCGCCGACTGGATTTTCTCCCCCGACTTCAAACGTCAACATGTAGACATCGCCGACTGCATGCACACTTGCTCCGACATCGGTCTGTGCAAAATTGCCCGTTGCGTCGCCTGACACATTGTTGCCGCCGGCATATACGCACTGACCTTCCAAGCTCTCCTTATCTCCGCCAACACCGTATGCAACGAGTCCCGTCACGACAGTCTGAGTCCAGTGTTCGGGAACAAGCTCTCTTTGATATGTAGCAGGGGAAATATCCGGCAACTTGAAGTCTCCGTTAGGAACCGCTACCGTGGTCTCCGCATAGCCGCCGGAAACAAACACTAGAAGCCAAACCGCCTGTACTAGCATGTTTCTAGTGTTTGTTTTCATTCGTCTCGATTTGGTGTGATATTGTCGGAGT
>CALBXK010000402.1 GCA_937890535.1 uncultured Spartobacteria bacterium
CGGGCATCGCGGATTCGCCGTTCTGCGGCCCGTCGTTCCCGGTCGATCGACTCCCGCTCGGCCAGCCGCAACAGGAACGCGGGATAATCGCAGCCTTCCTGCGCGCACGCCGCTGCCACGCCTTTTGCACTCTCGCTTGAACCCCCCTCATTGCGCAATGGAGAATCCGCGCACTTGTTGCACAAGGCGAGGGTGAAGGGAGACTTCATCTCCGAAAACAGATTTTGACGTCTCGATTTTTCCCGACTTAGATGGCCGCCGATGAAAGACCAAAACCCGTCGCCCCGCAGGCAGCCTTCTTCGGGTCGCGCGAGTTCTGTTGATTTTCAGCAAGCCCTGTGGGTTGGCGACCGGCAGCGAAGCATCAACGGCAACCAGCCGTGCCCTTTTCTCCGCCGGTCTTTCGAGCTCCCCGGAGCCGCCCGCCGCGCCACGCTGCACTGGACCGCCCTCGGCCTCGCCGAGATGCACCTCAACGGACAGAAAATCGGCGATGAAGTCCTCGCCCCCGGCTGGAGTGATTATCGCAAACGCGCCCAAGTGGTCTCGTGCGATGTGACAAACCTCCTGCTGCCCGGCGTGAACACATGGGGAGCCATCCTCGGCGACGGCTGGTTCTGCGGGTATCTTATCGCGGAGAACTCGCGAAATCATTACGGCAAGCATCCGCAACTTCTCGCCCGGATCGAAATCGAACTGACCGATGGACGGAAGATCGGCGTGGGTACGGATCGCGAATGGGAGGTCCGAAACGGCCCAATTTCCTCTGCCGACATCTACCATGGCGAAAGTTTCGACGCCCGGCTTGAAATCCGCGAATGGTGCTCCCCTTCCGGCCGCTCGACCGGATGGCGGCCGGCAGACATCTTTCCGCCTTACTGCGGCCTGCTCCAGCCGAAAATCAACGAACCGGTCCGTGTGACACAAACGATCCGCCCGAAGAAGATTACCGAGCGGCTGCCCGGACATCACCTCTTCGATTTTGGGCAAAATCTCACCGGCGTTTGTCGGCTGAGGATCCAGGGTCGCCGGGGACAAACCGTCACCCTGCGCTTCGCGGAGATGTTGCAGGCCGACGGCTCGCTTTATCGTGACAACCTCCGCTCCGCCCGTGCCACCGACACCTACACCTGCCGGGGAACCGGAGTCGAGGAATGGACCCCGCGTTTCACCTTCCACGGATTCCGTTACGTCGAGGTCGTCGGTCTCCGCAATAAACCGGGCGGGGACCTGCTCACCGCTCTCGTCCTGCACAGCGACCTGCGCCCCACCGGTCGCTTCCGCTGCTCGAAACCCATCCTCAACCGGCTGAACGAAAATATCCGATGGGGCCTGCGCGGCAACTTCCTCGACGTTCCCACCGACTGCCCCCAGCGCGACGAGCGGCTCGGCTGGACCGGAGACGCGCAGGTTTTCATCGGCACCGCCGCTTTCCACTACGACATCCGGAAATTTTTCCACAAATGGATGCAGGACGTGGTGGACGGCCAGCGGAAGGACGGAGCCTTCCCCGACATCGCCCCCACCCTCCTGCCCTGGTTCGGCAATGCCGCCTGGGCGGATGCCGGTGTCATCTGCCCGTGGAAAATCTTCTGGCACTACGGCGACAAGGCGATCCTTGAGGCATGCTACCCGGCAATGGTCCGCTGGATTGCGTATCAGGAAAAAACATCCTGCAACCATCTGCGTCCCGCGACCGGCTATGGAGACTGGCTGGCGATTGACGCCGTCACACCCCAGAACGCCCCGGTCCCGCGCGATCTGGTCGGCACCGCGTATTTCGCTTACACCACGCAGCTCATGGAGAGGATCGCCACCGTGCTGGGCCGACGCGACGACGCGCTGGGTTTCCGGCGCTTGCATGGACGCATCGTCCAGGCGTTCCGGCGTGCCTATGTCACACCGGAAGGACGCGTGGTCGGCCACTGCCAGACCGGCTACCTGCTGGCCCTCGCTTTCGATCTTCTTCCCCCGCCGGTTCGCCCGAAAGCGGTCAGCCACCTGATCGAGTTAATCCGGGTGCGTGACTGGCACCTGACGACAGGATTTGTGGGCACCCCTCTGCTTTGCCCGGTGCTGACCCGCTTCGGCCGGACCGACATCGCGTACCGGCTGCTCCTTCAGGACACCTACCCGTCCTGGCTTTACACCATAAAAAACGGCGCGACCACGATGTGGGAACGCTGGAACAGCTACACCAAAGAGCACGGGTTTGGCCCGGTGGATATGAATTCATTCAACCACTACGCCTATGGGGCGATTGGCGAATGGATGTACGCCGTCATCGGGGGGATCCGGCCGCTGGCCCCCGGTTTCAAAAGGATCCTTTTTGCCCCCGAGCCGGGCGGCGGTCTCCGAAGCGCCGAAGCCACGCTCGAAACTCCCCATGGCCGCGCGCAGTGCCGCTGGAAGTTGAGCGGAAAAAACCTCGCCATTGGCCTGACCGTTCCGTCCGGCACCTCCGCACGGCTGGAACTCCCCCCCGGCTTCCTCGCACAAGGTCCGAAGACCATCCCCCCGGGTCGGCACGAATTCCTCGTCCGCAGCAGCAAGGTCGGCACATAAAGAAGGCGTGCTCGAAGGCCCCATGCACGGCTTATAAGCTAACTTCCCCGGCGGGCATCAGCAGCTTTCCGTTTCGGGCCGATGTGCTCGGAAAGATCGATCAGCGTGGTGGTTCCGCCATCCTGGCGGTTGACAGAGCAAGTGGCATGTTCATAGACATCGAATCCCGAGAACCCGAGGGATTTTACGTCTTCGAAGTAGTCGATCCACTGCCCGCCAAGGCGATCCTTCACGCTATGCAGAAAGGGGCACAAAATGACGGGGATGCCGTATTGGGCACATTGCCGGACGACCTCACGGCAATGGTGACCTCGATAGGAATCTTCGCCGAGCAGCTTCATCGTCACCTGATCGGGGCGCAGCTCGCGGATCCAGGCGCCCCAATCCCAGTGGATCTCCATCATCGTGGAAACCTCCGGACTACCCTGCATCATATCCGATATGTGGAGGGCGAAGGACTTGCCATTTGCCGTGATGTCGGCCTGTGCCTCCGTGAGGAACCCGGTATAAAACTCGCCGCGCAGCCTCCGCCATTTCTCCATGTCGAAGGCCTGCGTCAGCGCGTCCACCCCGTAGCGTTCCCGATAGGCCTGGACCATGGGCGCATTGAAGCCGTATTCCCTCCACTCAAGAATGTCGGAATGGTTGGAGACTCTCAGGTTCACGCCATCCACGCCGTGATCCAGCGCTTGGGCGATGAGGCCTTTCCAGAACGCGCGGGCACCAGGTTCGGAGGGGCACATCACTCCTGGCACACAAGCATTTTTTCCCAGCGCGATGCCGAGGACACCGGCGTCGTTGTCCAGCGCGATATCGTACCCCAATGCCATGTCGCCACCCCAAACGGAGGAGGGCGCGCACGCTCGCAGGGAGTCGAAGAAGAAACCTTCCTCCGCAAATCCACCGTCCGGTGTTCGGATGCGTCCCAGATGAGGGGACCCTTCATCGGCCGGCTGCTGATAGGATCTTGGACTCAGGCCGTAGGTGAACGGGATCTCCTTGCCGTTCGTGTCGTAGATGCGGATCAACGCCGACAGGATATGGTGGATGCGGTGTCTGCCTTCATGGCCGGGCAGACGGATGGCAAAAAACGGGGCCACAATCCGGAGACCATCCATCTCCAATTGCCCGGCAGCAGAGCGGATATGGAAGGGTTCGGTGTAGCGTCGGTATTTCCAGTTATCGTCGCTGATCCACACTTCCGTGTTGGCAGGCAGGGTCGCGCCGGTGTCGCGCGAGGCGATGATGACGCGTTCGATGGGAGCGGTGCGCGGCGGGGGAAGTTCGCGGCGGCGCATGCACAACTCCGGATGCTCCGCAGGAAAATGAAAACCCCAGTAGGCTTTCCCTCCCAGAACGTCATTTTTTCCAAAGGCTGCGGCAAGCGGAGAGTGGAGTGGAAAATTGAGACCCGCGATGGACAGGTCAAACGGCTTGATCGTGGCGTGCAGCCGCAGCCCCGCCTTGTGGGCCGCCACGACAGCGGCCTTGAGATCGCTCTCCCCAAGGTCGGCAAAGGTGCGTGCGACATTGGCGTCGGGCAGACCCTTGTTCCCGGTGGCATCCCAAAACCCACTGTTCACATCGCCGTGATAGATCCAATTGACCTGCTCATACCCCTGCTCCGCCAGGCGCTTCATCATCGCGTCGAGCATCCCGCGGGTGCAGGGAGCAGGGATGATGTCATCCACGAAATCCACCGTCATCTGCCATTGAAAATGCGAAGCACGCGCGGGCACCGGATGGCTCGCCAGCGCGTAGCTGCTGAGTTCCAGGCGCTCGATAGTGACATCCGCCTCGCCCAACCAGCTGATGGAAATGTGATCGAACGTCGGTTTGTAATGGGAGGCAAAAACCATGCGCTCGCCATTGAAGTCCACCTCCACCCGCCCCTCTGCGCAGGTCATCCGCAGCGCGTTGCGTTTCCCGGTCAGGACGGTCATCGCCAGATTCTGAACCGCCGAATTACCAAGCAAGGACTGGCAGATGCACGCGGGCTGATGCCGATCGTTGAGCCAGATAAAAAAGGGGTCCAGATTCACGACGATCTGACCGGCGGTGCGCGGCACAAACTCGATATCGAGGGTCAATGCGCCAGGCAACGCCGAGCAATCGAAATCTCGACGCAGCGACACCTCCTGGCCCGACACACGCCATTGCTGCGTCGAGGCCTCTTGACTGGCTACCCCGGAAACCGTCCAGAAATCCGGGATGTTCCGCGATTTCAACGAAAAGAGGTGGTTCATAAATGAAGAGCTCAATCCGGTTTCCGCGGAAGAAACTCGAGGGGCTTCCATATCCGGCAATTTAATCTTGCAGGGTGATCACCAAAACCGGTCTCTTCCCGACGTCGCTGGTGAGGATCAGCCCATGGGCTTGGGCGGTGTTTGGTCCGGATTCAATGCCGGGGGCCTTCAGGCGAAGGACGGTGGCTGTGAGCCCCTTGGCCAGGTCCTCCTTGATGGCTGCCGTCACATCCATGGTCTTCGTCATGGCCGCTGGGGAGTTTCTTCCTTCGTCAGCGTTGACGGCATCGTCCTTCGTGATTTCGATGATCCCCAGACTCTCCGCATCGTTTCGGTTCAGGTCTCTGCCCCCCAACACCTCGATGGAATCGGAGAGGTGTTCCACTTCCAGTTCCTGCTTCGGATCAAGAGATACAAAATAATCAATGGTGAACCTCAACTCCGCGCTCTGAATTTTCTTCGTTTTAAGAAGCAACGTCTCAATATTGTATTTCAAGAGCACCCTGTCCTTACGGCTGGAATTGTTCGGCTCTCCCACAAACAGACCGACGCCTTTGATGCCCCCCGGAGAGTATAAATCATCGGAAGTGGAGGCCCCAGATCCGAAGCTGGCGGCCTCTTTCAGCTCCAAAAGAATCCGGTCCGCAAACGCCGTATGGCAGAGGAACTGAAGACAAATCGCGGCCCCCAAAGGAATCGCAGAAAAAAGTTTTGGGGTTTTCATAAGAGGAGGATCAATCAGAGTTCCCGCCCGGCTGCAGTCGTGTTCGAGAGGCTCCATTTTGGAAGAAGATTTTCAGGAAGAGTGTCCGTGACCGCAGGAGGCGGGCACCGGTGAATGGCACTTGAGCGTCGTGGAGCAGGCGTCCCGCCTGCTATCCTCTCTACAATCAGGCAACCGGGACGGTCGCCCCACGTCCACAAACCTGGCATAAAGCGCCATTTTTGTCACCGGTTCACTTGTCTGCCATTTTGGGCTTCCGGCGAATGGTTCGCCGGAAGCCCTCGTGGAAAACCTCCAGAAAAGCAACCCATCAGGCATCAATGCCCGTGCGGCGTCCAGTCCTGCGGGCAAAGGCCAGCAGACCAAATCCAGCGGCTCCAAGGAGCGCGAAGGTGGACGGCTCGGGCACGACGTTGATCCCGACATTATCATGCTGGCCGAACCAGCCTGACAAATTGATTGTCCCCGCCGCTTGCGCTGCCGAGGTTGAATTGGCGATGGCAAGACCGGCCAGAGAGAAGCTTTGGAGAGCGTTCGTCTGGTTGATCACATTCAGGCCCCACGTTTGTGCGGTGAAGTTAAACGTCATGGTCGGATTCAATATATCCCCCAGCGCATAGGTATGCCCGGTAGCGACCCAGCCATCGCCCGTGGCGTTCAGACTATAGACATTTCGATCCGTGCTTAGAAGAAGCCCGGCATAATTGCTGCCATTTACGTTGTTTTTCAGAAGGAGGCCTGCCATTTCAGTCCCTGCTCCAACATCTAGGACACGCATAAGCTCACTGACGGTGCTGCCGTCATAGAATGTTTCTCCGGCAAGGGTATGCACTGCGGCCGCAGACCCAAACGTGCAAAGCAACGACTGCAATCCGGCCATCGGGTTATTGGCATAAGGATACCACTGCTCAGGGCTAACGGCAACAGTCCAGCCATCCACACCGTTTATTGTTGCGTCTGGGCATTTCGACGTTTTGAGTGGGTGGGATGAAATTGGCTTGAAGGGAATTGAAG
>CALBXK010000403.1 GCA_937890535.1 uncultured Spartobacteria bacterium
CCGCGACTCGAAGGAAAACGGCGAAGCTATTCTACGGGCGATCGAGGGTCGCAGTGGCGGCGGGGTAAACACCCGCGAGATTTTTGATGTAATTGTGCAGCAGCAGTTGATCGATGCGTGCGCCGATCTTCTAAGCACACAGGAGGTGGTTGCCTCATCGGTTTATCGGGTGCGCCCCAAGCTACCTAATATTGGACGTGGCAATGTGCCATGGCATCAGGACAGCGGCTACTTTCAGGAGCATTGCGATAAGTCGATGATCATCACCTGTTGGATTCCACTCGTCGATGCGACAGTGGAAAATGGGTGCATGCAGATTCTGCCGAAAACTCATCAGGGTGAAGTGGCTCTGCATCACACCGGTGGAAATCAGGGTTTCTTCGTGATCCGGGATGAAGATCTGCCGGATGATCCGCGCAAATCCATCGCGGCGACATGTCCCCGTGGGGGAGTGGTTTTCATGACCAATCGCACGCCCCATTGCTCCACGCCGAATTATTCCGATCATGTTCGTTGGAGTCTTGATCTGCGCTATCAGGCGATTGATGCCCCGAATAATATCGGACTGATGCCGGCCAAGATTGATGAGGGAGGCAGCCCCGATGCGGAGTTTGCTGAGAAGGTGCAGATTGCATGTTATCCACCCGATGCCGATTTTGTGGTGCGCAGCCCAAGCGATCCTTCTGCGGTGACGACTTACGACGAGTATGTGCAACGACGCCAGACCTATGAACGGATCAAGGGTGGGCCGGTAGGCACGAATCGCTGGCCGGCCTTGGCCACGGCAGGATAATACTTTAGGCAGGCGCGGGCTGATCGCAGGTTTGTATTGCCACACCAGTGGTAGCGGAGTGGTCTTTTCTTCAGGAAAGTTCACACCGAAGTATTACCCCATTTGAGGAGCTTGCGTCATGTTAGATACTGCAAAACCCCTGTCTCAGGAACAGCTGGATTCGTTTAAGACTGAAGGCTACCTGATCGTGCCGGATGTATTTGATCCCGCCGATCTGAAACCACTGCGCGCCGAGCTTGATCAATTGATTGATGGCAAGGCGCGACGCCTACATGCCGCCGGAGAATTGTTGGATATCCATGAAGGTATGGACTTTGATCGGCGACTGGTAGCGATTCATCAGGACTCTCCCGAGTAGTCGCCACGGGTAAATGGAGTCCCCCATTCGCTAATGCAAAGAATCCATGTGCTTCGGGGCAGGCGTTGCAGCAGACCGCCAATCCATTCCTTCGGCGTACTCCACAAATAGAGCATAAAACGTCCTTTTGATCCAGCCTCACGCATGCCCCGCTCGATGAGGGAACACACTTCCGCATTGATCTCTTCCGGCCCGCGAGCGAAGCAGCGAGGGCACGGCTGAGCCGATGGTATGAACCGGGAACAAGGGTAACAAATTAACCGGGGACATTTACACTGTGTTTCCTCATCCATGGCATTCACATAACACGCGCATGTCGCAAGTCTCAGCCGTTTTCATGGGGAATCTTACGGTGCAATATCCGCTCTAAGCTTCCGCGGGTTGGCGGCAACAGCAGTGGTTTTGGGGGGTCCGGCCGTTGACTCGTCTCGTACATAATCCAACGCCGCTCCGCCTCTGGTCGACCGTCAGTAGAATGAAGCTTGTCGTGTGCTTGCCCCTCTTGGCACCGCTCTTGCTTTGGTTGGAATAGTCTTGTCGATGTTGTAGCTGTAGTTGCTCACGTCGCCTGCCGGATCAGCTCCTTTTCCTATCAAAAAAGTGTCAATATTAAATGGCTGACCCCTCTGTCCCCCCGGAGCGGCTCCGAAGAAATAGCGCGGACGTTCGCGCTCTTAGCGGCTCGAATCATCCCCCCACCGCGGCCAACACCCGAGCCCGTTCGGCCAGGGCATAGTCGACCAACCAAGCGCCGAGCGGCTCGACGGTTTGGATCGGTTCCCGCGCCAAGGGGGTCGTGAGATGGACGAGGCGAAGCAAATCGCCTTCCGGCGCAAAATCAGGCGCGAGGCCTGCGAAAGAAAATCCATCTTCCTCCAAGGCTTCCACCACGGAGGGAGTCCCCGGATCAGCCAGGGGAAGATCAACAAAGAGCACATCGGCATGGGACCCTTCAACCAATTCGCGTTTGCTATGTCGCAAAGCCGCCGGGGTGTCCCTCCCGATGCTTGCCACCCGAAGATTGGCCATCCCAGCCCCCGCGTCGAAGCGAACCGTCAGGGTTCCATGTTCCTCGGCCGCTGGCACCCCCTCTCCGAATTCCACCGCCCATTGGAGACCGTCATGAATCCGTTCCAGGGGCTCTCGAAGT
>CALBXK010000404.1 GCA_937890535.1 uncultured Spartobacteria bacterium
GCCGATGATTGCGGTATAGACACAGGCTCGGGCATTCCCCTGGCGATTTTTGTAATCCTGGTAACTGGACCTGCTCTTTTTTGAGAGATAGGGACGATGATGATGAAAAACCGATCTGAGACTGAAAGGCATTTGAGACTGGAAAAAGCGGACTTCGTGGGTGGAAATCGATAGATCCCGAACGATCAACGCCTTGAAGGCGTCCAGGTCCTCGGTGGCCCCTCGAAGCGAATTATTCAAGGCGGGTTCATTGCCGGAGGGACAAGGATCTCTCAACGCGGAGTCAATTCTTGCAAGGAGTTCGGGCACGACCCTTACGTAGCCGGTAAGTTCTCGCCAGAGTTCAGGCGTGATCACCCAGGATTCAGGAATTGGCGAGCAGTCGAAAGGAATCAGCCGAGCTTTTTTGGAGCACCTCGCAAAATTTGAAACTGCCTCATAGAGATGTCGGGGGGAACCAATGAGATTGTGCAGTCGCGAACGCCACTTCCAATAGGATGCCGGGGATGCCTGATCAAAGCGATTATCCAAGAAGAGCCAGACGTCGTGATTCCGGGACGCCTGGAGGGCCACATAGAGTTGCTCGGAATCGAGAGGAATAATTTTTGATCGATTGATCCAGTCGGGAAGGGCTTTGTGGTCGAGGTTGGTCGCAATGGTGAGGTCGAGGTCGATCTTGAGGTCAGCCAGGGCCTCGAAAAGTTCTGTGCGACTTACAGGCGCATCATCCAAAAATACAAAGACCGCAAGGGAATCCAAGGTTGTGAATCTGGGAAGCGGGAAGTCTTCGACGATCACCGAATGCATCTTTGGGATAATGCGCTGTCCGGGACGCTGTGGAATCGCCGGCACTCCCATGATTTCCAGGGAGCGGCGAAAAAAGGCGTTCACGTCCGGAGAGCGGAGAGCGGCTGAACTGATTCGTTCCTGGTCGTGGCGATCAGAAAAACCATTGCTTCCAAGGCCAAGTTTCCAGCCTTGGGTGAGAAACCATTTCAGCGGGTCTTCCTCGTCGAGTGCCCTTGGCACAGTTTTCATAAGCCATTCCAGGTCGATCTGGGGATGTGGGGTGAGAGCGAGAGATCGCCTTTGCTTTTGAAAGTTTCCGAGGGTTGAGACCGTTGGGTCGTCGTCGAGATGAAGTCTAATGTGGGGCAGGGAGACACAGTCGGAGGGGGAACGTCCCTCCTTCTCTCCATGCAAGATGTAATGAAGTAGTGGATTGACCTCCGCATTCAGGACATCGAGGTTCGCATCGAGATATCGGGTCACTGAAAAGAACGGGCTTGGATCCCGGCGTTCTCGCCAACCGAATTCACAGAAATGTTTTAGGGGATCGACCTGGGCCTCTGCAACATCGGGATTGCGCTCCAAATAGTAGGTGGGATCAAAGACCCCGTCGTCCTTTATGAGTTGCTCTTCCTCGGTGTGCAGAACGGCACTTGATCGAGGGTCTGCGAGAGATTCGTCTTGTGGTTGAACGGCGCGACCAGTCCCCTTTTTATAGAATCTCCTGAGCCAACGTTTCATCTGGTTTGGCGTTCACGCATTGATATATTTGGCAATCGCAGCGCATTCCCCATCCCACGAGTGCCGACTGACCGCCACCAGGCCATTGGATACAAGGCGCTCGCGCAGGTTTCGGTCGTCCACCAGTTCCGAGATTCTTTCCGCGAAGCAACTGGGCGTAGGCTCCGAAATAAGACAGTTTTCGCCGTCCTTGAGAAACCAGGCATTTGCGTCGTTGACATTGGAAACCACCGCACATGCAGAGGCCATAAACTCAAACGGTTGATACGATGGATGTTTTGTGAACATCATAACTGCCCCAATATCGCTTTGCCGATAGACATCTGCGACTTCAGAGAAGGAGCCAATTCTTCCCAGGTTTTTTATCCTTCCCTCGACTCCGTAATCGTTTTCCCGCCAATCATCACCGACCGAGAGAATTTCGACCTGGTCTTGATAGCGGGCTTTGACCTTTAAGAGGCTGGCCAGACCGATCTCAAAGGCATTACGGTCCTTATTTGGGCGGCCGTAAAATACGATTCGGGTCAATCCACGCTGGAGTTTCTTTTCAACGTCCTGGCGGTTGATGTGATAGATGAGAGGATCCACGCAAGGGTGAAACGACCTGCCTTCGAGGCCATGTTGGGCTACGAGAAAATCATAAAGCCCCGGAGTGTTTACGATGCCACGGAAACCGAGGCGATAGGTTGCCTCGGCGAGGGCGGAATGGACGGATCCGGCCGCCGAGAACAAAGACTCGTAATCTTGAATGAAGTAGAATTTCTTTTTTGTCCGCTGAAACTTGACGGAAAGGTAGCAAGTGTTCCAGAGCGTGGCGATGGTGGCATCACAGGAAGGCAGCCTGTCCAAATTTCCATCATAGGAGAAGAATTCCGCCTGGTCGAGTCCCTCGAATTCGGCGGAAATTTGACGTTTCCGCTCATCGGCCTGGTCTTCTCCGCCGCAAAAAATCAGGCGGTTCTGAATGCCTGCATTTTTCTGGAAGTAGTGGGCAAATCGCAAGATGGTGTAGATTCCACCATACAATATGTGCGTTGGATTGGGAATGAACCAATTCAGGGTGCGGAGGGGTTCGCGGTTTTGCGCGCCGAGAACTTTCTGGTTTAGGCGGAGGTCCTCATGTGAGAAATCCAGGGAGTTGACGTAGCGGAGTTTATGCTCCAGGAGGTTTTCGTCAGGAGGAGGGAGGGTTTCGATGTTCTCTTTTTGTTTCCCGATGAACGACTTCATCATTGGGGAAAGTTTTTCGAACAGAAGATCGCGATTGATTCCAAACATCCCAATGGTGACATTAAAGGCGGAATACTACTCAAACCCCGGATCGCAGCAACGATATTGTTCTGAAGTATTTGCGACGGGCGGCGCAGTTTCCTCGATGGCTGGAATATTGTTTGTATCCATGTGAGAACGCTTTTTTTGGTCGTTTCTGGGCCTGAGCCCTGTTGGAGCCACGGGCATTGGGTTCAGGCATCGTTCCATAGATTGGGAAATTTCGGCTCGATGATCTATTTCCTTTTGCGTTGATAAAAAAACTTCCTATTCTGATTCTGTGAAGGAGGCTCGGAAACGAATTATCGTCGTATTGGGTGCCCACCGAAGTGGGACGAGCGTAATGGCCAGAGCTCTTGAGGTTTTTGACGCTTCCCTGGGGACATGCCTCATGGGTGGAAACCAATTCAATGTGAAAGGGCATTGGGAAGATCTGGATTTTCAGGATTTGAATAAGGAGATGCTCGCAGCGACGGCTCGGGAGTGGCATCATGTCAAGCCGCTTGATGCATTGGAATGCGACTTGCTCTATGAGAAATATTCTCTACGGGCTTCCCAACTTCTCTTGCGGAAGATTCCTCCTGATAGGCCGTTCGGAGTGAAGGATCCGAGATTTTGTCTGCTTCTATCCTTTTGGAGGAAAGTATTTTTGGAATGTGGTGTGGACGCATCCTATGTGATTGCGCTGAGAAACCCTCTTGGCGTTGCACGGTCGCTTGAGACTCGAAATCAATTTCCGAAAGAAAAATCGTATTGGATCTGGATCACGCATGTTCTTGGCGCACTCCGGGATTCGGATGGGAGCCCGCGAATTTTGGTGGACTACAATGAGCTCCTCCTGGATCCGAAACGGCAATGCCAACGGGTGGCCAAGGCCCTGCAACTCAATATCAACGAGGAAAAACTGGAACACTTTCAGGGGTCGTTTCTGGATTCCGCCATGGATCATTCTGGATATCAGGAATCAACACCTGCGGTCGATCCGGCTTCCCCAGTTTTGGCCAACCAGATTTATCAGACGCTCCATCAGATCGCGGTCGACCCCGCTTCATCTTTCGGGACAAATTACCAAAAGCGTTTTGAAATATGGATCGATAAGTTTTCGATGGTCAACGGCTTGTTGAGTGTTTTCCAAAGTAACGAAGTGGCGTTCAGGGAGATAAAAACGCTTACGGTGAGAAGGAAGGAGTTGATTGGAGAATTGCGAGCGGTTGTTTCGGAACGGGATCGTAGGATCAATTTCCTGATTGAGGAAGCTCGCAAGGCCGGAGAGGAAAGTCAGCGAGAGATTGAAACTCTTCGGACCAATAATCTTGAGATGCGGAGAAGCTTGGACGCCGTGGAGGATTGGCAACGATCCTGGTTTCGGCGGGCATTTTCACGGTGGCATAGGGTTCGAGAGGATCGTTGACCTGTTTTGGAGGCGGCTTAATTGCGGGGTTCGCAAGGCCGGAATGGACCTCTGGGGAGATGAGGGTTTTTAGGCCGTAGGGGTTCCTTTGAAAAAGAAATCCCGCTGGTGCCGCTCATAAGCATGGTAGTCAAAAAGATTCAGCAGACTCATGTGGCGGTGACGCACTTGGGCGGTTAAGGCGGGTTTCATTCCTCGTTGGCGGAATGAGGCCGCCAGGGCGGCGTCCGCTTCGAATCCTACTTCCTGCATCACGTCGGTGCGGAGCAGTGTCAGTCGGCCCGGTGGGTTGCCGATTGGGCAGGGGGGCTCGAGGTAAAAAAAGTCCTTTTTCGGATTGGCCCATTCCGGGGCATCAATAAAGCCTCGCTCCGGGCTCCGCAGTTTGGCGAGAAACTCCGCCGATTCGGCATCGCCGTTGGTCAGCCGGAGGGCTGTCGCCGCATCGACAAAATCCCGGGTGTCAATGAGGCTGCCCAGCATTCCGATCTGGGGGTTATCCTCCAGGATGCGGAGCATATCCGCGAGCCAGCAGCCGGGACGGTCACAGAGGACTGCATCGCTATCCATGTAAACGTGAAGAGGGCCGATATCGTGGAGTCGTTCCCGGTAAGCGGATTGAACGTTTGTGAAGGCGTTGGTCGAGAACCGAACCACCTCGGAGAAAAGCCCCCTGCGCTCGAAGGCGGAGATCACCTCTGTGACGAGAGGATCGGGATGGGCGTTGTCGAGCAGGATGACACGGGTCGCTGATTTTGTGAGGCGCCAGATGGCATCCAAACAGGTCCAAAGGTAGATCGGCCTTCCCCATGAAATAACGAAAATAGTAATCGGATTCTTCCCGGCCGGATCTCCTCCTGGTCTGTGGATCATAGAGCGTGGATTCTGAGCATCGGGGCGTTGACCTGGCTGGCTGGTCTGGGCGGAGGGTAACAGAGGCTTAAAATACCTGAAACGAAAAAACTTTGGAAGTGGGCTTGCTGATTTAATGGCTCTTGACGGAGGGTCGATCGATTTTTCTTGGGTGTTTTACGGCTTGTCCCCGGAAGTCGCGAATCTATGGTTCGGGAGGTGCCAAACTCGGTTCGAGAGACGTCCTGAAGCTTCTTTGCCCATGAGATTGGTTGTACAAAAAACATGAAGATTTGCGTCTATACTGTCCTTATTGGTCATGGGAAACAGTTGACCGAACAGCCGGTTGCCGCAGGGTCTGAGATTCCTTTTATTTGTTTTAGCGATATCCCGTCGCTTGAAAGTGATTCTTGGCAGGTTCGTTCGGTGACTCCAGTTTTCGGAGCCGATGCGATGCGGAGTCAGGCGTTCCTGAAGCTGCAACCTCATCGGCTTCTTCCTGAGTTCGATCTCTCTCTGTATATCGACAACACAGTCGTTCTCACTGAGCGGCCGGAAGAAATTTTTGAGCGCATGATGCCGGCCTCTGGATTGGGAATCTTCCGACAGAGAGGTCGGAGGATCGTTCTGGATGAGTTCCTGGCCGCCATCCGAGGCGGACAGGACGACCCCATCCGACTGTTCGAGCAGTTGCAATATTATCTGAGCGAGTTCTCCAAAGGACTTCTCGAGCGCCCGTATTGGACCGAAATCATAATTTGTCAGCATAAGAATCTGGAGGTGGCGGCAGTGTTGGATGTGTGGCAGGCCCATGTGATGCGATTTTCCCGAAGAGATGAACTTTCGGCGAATCTGATGTTTCGGATGACAGGGTTCTCTCCCAACGTTCACGAAATTGACATCCACGAATCCTGGTTCCATTCCTGGGGTCAGACGCAGGATCAAGGGCTGGTCGCTGGGAGTTCTCCCAACGCCGATGTCACATTCCATTCATCGTCCGGGATGCAGGCCGCCATCCTTGAATTGGTCGGGCAGGTCGGAAAGGCCCGGAGCATGAGCACGCAGTTGCAGGAGAATGTGAACCATTTGACCGCCCAGGCGGAAGAATTTGAGGCGCGGGAAGCAGAGAATGAAGATCTGCGACTTCAACGCGATCGGCTGGTCGAGCTGGTTCAGGCTGCGGAACAGTGGCAGGGATTCTGGTTGCGGAGGGTCTTTTTTCGCTGGCACTCGCATCATGACGGGGAAAGGCGCGGATTTCTAAAACGGCTTGGACGTTCTTTTCGGAAGCGGTTCGGCGGCCTGCCGGTTTCTGAGGCGGAAGCAAAGGTATCCGTGATTTATCTGCCGGACCTTCCGGTTCCGTCTGTAAAGAATTTGCCCGTCGAATCCCCGCCTCCGGATGGTGGGCAAATCCTGATGGACATGATCCGTCTGCGGCACAAAATGAAATTGCAGGAGTTTCTCGACGGAGATGGATATCTCGACATGGCCCGCTCCAGTAGTCCGAAAGTTTCCATCCTGATCGTTCTCTTTAACAACGCGGAGTTTACTTATTCCTGTCTGCGTGCCTTGGAATCTGAGACGGACATTCCGAGCGAAGTGATTGTGGTTGATAATCATTCCACGGACGGGACCGGGGAACTTCTGGAGCGGGTTCGGGGAGTAGAGATGATTCGAAATCAAGAGAGCCTGGGTTTCCTCAAGGCGGTCGATCAAGCGGCGGCCCGGGCCCGGGGCGAACACATTCTGCTTCTCAACAATGATGCCATTCCCCGCCAGGGAAGCCTGGTTCATGCGTTGGACGCTCTGGAGCGATCTGAGGATATTGCCGCAGTGGGCGGGCGGCTTGTCTTGCCGGATGGAACCCTGCTGGAGGCGGGCGGCTTCATCGGGGTCGATGGCTGTTGTCACCGTTATGGGCATGGACTTACTGAGGACAGTTACGAGGGAATGTTTCGCCGTGAAGTGGATTTCTGTTCCGCGGCGTTTCTTCTTCTGAGGCGCTCGGCCTTCGAATCGATTGGCGGGTTCGACGGATCCTTTGCTCCAGCCAATCATGTGGAATGGGATTTGTGCCTTAGATTTTACGAGCAGGGACACCGGGTTATCTATGAGCCCCAGGCGGTGGTGGATTCTTATGAGTTTGCCAGCACTGATAATCTGCCTGCCACAGTGGCACAGTTGGAAAAAAACGCCGATCGATTTCGCGTCAAGGATCGGTTGAGCGTGTCGCGATACGGGGAGGCCACACCAGAGAGCATTTTCCACGCCCGATCGAGAGCTATCCCGAAGGGTCGAATTCTTTTTCTCGATGATTTCTTGCCTCACCTGACGAATGGAGCAGGTTGCCCGCGCGCGTTAGAGATGCTCAATGTGCTGCACCGGGCGGGTTTCTTTGTTACTTTCTGGGCGTTGAATGCCTCCTCCGAAACCTGGGAAAGCACTTATAAGGCGTTGCCTCGTGAGATTGAAGTTGTCCGGGGTCGTCGCGCGGAAAAGTTGCGAGACTTTTTGCAGGAGCGTATGGGTTTTTATACGGCGATTATTGTCAGTCGTCCGCACAACATGAAGACGGTGCGTGCTCTCATGGAGTCTGCACCACATCTATTCTCTGATGTAAGAATCATTTATGATGCTGAGGCTGTCGTCGCGGAACGTAGGGTCAAGAAGGCGAAACTCTTTGGCGTTCCCCTGGAGGGCGAAATTGCTGAATTGCAGATTCAAAACGAGGTTCATCTTGCGAGCGACGCAGACGTAATTTCGGTCACCTCCCGAAAAGAGATGGAATACTTCACCCGCTCCGGCTTCCGCAACGTACAGAGGGTTACCCACTGCATTCCTTTGCGCCCAGACCCGACGGAGTTTGCGCACCGGGCAGGGTTCCTGTTTGTGGGTCGATTGTTGGAGAATGGCTCACCGAATGCCGATTCCATTCGCTGGTTCGTTTTGAAGGTTCTTCCCATCATTCGCCGTGAGCTTGGAGAGGAGATCGTTGTGAATATTGTCGGTGCCAATGATGGATTTTGCCTCAGGGACTTTGGGGACGCTTCACTTCGCTTTCTTGGCAAGAGGGATGATATTTCAGAGTTTTATGGGACGGCCCGGGTATTTATTGCTCCGACGCGATTCGCTGCTGGGATCCCTTTGAAGGTGCTCGAGGCCGCTGGGTTGGGCGTTCCTGTTGTAGCGACCCAATTTCTGGCGGACCAATTGGAATGGAGCCCTGGAGAGCATCTGCTGGCCTCAGATGACCCTCGCGACTTCGCCAGGGAGTGTATCCGCCTTCACACGGAAGAAAATCTTTGGCGTAAAATCCGCGACAACGCGCTGGCCAAAATGGCCTCCGACCATTCTCCTGAGGAGTTTTCTCGAAGTGTAATTTCGCTGATTGAGGGGTCGAATGCAGGCAAGCTTATGGCATCGGGGGACGATGTCCCGATTCAGGACGATTCCGGTGCTAATTCGCGATAGAGGGCGAGAAAGCTCTCTGTTTGTCGGTCGAGAGTGTGGTTCAATGCAAGGGCACGTGCGGCTAATCCCATGGGGAGGCGAGTTTCGGGTTCTGACAGGGTTCGCATCTGGTCCGTCAGGGTGCTGAGATCTGCGGGGTCGTCGAGAAGAAATCCCTGTTCACCGTCGGTGATGATTTCTGAAACTCCGTTGTAGCGGGTCGTAATCACGGGAAGTCCGCAGGCCAGCGCCTCGAGTGCCACGAGGCTGCAGGGGTCATACCAGGTCGGGTGGAGATAGACATCGGCTGCGGCGTAATACGGGCGAACATCTTCGACGGGAGAAATGAACGCGACTCGATCGGCAAGGCCAAGTTTGTCGACCAGCCGGACAAACGGCTTTGGCCTCCGGCCTCCGACGATGACGAGGCGTGCGCGGGTGCCCTTGGCAATCAGGCGTGCGAGGGCTTCGATGGCGACTTTGGCATTTTTGAGCGGCAGATTGTTGGCAATGAGAAGGAAAAGTGTTTCGTGATCCCTACAATTCAGCTCAAGGCGCATCTGCTCGCGGTGTGGGGCGCCGGATTGCGGCGAGAAACGGTCTGTATCTACTCCGTTCGGGATCAAGCGGATTCGATCCTGGGGAACCCCATGCAGTTTGCGAAAATGTTCCCGAACCATTTCCGAGACAGCTACGATCAGGGCCTTCTCGTTGGCGTGTTGGCGGTCTTCGATTTCCGCATGTTCCCGGTATCGCTTTTGCCGCCAAAAGCGAATTTGTCGCCAGCGGGGAATGCGCATGAGATTGTGTTCCTGGAAAGCGCGGGACGAGCCGCCGTGGGGGTGGAAGAGATCGGCCTGCCAGCCGGTACCCATGTCATGAACCACATCAAGATTCAGCTCTTGCAGGACCTGCGCCATGGCAGCGGCTCGCTGTCGGGGAGATGACGAGTGAGGCACGGGATGCAACTGCGGGGACGGGCTGGTCTTCCAGGGCGCAAAGGAACAGGCGATGATGTGCAGTTCATGACCAGCTTCGATCAAACGGCCTGCGAACTGCCATGTCCATTGTTCCAACCCGCCCTTTTTGGGATCGAAAGACTCCAGGACGAGGCCAATCTTCACGAGCGGGAAGAGAATGCGGCCTTTGCTTCGCGGACGATGCCGGCCGTTCGATTTAGCCAGTTTGCAGAGGACCTCGTGGAGATTTCTTCGCCAACGGCTGATTCGCCAAGCATCTCTTCGAGGATTTCAACGGTTCGCTCCGTGGCCCCTGGCGAAAGTTTTTCACCCAGATGGTCTCGAATTTCCCCGTAGCCACTTTCCATTGCCTGTCTGGTCTCGGCATTCTGAAGGAGCTCAGTGACAGCGGCGGCAATCGCGTCGGTTCGGCAAGCCATGCCCAGCAACTCTGGAACGACCTCGCGCTGAAGGATGATATTTGGCATCGCGACATAGGGGATTTTCTTCCACCACCAGAGAAGCCCCCACTCGATTCGACCCACCCAGCCAAAGTCATAGACCGCGACCTGCGGTGCCCCGGCCACCGCGGCCTCGAGAGTGGCGGAACCTGTTTTTACAATTGCGGCATCGCATGCCAGCAGAGCATCCGCAGCACGATCAACGATGATCTTGACGCTGGATGGAAAATAAGCGCTGACCATCTGCACCAACGGTTCAGGCACCGGAACGACGAATTTGACCTGAAGCTTTGATGCCAGAATGGCAGCGACTTCTGCCATGCGGGGTGCCAGGACCCTGATCTCAGCGAGCCGGGAACCCGGAAAGAGAGCGACCAGCTTCTCGTCTCCCTCTCTGCCAAATTCCTGCCTTAGCGACTTCCGGTTGCGGGATTCCTGGGTTGATTCCAGGAGCGGGTGCCCCACCCAGTCCGCATGGCAACCCGCTGCGGTTAACCGGGCTGCCGACCATTCGAAAGGGGTCGCGACTCTTGTGACCAGGCGGGCGAACTGGATCCCGGCGTTGCCCGTACGTTGCCATGATCGGGGCGGGAAATAATAGAGAATGGGAATGCCCGCTTTGTGGAAAAACTCGAGCTGGCGACAGTTGAACCCGCCCCAGTCGCACAGCACCACCGCATCGATGGTTTCGCTGCGCACAAACCGCCGCATTTGGTGTTGGAGCCATCCGGCTCGGAAGAAAATTCTGATCACCGAGGAGATGCCGATGGCACTGCAATTCGTGGTGTCTCTCACCCAGGTGCCACCGGTTCGTTCAGCGACGTGACCCAGCTGCTTCCCGCCGAGGGCGTGGAGAATGAAATCGGGGTGCCGTTCGGCTAGCCGTTCCGCCAGACGCGACGTGTAGGCGTCCCCAGACAAGTCCCCCGCAATAAATAGAATGGAGCGGCTTGTGTTGGAATCTCCCATGTCTGATTTTGTATTTATTATAGGGTCAGCTTTCGAACCGCAAGCTTGCTGGTCCTCTCCGCCAACGGGTACCTTTCGCCCCGAGAATTAAAGGCGTGAGCGATTGAGGCGTTTTGCCACCCCGGTGGCGAATCGGATGATGGCACGCAGGATGGAGGCCGTCAAAGGGTGCCGGGCCTGAAGAGTTTTTACATGCGAATATCTCGTTTCGATATCCGATGGGATCCTGGGTGCGGGCGGGGGTGGAACGACGTAATAATTGTCGAGATCGGGAACAATTGAAGCTCCCCACCTGGATTTAAAATATTCGGCGTTGGCTGTCTCATGGTCCTTTCTCCCCATAGTTGACAAGCCATGGTGATAGATCACGCTGTTGGCGGCGTAAAAGACCTTCCATCCGTCGCGTCGGGCGCGGAGGCAAAAATCAACGTCTTCCCAGCCATTCTTGAAGGCAGGGTCGAATCCACCCGCTTCCAGAAATGTTCGCTTTTTGAGAAGCCAGCAGGCCGCCGTCAGGATTTGGAACTCCTGGCTGATGAGGGCGTGGCGAAAATCCGCAGGTTGACCCAGGTAAAGGTGCATGGGATAGCCGTGGGAGTCGAAGACCATCCCGGCATGATTGATGAGATCGGTCCCCGGGGTCAGATGCCGATTGCCGACGATTCCGATCGTGGGATTGTCGCGAGCGGCAGTCAGGAGGTTTTTTAACCAGCCATTTGTGACTAAAGTGTCGTTATTGAGGAAGCAGAGGTATTCGCCGCAGGCGAGGGGAGCGGCCATGTTCATCTTCTCGGAGAAACATTTGCGGCTCTCGTTCTGCAGAATCCGAACCCTGGGACCAAGGGACTCCAGATATTTATCCGTACCATCCGTTGATCCGTCATCGACGACAATGATCTCAAAAGGAACGGACGGATCTGCGGTGGCAAATATGCTGTCGAGGCAGGCGCTGGTGAGCTCCAGGCGGTCATGAACCGGAATGAGGATCGTCACGATGGGCGGAGACACTTCCGGGACCACTCCGTCGTCGATCCCCCCTCGGGTTAGGTTGCTCTTGTCAAACGCAGGCATGGTGGGACCAAAATCATTGATTCGGGCAATCCATAGAGGACGTGGGCGGGACGATCAAGGGTATAGAGGAGGGGATACGGAAATCATTTTATTGTCGCCGACGAACGAACAGTGGCCATAGGGTTTGGGCTTTCATGGCCCGTCCGGTAAGTATTGTTACAGTTAATTTCGACAGCATTTTTTACATTCGCTTGCTGGTGGAAAAAACGCGGGAGTTCATTGGGGCTCGCGAGTACGAGATTGTGGTCGTGGACCGGGGGAGTCGGGACGGGAGCCGGGAGTGGTTGCGTGAACAGCCCGACGTCCGGCTTCTGATTCATCGTCAATGGCGTCAGAGGCGACATTCCCATGGAGAGGCCGCGGAGCTTGGCGTGGAGGCGGCGAGCCATGAGATCATCGTTCTGCTGGATTCCGACGCGCACCCAATGAACGGGAGTTGGCTTGAGCTCACCGCCGACAAGCTGGACGACCGGTGTCGCCTGGCGGGCGCTCAGTTTCACACCAAACGTCGCGACAACCTCTATGGATGGTATATTCATCCTCATTTCATGACTTTTCACAAGGCAGATTTGGGCACTCATGTCACCCTGCGGAAGACCCGCGGGCGTGACACCGATACGGCTGAGGATTCCACGGTGAGGTTTCTTGACTCTGGTTTTGGCGTGACCGCGTATCCGCTGGAAGTTCTGGAGCAATATTCCGTGGGAAATCCCTCCCTCCCCACGGTCTCGGCCGGTGTCTTTCATGCCTGGTACTCCACCCGGCTGATCAAGAATAGCAAGGAGGTCGAAAATGAGACCAGCGCCGGTATTTCGGAAGAAAATTATGCCGAACCGTTGCGCAATCTCCTGAGGCGCCTGTATGGCCTGGACTACTGAGCGGGAGTGCGTGTGAATCATTCCCATTTGTCCCTGTAATGCCATTCCCTGTTTATCTTGATGTCAGTAATACCGCGGTGAGCAATGGCCACACGGGAATTCAGGCCGTGGTTCGCGGATTGATCGCCGGACTTTCCTCCCAGGGATGCGGCGTGCATCCGGTCCGCTGGTCATTCAAGAGACAATGTCTCACCCCCTTGAAGTCAAAGTGGGAGAGGAACCTCGGGCTGCCGGGAGGGAAATCCCCGTGGCTGCCATTTTCGTCACTCCTCGATCCGCGGTTCTGGACTGTATGGAGAAAGGCGCGCGGTATGAATTACAAGACCCCCCTTCATCGCCATCCTGCTCATCGGGAGCAGTTCAAGGAAGGGTGGTTGATTTTGCCGGAATTGATGGAAGGACGTCATGTCCGGCTCATCATCGATCACGCGAAAAACCAGGGGATGCGGACGGCGGGAATTTTTCATGATGCCATCCCCTGGCACCATCCCGAGATGGTTTTGCATTGGACCCGCAAACAGCATGCGGAATACATGATGGCCTTCGCGGATCTGGATGTGGTGATGGCCGTTTCTCATCAAGCGGCCCGGCACTTTACCGAATTTTCCGAACAATTCGGCGGGCCTCTGCCGGTGGTGAAAGTTTGTGGTCTGGCTGCGGAGATTATCGGCCAGGAACGTGAGACCAAACTCAAGCCGCCTACCGATCAGGTGGTTAAAATTCTTTGCGTGTCGACTCTGGAGCCGCGCAAGAATCACACCCGGGTGATCGAGGCCTTTGAACTTGCGTCGTCCCGGTTGGCCGGGAGGAACATGGAATTGCATTTGGTTGGGGCGGTTTACAAGTCGGCGCCGGAAATTGCCGCATTTGTGCGAACGGTCACGGCGAGGAATCCGGCGATCTTCTGGCATGAGGCGGTCGGCGCCGGGGAGTTGCGGGCATTCTACCGAGACTGCGACTTTACGGTGTTTGGTTCCTGGATCGAAGGGTTTGGTCTCCCGGTGGTGGAGAGTTTGTGGTTTGGCAAACCCTGCCTTTGCTCGGATCAGGGCGTGATGGCTGAGAATGCTGCGGCGGGCGGTTGTCTTACCGTCGAGACCCGGGACGTGCACGCTCTTGCCGCCGGTATCGAAAAACTCGCTGGCCAGCCGGATTTTCTGAGATCCCTTGGTGAACATGCGCTGCAACGAAAACTAAAATCCTGGGATGACTACGCCGCGGAGGTTCTGGGAATTCTCAAAGCGAATTGAAGCGGATGTCGATGGCATTGAGCCGCTGCCGCATCCGATCAAGCGCGTTCGCCGGATTCATGAATTTCTGAAGATCCGTTCGCGCCTTCTGGCCCAAGGCACGGGCCTCCTCAGGGTGTTCAAAGACCCAACGCATTTGTTCCGCGGCGTGATCGATGTCCGGTTCGGCCCAGCAATTACCCTTTTCATAGACCCCGTAGTCCTGGTCAAGTTCGACGACCCGGTGCCGGACGAGGAGACTGTTCTCTGGGGTGGTGAAATCGAGGTTGCCGGAGTAGCCGGTGGCGATGACCGGTTTGCCGTAGCTCATGGCCCGGGCCATACCGAGGCCGAGACCCTCGGAACGATGGAGGGATACATAGCAGTCGCTGGTGGCGAAGAGTTGCTTCATGGCCCCGGCCTCAAGGTGTTCATTGATCCAGCGGACGTTCAGGCTTTCGCTCAGGCGTTTGAGTTCCCGGGCCGATTCCGGATGGTGCTCGGCATTGATTGATTTGAGGATGAGGAGGACATCGTTTCCTTTTCCAAAGGCTTTCCTGAAGGCGGTGATGAGTCCCTCTGGATTCTTGCGCTGCACCACGCTGTGGAAATCAAAATTGAAGAGGAAGAGAAAACTGTCACGGGGGAGTCCGAAAGCCTCACGATCCGGGGCCGGCATTTCCTCCCGGGGAAAGGGATATCCGATTCTGGTGACCGGAATGGGTGCGACGGCAGCAAGTGCTTTCTGACAGAAGCTGGTGGCGGTCCAGATCTCATCGTAGTATCCGAAGGAGGAATGCCAGCGGGGCGGAAATTGCTCCAGTTCCCAATACCAAAGGGCAATGTTGTAGCGGTGTTTGAAAAAACTTGAACCCTGGTCGCGGGAAAATCTTCTCGCGTAGTCAAAGGAAAAGGTCATCAGGTTCACCGCATACGGGTTGGTCTTTGAAAAATTGCCGGGGCCGGGATCCTGATTGCGGTGATTGCGGCTCTGAATATTGAGGAAGACGGCCGGAATCGTGCTGGCGGCAATCACTTCGCAGAAGGCCCGCGAGGAGTCACCGATGCCGTATTCTCCCTTGAAGAATCCGGCCACATTCAGGCCGGGAGGGAGCGAGTCTTTGCCTTTGGCTTTGGGCTGGCGCCTGTTTTGTCCGAGGCGTTCCCCAAGTCGCTGCAGTTTGAGAAGCTGCCTGTATCCGGAATAGAAGGGGGCGAGGGCACGGAGCTGGAAGGAGCCATGCCGGGCGATCCGATTTGGCTCATCCGGGAGATTCAATTGTCGGCGGCGTTGGACGTAATCGGCCTCGGCCCGGTGGCGAAGGGCATTTTTACTGATCCGGGAAAGCCCGACGTAGGGTCGGTCGAGATAGCGGTCGAGGAGGCCCAAGGTGTCTTCATATTGGCTCAGGGTCAGTTTGTCTTTTTCGGTTTGTTGGTTCTGGTGTTGGCGGTAGGTGACGAGGGCTTCGGGAATGGCGCCGAAGCAACCTTGCTCGAGCAGGTGAAGCCACATCTCCCAGTCCGCGGCGTGGAAAAAATTTTCGTCGAAGCCCCGGAGCCCGAGGCGACGGCGGAACATGGTCGCGCTGGGAGGCCCGATCAGGTTTCTGCGCTCTTGCAGGCAGCGGGTGATCACGGAGCTGCCAATGAGTGGTCGGGTGTCGGCAAAGAAGAAGCGGGGGCGGGATTTTTTGAGGGAGGGGGAGAGGACCTGCATCGCGCTGGCAACAAGGCTTATCCCCGGATTTTGGTCCAAGGCGACCACCATTTTTCCGAGGGCGTTTTCGCTACGGAGGAAATCATCGGCATGGAGGATTTTGACGTATTCGCCCCGGGCTGCACGCAGGCAGACGTTGCGGTTTTTCACCATGCCAAGATTGGAGGGATTTCTTCGGGCCACGATCCGGTCGTCCCGGGCGGCGTAGTCTTGAGCGATACTGAAGGAGCCGTCCTGCGAGGCGTCGTCCACGATAATGAGCTCAAAATCACCAAAGTCCTGATCTAGCACCGATTCGATGGCCTTCGGAAGAAAGGCCTCGTAGTTGCAGACATCAATGCAAACGCTGACCTTGGGAGAGTTCCCCTCCTGGGGATCTCCCGGGTGGGGAAGGAGGGAGGTTGGAGCGGGCATGCGGGCGTGGAATTGGGGGCGGCCTCTATCCGGAGGCCTTGCGGAAGGCGGCCAGAGTCGCGGCCAGGCCGGCATCGAATCCGCTTTCCGGCTGCCATCCCGCTGTGTGCAGTTTCTGAGCCGAGGCCAGTGAATGCTTGATGTCGCCGGGGCGGGCGTCGCCATATTGGATCCGGGACGGGGATCTGGTGGCGACAAGAATTTTTTCGATCAGGGTATTGAGCGAGAGGGCGTTTCCATAACCGCAATTGCAGACTCCGGTGTGTCCTTCGGCGAGGGCGCAGAAGGCCAGGGCGGATACGATGTCCTTCACGTAAATAAAATCCCGGGTTTGCTCGCCGTCGCCGTGAACTTCCAAAATTTTTCCGGCCAGGGCCCTCTCAATGAAGATTGGTAGCGCGGCGGCGTAGGCCCCATGGGGATCCTGACGGGGTCCAAAGACGTTGAAGAACCGCAGGCAGGCGGTGGGAAGCCATCCCTCACGCGTGAAAAGGTCGCAATAATATTCGCCGTCGAGTTTGGTGACGGCGTACGGGCTGCGCGGCTCGGGGAGCATGGTTTCGACCTTTGGCATCTCGGGGTTCTCCCCATAGACGGCGGCGGAACTGGCAAAGACGAGCTTGCGAACCTGAGCCTCCTTCGCGGCCTCAAGAACGTTGAGGAGACCGTGGACATTGATGTCAACGCATTCGCCGATCCGTTCCATGGATTCCGGAACGCTGACGAGAGCGGCAAGATGAAAAACGTAATCGACTCCGTCCATCGCCCGCTGAACGGCACTTTTGTCGGTGATCGAGCCTTCGAGGATTTCGCAGTCCAGACCGTCGAGGTTGTGACGATATCCGGTGCGAAAATTATCCAACACTCTCACGGCGGCCCGGCCTTGAAAGTGTTCGACGACATGGCTGCCGATAAATCCGGAGCCACCCGTGACGAGGATTTTCATAGGGTATCCACGAAGCGCTGCATCGCGGTTTCCTGCTCTTCAATACTTTCCACGAGTTTGAACTGGGTGCGGCAGCGATCGAGGTTGTGACCGGGCCGGTGGGTTTTAAAATAGGTATCTCCCTTCAGAAAGTCGGTGAGAAATCGCAGGCCGATCTCGAAGGTGATTAATTTCCCGGAAAATGCGAGGCGGGCCTTTTCTGCGGGAAGAAGAAATGACCGGGTGGCGTCGACATATCCTTGCGCGAGAGCTTCAAACATCGGCCTCTGCATGGTGACTTTGGAAAGGTCTTTTTCGTCCTCCAGCGCTGGACTGGTCGCGGTCCGCACCAGATCTCCGAAGTCATAGAGGACAAGCCCCGGCATCACGGTGTCGAGGTCGATCACACAGATGGCCTCCCCGCTGGCGAGGTCGAACATTACGTTATTGAGCTTGGTATCGTTGTGGGTGACGCGCTCGGGCAGGTCGCCCCGGGCGTGTTCATCAAGGAGTTTATCCACCATCGCTTCCCGCGAACGGGCAAAAGCGATCTCCTCGGCCACGGAATTTACCCGCCCTTCGGAGTCCGATTCAATCGCGCGAATCAAGGCCTCATACCGGCTGCGGGTGTGATGAAATTCGGGGATGGTCTCGTGCAATCGTTCGCCCGGTAAATCGACGAGCAGAC
>CALBXK010000405.1 GCA_937890535.1 uncultured Spartobacteria bacterium
TCAAGGGAGCTGCGAGGCATGGGATTTCGGGGTGGATTTATCACTGGAGCTAATTGAGTGGCTCGGGGGTCGGCGGAGGATTGAGCGGGATGGTCGGCTCGATGCGTTCCTGGGCGAGACGGCGAAGGTAGGCTTCTTCCATGATCGTGCAGCGAACTTCAAGATTCTTGTCGACGGCGACCATTTTTTTGAACAGCAGTCGATAATATTCCCGGAAGGCGGCGCGGCGATCTTCCATTGTTTTGGCGGTTCCGGCCTGATCATGGAGGCTTTGCACATCGGGGTCCTTTTCGACGCGGATTCGGACTTCCCGGTAGAGGATGCCCAACTGACGTTCTTTTTCTTCCTCGCTTTCTGCGGGAATGGCGGGTGCTGGGGGCAATTCGTCAGGAATAATGGCGTTTGGCAACGTAAAGGCCTCATCGGGCAGCGCCTGATCTGCGGGGGCGAGGTCGTTGGTATCCAGAGGGGCTCCGATGATGGTGCTTGTCGGCTCGCCTGCCATGGGAATTGTATCCGGAGCGGGGGTGTCTCCTGGAGTCGCAGCTTCGGAAGATTCCTCCGGGGTGGCGGCTGCAGGAGTTGCGCTCGGATCGGGAGAGGACGCGGGTTCGGCGGGAGAGTCGGTGGGAATAGGAGAGGACGCGGGTTCGGCGGGAGGCTGATCCTGGGCGGTGAGAACCGCGATCGGGAGCAAAAAGAGAATGAATAAACGGAAAAATGACCACATCAGGGCCAAAGATAATCAGCCTCTCTCGATTTTCTCAAGAAGAAGAACATCGACGCCCGCAGAAGTTTTGGCAACTTCTGGAGATATGCCGTTTTCAGCGCCGTCCGTTTGTTCCGGCCTCGAGGGCCTCGGACCGGAATTTGCCGCCCGGGCGCTCCGGCAGCGTCCGGGATTTATTTTTTTGGATTCGAGCCTTGTCGGGCCGGAGTCCATTTCCCTGCTGGCCAGCGATCCCACGCTGATCATCGAAGGAGAGGGGTCGGATTGGGAGCTTCTGGAGCAGGAGCTTTCGGCCCGGGCCCGGCCCACGGCCGACCTCGGGGTTCCGGACGGTGCGGCCATCGGTTGGATTGGTTTCGATGGGCGGTTCCGGTTTGGATTTTACGACGATCTGCACATTTATCATCACCGGTCCGGATCCTGGCAAAATCCCCCGGAGATTCCGGAGATCCTCCCGGCCCCGGCCTTTCCCACTATTTCTTTTCGTGCCTTGACCTCCCGCAGGGAATTTGTCGGCATGGTGGAACGAGCCCAGGAGTACATTGCCGCTGGTGACATCTACCAGGTCTGCCTTTCTCACCGGATGGAGGCCGAATATTCCGGCGACGCCTGGCCGTTCTATGAGTCCTTGCGTCACCACTCCCCCGTCTCTCACGCAGCCTTTATGGACTTGGGGGGGACTCAGGTCGCCTCCGCATCGCCGGAGTGTTTTCTGCGGATTTCCGATCGGCATATCCTGACCCGTCCGATTAAGGGCACCCGACCCCGAAGCTCCGACGCGCAACGTGACCAACGAAATGCCTTTGACCTTCTCACCTCTCCCAAAGAGGTGGCGGAACTGGTCATGATTACCGATCTGGAGCGCAACGATCTTGGTCGGGTCTGTGAGTATGGCAGTGTGTCAGCGCCGGAACTTCTCAAACTTGAAAGTTACGAGCAGGTGCATCATCTCGTGTCCACTGTCCAAGGCTCGCTCCGAAGTGAGGTGTCGCATCCGGCGGCCTTGCGGGCTTGTTTCCCAGGGGGATCGATCTCCGGGGCACCCAAGAAACGTGCACTGGAGATCATTGCAGAACTCGAAACTCACCCTCGGGGACTGTACACTGGTGCCATCGGTTATTTTGGATACAACGGAGAAAGCCAATTCAATATCGGCATTCGTACCGCGGTTTTCGGTCACGGATCGGTATCTTTTCACGTTGGAGCCGGGATCGTTGCGGATTCTGTTCCGGCCGAGGAATGGCAGGAGACGCTCGACAAGGCGGCGGGCCTGCTGCAAGCCGCCGGGAGGAGGCTTTGAAAAAGCTGAAACGCTAAAAAGCTGAAACGCTACTGCAACGGATGCGCCGTAACGGATGCGCCGTAACGGATGCGAAGCAACGGATGCGCCGTAACGGATGCGAAGCAACGGCCGGGCTTTCAACCAACGGCCGGGCTTTCAAGCCCTGCGACGTCTTACAATCGGGAGAGGAGGAGCTCGCGCTGGAAGATTATTTCCTTCGGCAGGTTGGAATAGAGTTTGAAAAACAACTCGTCCTGCATGAGGAGTTCGCGCTTCCATTCGTCCTCATCGATGGTTTGGAGTTCGGAAAATTTCTCCGGGGTGATGTCCTTCTCCACTCCGGTCATGTCGAGGTCTTCGTATTGCGGGACCCAACCGATGGACGTTTCGAGGGCGTGGGCTCCAATGCCGCAGCGCTGCACAATCCATTTGAGAACCCGCATGTTGTCTCCGAAGCCGGGCCAGAGGAATTTTCCGTCGGCATTTTTTCGGAACCAATTGACGTGAAAGATACGGGGTAGGTGTTTCACCTTGCCTCGCATCTCGAGCCAATGGGCGAAATAGTCGCCCATGTTGTATCCGCAGAACGGGAGCATGGCCATGGGATCGCGGCGGACCTGGCCAAGGGTGCCGGCAGCGGCAGCGGTCATTTCTGATCCGACGGTGGCGCCCAGATAGACTCCGTGGATCCAGTTGAAGGCCTGAAAAATTAGGGGCATGGTTGTGGCGCGGCGCCCCCCAAAGATTATGGCGCTGACGCGAACGCCGTCGGGGTTTTCCCAATCAACATCCATGATGGGGCAATTGCCGGCCGGAGCGGTGAAGCGGCTGTTGGGGTGGCTGGAAACAATCGGTTTTCCGTCGGCGTCCTTCTGGCCAGGGGTCCAATCTTTGCCCTTCCAGTCGATGAGGTGAGCCGGGGGCTCCTTGGTCATTCCCTCCCACCAGACGTCACCATCGTCCGTGAGGGCGACATTGGTGAAAATGGTGTCCTTGCGGGCGGATTCCATCGCCATGGGATTGCTCTCGAGGGAAGTGCCCGGGGCGACCCCGAAAAAGCCCGCCTCGGGATTGATGGCATGGAGCCAGCCGTCCGGGCCCGGTTTGATCCAGGCGATATCGTCGCCGATGCAACTGACTTCCCAACCCTGGTCCTTGAGTTCCTTGGGCGGAATCAGCATGGCAAAATTTGTCTTTCCGCAGGCGCTGGGGAACGCGGCGGTGACACAGGTCTTGGTGCCGTCGGGTGCCTTGACCGCCAGGATGAGCATGTGCTCGGCCATCCAGCCTTCGTCTCGTCCCATCACCGAAGCGATGCGAAGCGCAAAACATTTCTTTCCCAGGAGGGCGTTGCCGCCGTAGCCCGATCCGTAGCTCATAATGAGCCTCTCCTCCGGGAAATGGGTGACATAGGTGTCCGCAGGATTACAGGGCCACGGCACGTCCTCACGACCCTCGAGGGGATAGCCGACGGAGTGGAGGCACTTGACGAAGGTTTCTTCACCTTGGATTTGCTTGTAGATGGCGGCGCCCATCCGGGTCATGATGCGCATGTTTGCCACCACATAGGGGCTGTCGGTCAACTCGATGCCGTATTGCGCAATCGGCGATCCCAACGGTCCCATGCAGAAAGGCACCACGTAAAGCGTGCGGCCCTTCATGCAGCCTTTAAACAACCCTTCGAGGCGGGTTTTCATGGTGCGGGGATCTTCCCAATTGTTGGTCGGGCCAGCGTCTTTTGGGGACGTCGAACAGATGAACGTCCGCTGCTCCACCCGCGCGACATCCCGAGGATCACTCAGAACCAGGAGGGAATTGGGACGCTTCTTGGCATCCAACCAACGGCCGGCCCCGGACTCCACGATGCGTGCGCGCATGAGTTGATCTTCCGCCTCTGAGCCGTCGCACCAAAAAATTGCGTCCGGGGTCGCAAGGGTGGCGAGGGCGTTGACCCATTCGACCACGGCGGGGTTGGTTGACTGGCTGCTTCCAAGTTCAGGGGTGGTTTTCATAACGATGTTATTTATTAGAATTACTTATAAATGCAAAAAATCAAGAAATCTTTCTCGGGAAAGGGGAATGTTTCCTTCTTGTTTCAGAAATTGGGGAGAATTACACTCTGAAAAGGAAATGATCGCGAACCGGAACTTTGGCGGAAATGAGCCCCTCACATGGGTTGGCAAGTTTCCGGTCTATTTGGCGACAGTGCTGGCGGGAGTCCAGATCGCGGCCATGATCCTGACCGCGTTTGCCATGGCGGTGGGAGGAGATGCCATTGAAGCAAATGCCATTCTGAGGCCGTTGCTGTTCTCTTTCCCGGATGTGCTCGCGACCGGAAGTGTCTGGCGGTATGTGACCTACGCGTTTGTCATTCCTCCGGGCCTTGCGATCCTTCAGATCGTAATGTTTGCTTGGTTTGGGCGGGACGTGGAGTCCTTTCTGGGGAGGCGTTCCTTTGCCTGGCTCTGCGGACTGCTGGTGTTGTCGGTTCCAGTGTTGCTTTCGATCCTGTCCTTGTTAGGGATTCCGGTGGGCGTTAATTTCGGATCCGGCGCTCTGAGTTTCGCGGTCTTTTTATCCTTTGTCATGATCTATCCCCGGGCTCAATTCTTCTTTGGCATTGAGGCGCGCTGGATTGCCATCGCATTTCTGGGAATCTCTTCCCTGATTTGGTTGTCGAGTCAGGCGTGGGTGGAACTGGCGATGTTATGGTGGACTGCGGCGGTTGCCGCGGCCTGGCTGCGATGCGAGGGCGTTTCGAGTCTTCAGACCATCGGAATCTCCGAAGCGCTCCGACGCCGCCATTCGGAAAAGAACCTCAGGGTTGTGCGGCCGGAACCGACTGAGAAACCTGAAATGCATGAATCCATCGATCCTATTCTGGAAAAGATTGCCCGGCGGGGGATTGGCAGTCTGACCCGGGGCGAAAGGGAAAAGCTTGAGCAGGCGAGGGCGGTTTTGTTGGAAAAGGAGCGGCGGGATTGATGCCTGAGGAAGCTGAGATGCCGTCTGGACCGCTCCCAACCGCGGGGTCGTCGATGAAGCCGGAGACCGATACCTCGGGAATGCCGCTCCCGGATCTGAATGACCCGTGCTACGTCAACGCGATGATCCATTTTTATCGCGGAGAATTGGGTCGGATCATGGTCTGGCGGCAACGTCTGGATGTGACGACGACCTGGGCAATCACCAGTACGACCGGTATCATCACAGTGGCATTCACTTATTCCCAAGTGCCCCATATTGTCTTCTTCTTCAATCTGGCGCTGGTCTGGATCATGTTGTGGATTGAGGCGCGGCGCTATCGGTTCTACGACGCCTTTCGGGGACGGGTGCGGATGTTGGAATCCCACTTCTTGGTGCCGATGATCTCGCAGAGTCGGAGCTTGCTGGACGGGGAATGGCGACGTCTGGTGTGCGAGGATTTGATTTTACCATCCTTCAAGATCAGTAAATTGGAAGCGGTCGCGCGTCGGTTGAAACGGAATTATGTCTTTATTTTTGCCATCATTATCATCGCGTGGACGCTGAAGATCTTTGTCCACGCCAAGGAGCCGATCACGTCCTGGAGCGTGTTTTACAACTCGCTGGCCGTCCATGAGTTGCCGGCCTGGTTTGCCTGTCTGGTGTATTTTTCCACCATTATCGTCGTGACCAGTCTGATGATTTATGTGGTGAGGAGATCGTCCGATGAGGTCAGCGAATTTGGAGGCAGTCGAAGTTCCCTCTGGCGGATATGAGCGACGTATCCCGTTTGCGCGAAATTGTCGCTAAACTGCGAGGACCAGAGGGATGTCCATGGGATCGCGAACAGACCCACGAGAGTCTGCGCGCGGCCCTGGTTGAGGAATGCTACGAAACTGTGGAGGCGATTGAACGTTCCGACGATGCGAATCTGCGGGAGGAATTGGGCGACCTCCTCCTCCATGTGGTGATGCATGCCCACCTCGCCGGCGAGCGGGGGGTGTTTTCCTTTGAGGAGATCGTCGAAGGAATTTGTGAAAAATTGATTCGACGCCACCCCCATGTTTTTGGAGAGGCCAAGGCAGGGGACACTCGGGACGTCCTGCGGCAGTGGGAGCAGATCAAACGGGAGGAAAAAGGTGATCGTGCGTCCGTGATGGATGGTCAGCCGGCCTCGTTGCCGGCATTGATGCGGGCGCAAAATGCGCAACGCAAGGCCGGCCGGGTCGGATTCGACTGGGAGGAAAGCGGTCCGGTATTTGAGAAGGTCCATGAAGAAATTGCAGAATTGCAGGAGGCGCTTGCCGCCGGAAAATTGCGGGCCATCGAAGAGGAGATGGGCGATGTCTTGTTCACGATGGTGAACCTTTCCCGCAAGCTCAAGGTGGATGCGGAAACTTCGTTGGCTGCGGCCACGAGCAAATTCATCCGGAGATTTCAAGCGGTGGAAGCGGAAGTCGCCGCTGGGGGGCGTCCGATCGAAGAGGCGTCGCCGGAGGAAATGAACCGACTCTGGGAAAAACACAAGGCGGAGGCCCGGAGCCTGAATTCTTCCGAATGAGTTCCGTGCCGACGAGGGGAACCTTCGCCGTGCTCAATCCCGGGGGCCGGGACAAGACACGGGAGTTTGAGGCCGGGGCGGGTTTACCCGGAGATGTTGGGCATCCTCCGGTCAATTACCACGCTTTCGCCGCCTGCTGCCACGGGGGGTTTTATCGCGCCGTGGACGACATCCCAGACAAGGTGCAGCGGGTTTTGGTGCTTTTGCGCCGGAACGGATTGTCCCAGGCTTTGTTGGCAGTTCAACAATTGCGCCGTCAGAACCGGCAGGTGTACATCTCTTGGAAGGAATCCGGATTGTATCAGGTCAGCGAGACCCTGGGGAATGCCAGGCGCTTGGGGAAATTTCAGGAGATCTGTCGCGAGGCGGATGCCTTCCTATCAAGCACCTCGGAACTGGTTTCGCTTTATCGCCAAGCCGGATGCCGGTCCGGGGAATTCGTTCCGACCCCGTATCCGGTGGAGGAACCGGAATGGGATTTCTCCGTTCCTTCTGCCCAGCGGGTGGGGATCTTCATTGGCACCCGGCAATTTGACGTGTCCTCCCGCAATCACCTCCTGGCGGTTGCCACCGCCTGCCGGATGAACGTGCCGATGACGGTGATCAACACCGAAGGTGGTGCCGACGAGCGTTTGCTGCTGGCGATCTCTCCGGAAATTCGGGTCGTGGAGGGTCCCCTGCCATATCCCGAATATTTGCGTTTGATGGCGAAGCATCGCATCGTATTCCAACTCGATCGCAGTGCGGTGCCCGGTCAAGTGGCGGGGGACGCCTTGCTCTGTCGGCTTCCTTGCGTGGGTGGCGATGGCGCCGTGGAGCGACTGGCTTTCGCCGGTTCCTCCGGATTTGGGCGCGATGTCGACACTTTGACGGAAATTGCCCAACAGCTCTTGGAGGACGATGCGGTCTGTCGCCAGGCAGTCATCGCGTCACAGGCCGCGGCGGCGAAATTTCTCGGGTTCTCCGTTATCGCAGCACGCTTGGCGAGAATGACGAGTGACGAGTGATGAG
Source organism: uncultured Spartobacteria bacterium (assembly GCA_937890535.1). Lineage (GTDB taxonomy): Bacteria > Verrucomicrobiota > Verrucomicrobiia > Chthoniobacterales > Terrimicrobiaceae > CAMASH01. The sequence goes on from CALBXK010000405.1 coordinate 7,549, forward strand.
TGATGAGTGATGAGTGATGAGTGATGAGACGGTCAGGCTTTTAATTCGCGCTCCGCGTTCCGAAATTCGCCGTCGATCTGTTCTCCGCGCAGTTCCAAGATCCGTCGGATCGTATCCTCGATGAGATTATTGGGACAACTGGCCCCGGCCGTGATCCCCACGGTGAGGGAAGGCTTCTCCGGCAACCAACCGGCACTCAGGATTTCCTCCCCGCGATGCAAATCGAAATGCCGAATTTCCTCTCCTGAGACAAGGCAGTCCGCGTTGCGGACGAACCAGGTGGGGATCGTTTTTTCGCCAATTTCGACCAGATGGCTCGTATTCGAACTGTTGTATCCTCCGACCACGAGAAGGAGATCCAGCGATTCGTCGAGAAGCTGAAAGAGCGCATCCTGACGATCCTGGGTGGCGCCGCAGATGGTATCGAAATATCGAAAATTCGCGGAACTGCCTCCATCGCGTTCCGTAATCGCGGTCCGAATGCGATTTTGGATTTCCTCGGTCTCGCTGCGCAACATCGTGGTTTGGTTGGCCACCCCGATTCTTTGCAGGTGAATATCGGGGTCAAAACCCGGCGAGATTGCATTCTGAAAATGCTGAAGAAACACGGCCTTGTCGCAGCCCTGGCGGATGGCTTCGCAGACGGCATCCGTTTCTGCGAGATCGAGGACGATGAGGTACTGGCCCTGGCGGTCCGGCCCAAGGGCCCGGGAGGCGGTGGCCCGGGTTTCCTCATGGATCGCCTTGCCATGAATGACGCTTGTGACACTTTCGGCGGCGTTCTGGCGAACCCGTTTCCACACGCTCATGACGTCGCCGCAGGTGGTGTCCACAATTTGGCATCCACGTGCCTTCACGGCTTCGACGGTGGACACCTCCGCTCCAAAGGCGGGGATGAGGACCACGTCTTCGGGAGTGAGGGTCGCGATATCCTTGTCGTCAGGATGCGCCGCAAGTTGCCGGATGCCCATGGCGGTGATCTGGGCGTTGACATCGGGGTTGTGAATAATCTCACCCAATAGGGATATCCGGCTGTCGGGGAATACCTTTCTGGCGGCATAGGCGAGGTCGATGGCGCGCTCCACTCCGTAGCAAAACCCAAATTCCTTGGCGAGGCGGATGACGGTGCTGCCCTGCCGCATCACGCCACCCTGGGCGCGGATTCGCTCCACGGTCTCGCTTCGATAATGGCTTTCCACTTGGGCCTGAACGCGGGACATCACGTCCGGCGTTCTCAGGTTGATCTTCTTCCGGGCGGGGGTTGCGCTCACTGGCTGATGACCTCGGCTTGCTTGATTCTGTTAAAATACTTCGGAGAAGTCATAAAGGATCTGGGCGGATCCGGCTTGGTGAAATCCTTCGGACGTTTGAAATTTGCCCCCAGGGATTTGTCTTCGGGCTGACTCTTGGCAATATTCACCGGGGTGCCCAACTTCACGAGCGCGTAGAAATCGGCGGCGTCGTTCTTGTGGAGGCGCAGGCATCCGTGGGTGCGCGGGCTCGGCCAGACCGATCCCTCGTGAAATCCATAGCCGGGGAGAAATTCAACCCAGTACGCCATGGGAAAACCTTCGTAGTGCCAGCCGGATCCCGGAGGGCGGTTCGAACTTTTGGCAGGCACAATCTCGTCGTTCATCACCAATCTAGAAAACAGAAATCCCCTGCTTGTCAAATCCCGACAACGGCTATTGCACCTGGCCACGGCTCCCCTATGATCCGCCGATGATTGAGGAGCATGATTTTCGTTACGCAATGGAGAGCACCCGCGTGGTGGTGCAACCCGAAAAGGCGATCGAGACCTTTGGCTCGACGAGCTTTCGGTTTCTCCTCGTCAGCGAATTGATGGACGAGGTGAATGCAGTGCGGATTCGCGGGGGGCGGATTGAGGCCGAACGACCCCGGATCGTTTCCCCGCACCATTTTCGAAAAATGCTGCTGGATGGGTTTGGAGATTCGGCCCGGGAATATGCCGATTGGGTGGAGGAAAATCCTCAGGCATTCAAGGTTCTCCGCTATGGATTTCAGTTTAAGAAAACCGATCTGGAACAGAATGTGGTGAGGGATTCCCTTGAAACCGTTGTCGGCCGCCTCAAGGAAGATATCGCCTCCTGGAATGATCCCACCGCAGCGCTCATCTCCGGGGTGGATGATGCCTGGGAAGTGTGTCTATTGAAATTTACCATGGATTTGATCCAGCGTTCTTCAGGCGAGAATATGGACGAATGGAAACGGCGCGGACTCATTTGATCGCCTTCGGATCTCGGCTTTTCCCAACCGGGGGAAAACCGCTTAAATTTGATTTCTTCGTCAGATTGCCCTATTCTACTCACAAGATCATTTCGATCATTCGGATCATGAGATCATGACAATTTTTCGCATCCTGGTCATTTTTTTCCTAGTGGCGGCGATTCTTGGTGGGTCGGTGTATTATTCGTACGAGCTTTTTTGGAAGCCGGCGATGCCCGTGCCGGTGGAAGAAAATGTAGAGCGTCCGCCGCCACCGCCCGACC
>CALBXK010000406.1 GCA_937890535.1 uncultured Spartobacteria bacterium
GAGTCCATGGATTCTAACCAATTGACATTGTGGAACTTATAACCGGACACTTGTGTTGTTGGATATATGTGTCCGATTGCCGGAAGTTGACATAGATAATGTCGGGCGACATCCCTCCGGCGATGGCCATGAGCGAGGCCGCGTCCGTTCCCGCGCCTGCGACTTGAATCTGCGTCGAAGCTTCCAGGCGGATGTGGGGGTTAAGTTCCTGAAAGCGCTTCAGCACACGCACGTCGGCGATGTTGGCGGGGCTCGTGTCTCGGGGACTGGGCAGATTAAATACCTTGACGGTGACATCTTCCTCATGAGGCTCCCCAGCCCGTGCGGAAGGCACGATGGCAACAAGCAACCAGAAAAAAATGGCCAGCCGGATGGCTCCAGCCCCTCTCCTCCGCCTCCCAGTATAATCGACTATCATTTTGCGTCGTTGGAAAATCCTGTACGAGGGATATTTCTAAGGAGTCCGGCCCATGCTGCTGTCGGAGATATCTTTAGGCTTATTTTGCTGGATGAGGTTCATGGTCTCGCGGCCTTTGAATGCCAGATAGCCCGCGTCCACGGGATGGATGCCGCCGGTCATTGCCTTTGCCAGATCGGAAGCCAGGAACGCGGCGAAGGAAGCAATCTCGTCGGGACCAGGTACCTCCAGTAAATGCATGTTCCGAATCGATTGAAACGCAATCGCATCGTCCATCCAGTACCTCTGCGCCTCGGTACGGACAAAGCCGGGACAAATCGCATTCACGCGGATGCCGTCCGCCGCGACGCCCGCTGCCAAAGAGCGGGTCATGGCGATCACTCCCCCCTTTGCCGCTGAGTAAGCATCCAATCCAGCTTGCCCGATCAGGGCATCCACCGTCGCCGTGAGAATGATGGAACCTCCCTTCGTGCGGAACATCGCACGCGACACGTGCTTGCAGCAATAAAAGGTGCCCGTGAGGACAAGCTGAATAATTTCCTGCCAGACCTCATCCTCGAGATCGGGGCACCGCGCATCCCGGTTGTTCACCAATTGGACATTCATCGCGTTATGAAAAAATACATCCAACCGGCCGAATTCCGAGAGCACGGCATCGACCATTGATTCGACGCTTTTCGCATCACGTACATCGCACCCGACGGCGATCGCCTGGCAACCCTCATTTCGCAGGGTGAGCGCGACCTCCTCGGCCTTCGACAGATCCAGGTCCGCCACCACGACACGGGCCCCGCCGCGACCGAACCTCAAGCATCCCGCCTTTCCGATCCCGGCACCCCCGCCGGTGACGAGAGCCGTTTTTCCATGAAGTGAAATATCCCCGCTCATAAGGCTGACGAGATCTCCGTTTGATGAGGCAAAAATTGACCGTCTCGATTGTAGCGTTCCACGGCTTCCTGCAGACGGCCCTCATGAACGGTCACTCCGAGTCCGGTGCCCGCCGGAACGCCCCAATCCGCGCTTTGGATGATCGGCAAATCCTCAGTAAGGATGTCGCCTTCCATTGTTGACGCAGTTTCCTGGTGACCATCCACGATATTTGGCAGAGTCAGAAGGAGTTGATGGTGCGCGGCAGCGGCCAGGCCAAACTCGCCATGCGTATGCTTGCAAACACGAAGGCCCTCCCAATTCGCCGCATGGGCCAGCCGGTGAAAATTTGCCAGCGATCCAACCCAATAGGAACTGAAATTGAGCACGTCTGCAGCCCGTGCGCGGATCACTTCCCATACATCGGAAATCCTCCCTAGACCTTCGTTTGCGCAGAGGGCCACCGCCGTGTGCGCCCTCAGTTCGGCCATATTGCGCACGGGCTCGGCGGCAACCGGCTGTTCGGCGAAATCGAGCCGGCATTCGTCCAATTCCGCAAGGTTGCGCAGTGCTTCGTTCACGGACCATGCACCGTTTGCGTCGATACGGATTTTGGACGTCTCACCGATGGTTTCCCGAATCACCCGGATCATTTCTTTCTCGGCGAAAAAATCGATACCAGCCTTGATGTAAAAGACGGTGCATCCGCGCCGCATGTTCTGTCGGCATTGCTTGCGCACGCTTTCCAGGCTGCCTTGCTTGAGATAGGCAAAATAATTTACCGAAGTCCGGGCAAGGCCCCCGAAGAATTGATACAGCGGCTGATCGACGGATTTCGCGCAAATGTCCCAAAGGGCCATGTCGATGCCCGCAAAGGCAAAGTTTCCCGTCATCGGACGATAATCCCAAAGGCCGCGCATAAAGAAATCCCGGCAGATCTGCTCGTGGTCCCAGGGTGACCTGCCCAGGAGGAACGGACGGGCCGATTGTACGGCACATTCGACGGATTTCACGTCCGCGCCGCTACAGCTTTCGCCCCAGCCGATCAGGCCATCGTCGGTGACGATCTTTACCACGACATCGGTCACGCCCCCCCGGTTGACCCGGGCACTAATTTCCTGGTCGCAATAGGGAATGCTCGCAATGTAGGTTTCGATTTGTGTGATCTTCATGGTAGTTCAAGCAAGCGTTGGGAAATGCAAAGGCGCGCCGTATTCACCGACGGGAACGCTGCCGATGTGAAAGCCGCCAAGGTTCGCGTAATAGAGGTTGGGGTCGCCAGGTCGGAAGGCGACGTTGGTCGGGCGCGTGAGGAAATCCGCGCCGTGGTCGCGCACCACCAGTTCCAAGGTTCGCCGTGGCGTAATGCGGAAAATGCAATCTGGAACGTAGCAGGCGACATAAAGATTCCCCGACGCCGCAAAGGCCAGACCGTCCGGCACGCAATTTGACAGAGGCAGATAAATTTCCGGCTCCCCCAGTGCGCCATCCCGCAGCGGAAAGCGGATGATGTTCGGAGCGATACTTTGCACCGCATAAAGCCACTGGCCCTCCGGATCGATGGCAAGGCCATTCGGAAAGTGAAGATGGCTGCCGGAGGCTAACTCCGTACGGCCTCCCCGGCGTACGACGAAGATGCGGCCGCCCGGTCGATAGTAGTCTCCGGAGTCGCTATAAAATAAATTCCCCTGCCGGTCGAAAACGGGGTAGTTGGGATAGACCGCTTTGCATCCTTCGCTCCCTTCGCTAAACAAAGAGGCCTTTCCGTCGATGGATAGTTTTTGCACGACGCATTTCCCGTAGTTGCACTCATAGAGATTGCCCCCGCCATCGAGCGCGATTCCTCCGATGGATCCGCCCACATGGCCGATTGTTTCCTGGAGGCCGGTGTCCGGATCCAGCCGAAAGACGTCTCCGGATTCGCTTCCCGCGTAAAGTTTTCCGTCCGGACCGCATGCGACGCATTCGGGGTGATCCAGATTGGCACCCAGCCGGCCAAGTTCATAGATGCTGAATAGTCCCTGGTTGCTCATGTTGTGACGGTTTGACGAAAGTTTGGATCCAGAGCACATTCGATGACGACAAGAGTATTCGCCGGTAATCGAAGCCTGATCTTTGCCGCCGATGAAGCGGTGGAATTTGTTTGTTTTTTCATCTTGATTTCTTTGCCTTGCCAGCCGGGATTCAGCAGCAGTTCCAGGTATCGATTTTTTTTGGAAATGATTTGTATTCGATCTTTGCCCGCCTGCCGTTTCGCGCTGACAACCAGGCCTCCCCGCGCACGGATTCGTTGGAATTCGATTTCTTTCCATGTTTCCGGCACGGCGGGAAAAACCCTCATTTGCCTGCCGTCGCACTGCAACAGCATTTCGTGAACCGCCTCAACGGCCGCAAAATTTCCCTCCAGGGTCAAGACGCCATGGTGAAAACGGGAAGACCCCACTTCCGCAGTGTCGGCGTTCATGTGGAAGCCATTGGCCGAGAGCATCTCGAAAAAACGATGCAACTGCCAGGCGGCGCGCTGCGGCTGGCGGATGCTCGCAACCAGACAGGAGAGCCATGCAAATGTGGACCCTGTGTAAAAGCCGGTGCCTGCGACCTCCAATTCCGTGAGGGAATTCAACACGAGCGCCCTGGCCTGTGTATCCTTCTCGATATCCCATTCCTTGAACGGATAGATCGGCATGAGATGGGACAAATGCCGGTGCGACACGATCAGGGGCAAATCCTTCCATACGGCCAGGCCGCGCTCCGGCGAAACGCGCCACGGGCCGGACTTCTCGGGAGCCACTGGATAATCGGCGAGGGACGAAAGCGCCTTTCTTAGCTTCGCCCGCAAGGCCGTGTCGGCCCGGAGTTTTTCCGATGAGACGACGACTGTCCGGAAGATCCACCTGACAACGGAAAGATCAAAGGTGCTGTCTTTTCCGAACATGCGGACGTCCAAATCTTCAAACTCCGGCGAAGTCGAAAAATCAAAATGCAACTTTCTGTCCCTGCCGCGTCGCAAAATGCCATGCAGGAAGAGCGAGGCGTCTCTCAGCAGTGAATAAATTTTTCGCAAAAAGGAGTCGTCTTCGGTCAATTCATAATGCCGCCAAAGCGCATGCAGCAGCCAGATGCCGGAGGTGACGCTGAACGCGACCGCAACGCAGCCGGGAATAATATTGCCATTCCAGCCGTGCATGGCGGGAATCCACAGCCCCTCCACTTCGAAGATGCGCCGCGTTTCGGCCCGCCAGTCGTCCGCGCGGGCAAGCATATAATCCGCCAGCGTCTCCGTAAGCTCAAAAAGGCCAAGCGGACAGACCGGCCAGTAACTAAGCTGGGTGTTGAAATTGTTATGATAATCCCCCCGCCACGGAGGGAGCAGCCAGGTGTCGGGCGACCATGTGCCATGCAGGGCAACCGGCGGACCTTTGCCGCGGGCATTGGCCCCCATAAAATAGACGCCCGTGCGCCAAATCCACTCGATCTTTTCATCCGCCAGCTTGACTTCCGGGACATGGTTCCAAAAAGAGCTCCACCATTGTCGATGGCTCGTGCGCAAGGCTTCCACGCCCTGTGCAAAGGCCAGGCGGACATTTTCGGCGGCTTCCCCGGTCGAGTCGCCCGTAACGAAGCTCGCCATGAGAACACAATCGCCATCGTGATGGCGGAGTTGCCAGGCCAGCGCACAGCCCTGCTCCCCATGCATCCTTTGCAAGACACAGTGCACACCGTCCTTTGCCCGCGAAAAATCGGGCGGAGGATAGCCCAGTTTCGACGGCAGGTTGGTCGCGTAAGGAGGCTTGCTCTCGTGGGCATAGGCCGCGCAATCCCGCATGAACCGCGAATGGAATTTCACGACGGGCCGCATGCCGCGAATGCGGATTACAATCACGGGTATTTCCGCGTGGACAAACGCTTCAAGGGAGACGGTGGATGCCCGCCGTTTCCAACGCGCCCGCGCAATCGCCGTTTGATAATCAAGCTCTGCGGAATAATCCTCCAGAAAGGCCTCCTGGCCGAAGTCGAGGGTAAGACGACAGCCGCCCGTACGCGTAGGCGTGGGATTCGGGCAAAAGCGGTCCTGAAGTCGCTCGCGCATTTCCTTATGAAGGTCACGACGCACAAAGTCGGTCACGGTTTTCCAGCGATAGTGAGGATCGCGGACAAGAGGATGCGGACGATCATCCCAGAGGTCGCTGCGATCAAGGGACAGATTCAGCGACCGCGTCGCGCCCCAGATCACCATGCCGAGCAGGCCATTTCCCAAAGGCAAACCGTCGCACCAGCGATACGGCGCGGAGGTGTAAGACAAGCCCGCGGGGCTGGCGGCCGTTTCTGTGATCTCCATGCTGTTCACGAAATTATTCGAGCCGTGCCAGACGCAGGTGGCATTCGATTGGACGATCACACTTTCGCGCGCAAACTGCGATATGTCGGCATTCCTGTTGGGCGTCCGTTTTCACATATCCCCAGACCGTATGCGTATTCTGCGAACGCGATGTGGCCTGTGCGCCGACGATCTGAAAATGAAGTTCATACGTGCGATCACCGATTTTGGCCCGCCAATGCAAGTCGCTCTCCTCGCTCAGTTCCGTCGCGCCGTCTAATTGAAAACGCCATTCCAAATCGCAGGACTCCGACGGAGTCACCTCATCCCGCAAAAAGAATTCGTGGTTTCTAAAGAATATTTCCCGCGTGTAGGCCGCCATTCCCGCATAGGCGGGTTTGAGATCGCAGCAAATTGCCGGTTGCGTCTCCGCCTGCATAAACCCTTCGCCCGACCACTCCACGTCAGGATAGCTCATGGGCATGCCAATATCGCCATTTTGCCCACCTCCGTTGACCAGCAGCACGTTTCCTAGCTCGGTTTTCATTTGATAGCCCCCCTCCGCCGTGCGAAGAATCAATTGGTCGCCATCCAACAGAATAAAATGTCCGGCCATCGGAGCAAGGTACGCGCGATCACACGGAGAAGTGGCATTCCGATGGGCCGAATGTCCGCCCGGCGGACCGCATACGGCGATGGCGCACAAGTCTTGATCTCGCATTATTGCCACCCCCGCATCCCTAAAAATCTCGGTGTCGGAATTTGGCGGAGGGGGCGCCGGCTCTGCCGCTGCGGGCCTCCGGGTACAGATCATCGCCCACAACCATTCCTTTTGCAGGTGCCATTCGGCGAATTCCAAACGTGGTCGCGTGATATTTGCCGGCTGCATCAGCCGCTCGAGCAACCACGCGGCATCGGGATTCGGAAGCATCTGCGCAAAGAAGGCCTGGGCTCCATCCAAATAATGCACGTCTCCCCGCGGCGATGGCAACGCATAGGATTGACCGTTGGGCAGCATAAACCGACGCAACGACGTGCAAAGATTGGCGAAGGCCATTCTTTGATAGATGTCCTCACCGCTAAATCGCAACAGCAACTCGCGGAACACCACCACTTTTTCCAAATAAAGCCAGACCATGTGATAGGAAGAGGCGGGGATTACGCCATCAGCGGGCAGGGCTTCCAGCGACCGGCGGATTCGCGGAAGAAGAAATTCCAACCACACTTGCGCACGGGGCACTATGCCCAATAGGCCCAGAGCCGCGCTGGCAAATGTGGTCACGCTGCAAAATCCATGGTCCTGGAGAATGGAGCCCCCCCAATAGCCGCGATGAATCATGGCCAACTCCATGAATCGATCGCCTTGGTGGACGAGTTTCTTCAGAACGGCATCGTGTCGTTCGCCCAACGCATCTCCCGCCCAGTGCAAGGTCGAGACCAACCCAAAGAACGGTATCGCGGCCGCCATGTCGCCATCATGCCCATAGCCGTCCTCCTTGGGATTCCCCCAGTGGTCCAGATCGACATAATAATCGACGCCACGCAGCAGCGCCGCTTTGACATCCTCCCGGCGCGTCCATTTCCATTCCGCCGCCAGAACCGGCATGGCCTGGCCGCCACTGCGTCCCCCCATGGAGGTTTGGCGGGCGCACCAGTCCACCGAAGCCAAAAAATATTCGGTGAATTCATTTTGCGGCATGGACTCCGGGAGGAATGTTTTCCAGGGTGTCTGCTGCGGCTCAACGGTCTGGAGGCTGTCATATTTTTCCAATCCGAATGACACCCGCTCCCAATACACGGAGAACTGGCGGTAGGGTTCGAAAACCCATTCGACATCCTCCCGTTCCTCGACCCGGAATTGGAATTCCCCTTTCAGGCGGCGCTTCGCCACTTGCCGTGAAGAGGGTCGGTTAAAGTACCACAGGCCCACGCGCCGTCCATTGCGGGATACCCAATAACTTGGCAAAAGCGGACGATTTCCATTGGTCAAATCGAAATCCCACGGGCCGGTTCGATCCCCGTGATTTCCAAACAAATGGAGATCAATGTAGAGCTCATCCCAGGCAAACATCGAAGCGTCGGCATCGACCTCAAGACAGTAAAGCCCCGGCGCCAGCGTGGCGTAAAAACGCAGCGCCGCGCCTTCCGCGACGAGCGTCGCGCCATGCGGAAGGCAGCGGGAGTACTGCATCGGTTTAATGCTGGAGACGGACGACGACATCATCAAGGAGAACCGGAGCGGTGCTGGCAAAGCGAAAGACCGCCGTGTTGATATTTTCCAAGGGAGGCACCACCATTTCCTGGATGATCTCATTCCACCCCGAGCCCGGAAATACTTGCACCTGCGGCTCCTTCGCTTCAATCATCCCGAGGGATACGCCGTCGGGCCCCGGAAGATTGAACGAGACCCCCACTTTAACGCTGCTATCTCCCGTGCTGTCGGGCACCTTGATGAAGTAGTGCACTTCGATTATTTCCCCGGGTTGCACGGGAAATGTGCATCGATCATAAAATCCCCCGTCGATGAGCAGCGCGTTGTTGCCGGAATGGACGTCTTCACCGGGCTTGCCGGAAACAACCTTGAAGAGTTTGGTCGCCGAGAATTGATCGAAATTCACGGGAATCTGGACGACCATCTCGTCGCCCAGGTTGACCCCTTGGTTGATGGCACTGTTAAAATAGCCCGAGGTCAGATCGACCTCTTTGGTGTCTTCAAAACCGGGATTGGCAAACAAATTGTCGCCATCCTGCGCCGCCAGTCGACCTGTCGTTGCCATCAATCCCAACACCAACCCCGCACCTAATACATAGTATATTTTCATTTTCATTTTTTATTTTCCTGTTTGGTTTCAGAAACCATTTTGGCCTGACCGATCTTAAAAGTTTTTTCCGTGGCGAGGCCCGTGAGGGGATAGGAGACTTTGGCGCGGTAGGTGCCGGTTTTTTCCGAATAGCTGATCGGCAAGGAAAAGGCGGCCTGGGCACCATCGAAGATGACATTTTGCCGATAATACTCCAGTTCCCTGCCATCGGGAGCAAAAACGGCGACATGAATGACCTGAGCGAGGTCGTCGATGTGGGACGCATGCTGCGGGTCGAACTGCACCGTCACCGATCCCCGGACGCTCCCTTCCGGTTCATATTCTACCGCATCAAGGGCGAGGTCGATCTTTTGCGGATTGGCAGGCAGGAGCGCATAGAGTTTGGGAGACAATGTGAGGTCGAGCGTGAAGGAGTCCTGATAACCGATGTATTTGGCCTCGCGGACATCCCAAATATGGTAGGCTTGAGGCAGCTTGACGGTGGTGGGTCCTGTCTGGTGGCCATCACTGGTCGAGGCCCGCAGCAGGCCCAGCAGGCGCAGGGAGCCATTTTGCCAGACCGGCATCAGCGTATCACGACGCGGCCGACCCTGCTCATCGAGCAGTTCCGCGAAGGGGCGGACGCCGGCATATTTTTTCAGCACATGGCCGACGGCATCGGACCCGGAGTAATCGCCTTTTGCCATGCGGCCAAGATAGCCGTTGATGGCATCGGGCAGGTAGGCGGCGACGCCTTTGCCGAAGGGATGGATTCCCTCCTTGTCAAAGCCGGGGATCATGTCGGCGAGCAGGCCTTTGTCGAGAGAACGGCCGAACCGGGAACGCGAGCCGGGTTCGTTGTCGGCGATCAATACGCCGCCGGACTTCACGAAGTCCTTCAGAACGGCAGCCACTTCGTCGCTCATTCCCTTATTATAAGGCAGGATCACGGCGCGATAGCCATCCCGGGCCAGGAGCCCGTCGGCCACCTGCTGCGGGCTGACAAATTTAGGACGGATGCGGAGATTTTTCATCAGCACCAGAGCGTCGGTAATCGCGCCCCCGTCGGCATCCACGTTACTGAATGGGCCGCCGGAAAAAGAATTTTTCTGTCGCAGGATGGTACGCGAGACATAATGCTCGACCGGGTCCCAGAGGATGGCGACAGGACTGCGGAGGGGCCTGGACACATTGCAAAGCTCCCCGATGCCGGCCTGCAGGAAACGCACCTGGGCGAAGATGTTTTTCGCGAAAGGCAAAGGCTCCGAGAGATCCGGCGTGAACGTCGAGTACCCGCCCAGGGAGCCGGAGGAGGGGAAGCTGGCCTCCCAGTCAAACCCCTTGGCTCCGCCGAAGAGCGCCTTCCAGGCGAGGCGCTCCTGATTGACCGGCGTCCTCATGTCGTCGTTGAGTTCCATCAGGGACGCCGGTGAGATGAGGTAAGCGGTGTCGTTGGAAAAGGACTGGCGTAATTCCGGCCCCACGCAGTGGAAGTATTCGGCATCAAGCTTTCCGGTGAGACCATAGAGTTTTCCCGACGACATCAAATCGGTGAATTTCGTGAAATCGAAGTGGTCGTGCCCGTTGAGGCCGGTGCGCACGGGATACCCCACAACCTTCTGGATCATCCGGCTATAGACGAGAAAGAGTTCG
>CALBXK010000407.1 GCA_937890535.1 uncultured Spartobacteria bacterium
CCGATTCCAAGTATGGCGGGCCGTGTCGTGCCGGAGGCTGTTTCCAGCTCTTTGACCACTGTCTCGATCTGGGAAAGAATATGGTCGTAGCCCTGATCTCCACCGGTGGGCACGCGGAGGCGGTGCTGGGTCTGCTCCGGGTGGAAGGGATCCAGAATGGCTCCCTCGATCTTGGTTCCGCCCAGATCGATGCCCCAGAGATTCATGAAAAAGTTTTAAGTTTTAAGAAGAAAGTTTTAAGCCCGATCTTCACGACAGCTTAAAACTTTATTCATAATTCTACAAACTTCAGACCGACACCCTCATCGGCATGATGACGTAGAGGAACGGGGTATTGATCTTGATCACCCCGGGGCTCATCTCATCGATCAATTCAATATGAATCTCGTCGTCGGGGAGATTGCGCAGGGGGTCCATGAGAAATTCCGGATTGAAGGCAATGGAGATGTCCCGGCCCCGATAGGCAACAGCGATGGACTCGCTGGCCTCACCAACTTCGGGGGTGTTGGCGGCAATATCGAGATTGTTTTTGGAAAAACTCAGGCGCACCGAACTCGTCTTGTCATTGCTGAGCAGAGCGACTCGTTTGACACTGGTGAGGAAGGCCTCGCGCTCCAGGGTCACACGCTCCTTGGCCTCACCGGGAATGACCTGGCGGTAGTTGGGATAATTTCCCTCCACCAGTTTCGTCACCAACTGCGAGCCATTGAGTTCGAACGACACCAGATTTTCCGCGGCCGAGATCTGGACCTCGCCGTCCTCGCCCAGAAGCCGTTGCAGTTCGGTAATCGCTTTGGTTGGGACGATGAAATCGCGCTCATGACTCAGGGGAAATTCGAGATCGGTATCGAAGAGGGCCAGTCGGCGACCATCCGTCGCCACCAGGGTCAGTTTGTTTTCCTTCAGGGAAAATAGAATGCCATTGAGGACGTAGCGGGTTTCATCGATTGAGATGCCGTAGGAGGTCTTGCGCAGCCCATCCTTCAAATCCGCCTGCTTCATCGTATAGGACTTGGCTTCCTTAAAGGACGGGAAAGCGGGAAACTCATCCTTGGCCAGACCAAAAATTTTGAAGTAACTCGCTCCGCAGCGAAGAGTGGAAATGTTTTTTGAATCGGTCTCGACCGTGATCTCGGAAGCGGGAAGTTCGCGCACGATGGCGGCCAGCCGACGGGCCGGAAGAGTGGTCGCGCCGGGTTTTTCCACCTTGGCCTCGATCTCGCAACGAATCGCAACCTCGAGATCGGTGGTGGTCAACCGGAGCCCGGACGCAGTGGTCTCAAGCAGGGCATTGGTCAGGACTGGCAGAGTCGAACGGGTGCTAACAACGTTTTGGATGCGTTGCAAGCCGTCGAGGAGCGCTTCTTTGGTGACAGCAAACTTCATGATTAGGAAGGACTTGATTTATTGATCCCCCGCCATGAAGTCAATCCTTTGTCCGCCAAAGATCTGCGAAAGCGGGCCGGGACCGCCGGTCGTCATCCGCATCCGGTCAGCGCTGGAACTGGGTATCGAGCATGTTGACGACGTGTCGAGTTTGTTCGTCCTCGGCCAGCCGGCGTTTCACCAGCTTGCAGGCGTGGATGACGGTGCCGTGATCTTTGCCCCCAAAGGCGTCGCCGATATCACTGAGCGACGAACGGGTGAGTTCGCGCGAAAAATACATCGCGATCTGTCGGGGAAAGGCGATGTTGGCCGGGCGACGCTTGCTGGTCATGTCGGCCAGGCGCACGTCGAAGTGTTCGGCGACCTTGCGTTGAATCTGCTCGATGGTGACGGCTTTGCGGGCCTGCTCCTGAAAAATATCGCGGAGAAGATTCTCGATGACGTCGCGGGAGATTTCCCGATCACTGAGCGATTTGTAAGAGGCCACCCGCATGAGGGCTCCCTCCAGGCGGCGAACATTATTGCGGATCCGTTCCGCCAGAAATTCGATCACCCAGGGCTCGAGGGCGATATTGAGGCTCTCGGCCTTTTTGTTGAGAATGGCGATCCGGGTTTCGACGTCGGGCGGCTGCAGCTCAGCCGTCATCCCCCACTCGAAGCGCGAGACGAGGCGTTGTTCGAGCTTCTCGATCTCGCTGGCGGGACGATCGCTGGAGAGAACGATCTGTTTGTGTCCGTCGTGCAGAGCATTGAAGGTGTGAAAAAATTCTTCCTGGGAGCGTTCCTTTCCTCCCAAAAATTGGATGTCATCGATCATCAAGACATCGGCGGAGCGGTATTTGCGGCGGAACTTGACCAGGGTTCCGTTCTGGATGGCGTCGATGAATTCGTTGGTGAATTGCTCGCTGGAGAGATAGACGACCTTTCCGGGTTTGGGCGTATTGAGGACGTGGTGGCCGATGGCCTGGAGGAGATGCGTCTTGCCCAGACCGCTCCCGCCATAGACGAAGAAAGGATTGTAGGTCTTGGCCGGTGCCTTGGCGATGGCCCAAGCCGCACCATGAGCGAATTGACTATTCGCCCCCACCACAAACGTATCAAAAGTATTGCGCAGGTTCATCCCTGAACCGGCGGCGACCGGGGAACGGCTTCGCGCGGAATTTTTGGGCAGGCGGGTGGAACTTGCGGAGGGAAGGGGTTCGACATCTTCAGTGCCGGCCGCGACAAACTGAACTTTGCGGGGACATCCCAACACTTCGTTCACCGCATTCTGCACCAGCGGAAGGTAGTTGCTCTCGATAAAAAATTGATGGATCGGATTGGGCACGCCCAGCACCATTTTGGAACCGTCGTCAGAGAGAACATCGACGCCTTGAAACCAACGCTCGAATCCATCCACGCTGATGCGCTGCCGAATCAACTCGGAAACTGCCTCCCATACTTGTCCGGAATTCGAATTCATATTGAGTTATACACGCGGGTTCCGTGGTTCTGAAACAGCCTTAAAGCCCGTGCGCGCATCCGGTTGAGAAGAGCCGAGGAGTTCCTCTGCGCCAAGCCTTTTTGCCATTCATTTCCTAATATATTCATCTAAACCGTTTGTATTTAATTATTTAAGGCAACTCAATAAGATCCATTCTCCGAACCCAAGCGACCCGCCCAGGTTTTGACTTTCTCCGCCCACAACGGGAGAGACTCAAAATAGATTCTGGGGCGTTCAACATCTTCACATCTTATTCACAGGCGGCTTTTCCTTGGGTGCCGCAAGCGGCGGTAGCATGGATTTCCCCGCCATTTCGCTCAAGCAAAAATGACGAAATTGTAACATTTAATTACCGAAAAATTTCGGCTTTTTTCTTGACGCGTCCGGAAAGCCCGATGGCGACGGACTTTGCGGGTCATGGCGCGGAGGGAAGCTTCGATCCGGTTCGTCTTCCGAAGAGGACTCCACAACCAAAAGTGAGGAAACAGGTGATCGGATAGAGCCAGGCAAAACTCAATTTCGGACGCAGTTCCGTCGCAGTTTCGGCGGAAAAGATCCCGAGAGAAGCCAGGAGATTATAGAGATCGGGCCGGATATAAAGGGTAAGCAGGATCGAGAGGATGGCTCCGATCCACACCCCGCGAATGCTGCGGCGGAGCGGACTCAAGGCAAGGAGGAACCCGCCCAGGAGCGGACCATATGTGTACGTCACCATGCCAAAGGCGAGACTGATGAGATTTAATTCGCCGCGGATGAATTGGAGACCGATAGCGCAGAGCACAAGCGCGACGCCCCACAAGACCACGGCGATCCGGGACTGACGCATCATCTGCGATTGCTCGGCGGCTTCGAGACCGCGTTTGGAGTGAATGAGGGAAAGGGATGTCTGGGCCAAGGCCGCCAGGGCGGAGTCGAGGCTGGAAATGGCGGCAGCAAAAGCTCCCGCAAGGATCAGTCCGGTCAGTCCCGGGGGGAGTTGGGTGGTGATCCAGACCGGAAAGACCGAGTCAGGATCCTCGGTAAAGAGGGCGGCTTCGCCTCCATTCGGTGGGTTCTGGAGATAGAAGACATAGACCGCCGCGCCCACGCACAGCATGACGAAAGTGACGATCAATGAGATGCTACTGCCAATGATGGCCTTCGAGGCATCCGCCGCATTGCGGCAACAAAACATCCTTTGGGCATTCAATTGATCGGTGCCAAAGGCGGCGAGATTCTGGAAGGGCATCGCCAGGAGCCCCACCCACAAAGTGAACTGCACATCGGGATCGGTGCTCAAATTCCACACCGTCAATTTGCCCGCCTCGGCCGCGCTTTGCCAGAATGCGGGCAGGCCACCCTGGATCTGGAACATCAGGACCACCAGGGCCACGGCGGCCGAAAGCAGGAAGACCCCGAACTGAATCACATCCGTCCAAATGACGGTGGTCATCCCCCCCATCAACGTCCATCCCACGGCAAACAGGCCGATGATCACGATGCAGAGTTCAAAGGACAGACCGGTCACGGTTCGCAGAATCAGAGCCGTGACCAGCAAGCGCACACTCTGACCAAGCACCGAGCCGAGGAAAAACAAACTGGTCGTCAGGGCCCGCGCGCCGCGACCGAGGCGATGTTCCATGTAATCGTAGGGACTGAAGATTTCCTTCTCGTAGAACACCCTCACAAAAAATACCCCCACGATAACGCGGGCAATGATTGAGCCAATGCCCCATTGCAGATAGGTGAAATCGCCCCCGGCCGCAAAAATCATCCCCGGCACGCCGACAAAGGTCAGGGCGCTGATCTCGGTGGCCACGATGGAACCGCAAACGGCCGGCCACGGCAGGGACCGACCGGCGAGGAAAAAGTCCTTGATGGTGGATTGCGGGCCCCGCAGTCGGTGCCCGATCCAAGTCGTCAGCAGAAGATAGCCGCCAAGAACAACCCAGTCGATCCAGAGAAAATAGGCATGAACCTCCATCGGGTCAGCGTTCGAGCGACTTCGCGAGGACTTTGGAGTTCCGACCGCTGGCCTCGTACTTCGCCCTTCGCTCCGGCGGCAACAGGGTTGGCGGGACTTCCTTAAACCCTCCCTTTTGTTGCAGGTAGTTGAAGGCTTGGGTGGAAAGGGCAAAAAGTTGCTTGAGCTTTTTTTCCCGGGCGAGGTTTTCGACAAAAGCCATGAGCTTGCGGCCGTAGCCCTGATTCTCATGGGTTTGACTGACATGGAGGCAAGCCAGTTCCCCGGAGGCATCCTCTGGATAGGCATGCAGGGCCACACAAGCAACCAGGGTGCGGTCTACTTCCAGGAGCCAGTAATCCTCCAATTTTTCGATAATCTCCGCCCGGGTTCGCCGGATTAATTCCGCACCTTGCACCGATTGCCGGATGAGGAGCATCACCGCCCGAACGTCCTTTTTGAAGATCCGCCGGATCTGCTGGTATTCGTTGGAATACACCATGGTGCCAAATCCCTCATGACTGAAAATTTCCGTCAACAAGGCTTCATTGATTCCGCCGTCGAGCAGATGCACCCGGGGAACGCCCCGTTGACAGGCCTTGGCCGCACCGTTCAGCTTGGACAACAGACTGGGCGCCAGCTCGGGGCGGGATTTTTTGACCCACTCCCTCGCCTCCGGGATCGAGAGTTGGCGGGGCAAGGCGACGGCACCCGGCAGGAGATAAATAATTTTGGCAGCGGAAAGCTGAATGGCAATTTCCACCGCCACTTCATCGGAATTCACCCGGTAGGTGCGTCCCTCCCCGTCAAATCCCAGGGGAGGGATCACCGGAACAATCCCATCATCCAGCAGAAGCCGAAGCGCCTTCACATCCACCCGTTCCACCCGGCCAGTGCATTGCTGATCCTTTCCGCCGAGAATGCCGGCCGGATGGGCAACGAGAGCATTGAGGTAGCCGGCCCGGAGATCCACCGTAGAAAGCCCCTCCATGATGGTATTAGTCAGCCGGATTGCGGCGTTAATCGATACCTGCAAGGTGGCCTCATCCGTTACCCCGGAACCATCGGTATTGGAAAGCGTCAGGCTTTGCTCCGCCCCGAGCCGCTCGATCTGATGACCCGCTCCATGCACGAGCACGACCTGCACGCTCAGCGATCGCAAGACGGCCAGATCTAACAAAATATTGGAAAAATTTTCCGAGGCCGCCACCGCGCCGTCAACGGCCACCACGAACACACGCCCCCGAAAACGGGGCACATATTGCAAGATTTCTCGGAGG
>CALBXK010000408.1 GCA_937890535.1 uncultured Spartobacteria bacterium
GACTTGACCATGGGACTGAGCGCCCCATGAGGGATCCTCCGGGTGGCGCAGGTCGCCACCGTCAAACCCTCACGATACATTTCCTTGGGATAAAGCGTGATAGCCGCAGCAATAATGAAGAGGGTCGCTTTGAGGCAGAGGGCGGGGTTCAATCCCAGATCCCCGCAACCTCGCGTCACCACCAGACGAACGTATCCATCCTTCAGTTCGTTCTGACGAATCGTCTCCAAAACGGCCTCGGTGACTTCTGCCTTGGTCAGTGGCACGGTCAAACAGATCGCCCGGGCCGAATCAAAGAGCCGCTGGATATGTTCCTCCAGCCGGAACACCCGTCCTTGATAGAAACGAATGCCCTCAAAAACGCCGTCCCCATAAAGCAAGCCATGGTCAAAGACCGAGATCTTTGCGTCTTCCTTGTCGTAAAATTGCCCGTCCAGATAGATTTTCATAAATGTCCCATCGCGGCCCACCGCGCGAACAGGGAAATTACAGCGCAGATATCGTTCCCACAAGCCTTTCGCGTTTGTCGAGCGGCGAAGATAGGGTTCGGAGGTTATTTGAAAGCCAACCGCAGGACGTTTCAGAATTCTCTGAGTCGGTTTTTATTTTTTAGGCTCTCCAAAACTTTGTTTAATCTCGAAATGGGCAGTGAGGGGATCGAACCCCCGACCAACGCCGTGTAAAAGCGCCGCTCTACCGCTGAGCTAACTGCCCCCATCAAACCGGAAGAATCTCGCAGGAAGGGAGCAAGTCAAAAGAAAAAATGGAGGCGGAGGGGAGCGAGGGGTCCCAGGCACCCAAGGAGGCCATAGGTCCCCCTTCACCACCCGCCTTGATCGGATGATCAGATCAACTCAGTTCGCGGGGCTCCAGGCTCCCTCATAGCGGGCATCCCGCCAGGTATTCTCCTCCCGGAGTTTGCCCAGAGTCATCCCGGTCGGTGTCCGCACAAAGGAATAACGTCCCTCACCGTTCTGATAGAGGCTGGCCTCATAGGAAGAAACGTCAGAGAACGTGATGCGATTTCCCTCCAGACGATAGTCACCCTTGAAGGCCGGCACCGAGTAATCGTCGGCGGTATAGACAACATATCGACCCCCAGGAAGAACCCTCAATTCGATCGAACCCTCCTGACGGAGGCCACTCCGTCGCCAGCGGCCGATGATCGACGACCAATCGCTGTAAACCATCTTCGCAATGCGCCAATAATTGTCCTCGAATTCCCAGTCCACCGCGAGACGCTCGCGGAGGGCGGGCCGACCCGGAGTTTTCACCGTCACATCACTTCGTGTCATGGCGCGCCCCGGAAAAGAATAGATGTTCTCGGTATTGTGAATCTGCAAAGTGTAGGGATCTTTGGCAATCGCCTGCAGATAACTTTCGACCCCCGACGTCTGAGGCGTCGCCGGAGATTGAATCTTGGCATTCTTCGTAAAATGGCTCCGCAGGCCCTCCCAATCTCCCCGATTTTGCATTTCGGAAAAAATCTCAAGATGCCTAGCCAGAGGAGTATTGTCCGGTGGCGCGACGAACTCGCGCTGGCCACAGCCCGCCAGAAGCATCAGACACAAGGGAATGAGAAATCGCATCGAATTGTGATACCCGTTCTTCCGCGCCACGCAATAGCGTATTGGAAGAATTCCTCCCAATGCGGAGAGCTGGCCCTATCGCTTATTCCGGCAACTCGACCACAAGGGAGCTCTCAGGCCGGAACACGGATCCTTTGGTCTTCGGAGGCTGGATCAAACTCTGACTGATGAACTCTTGGTTGATCGGAGCGATCAAACTGTAGCCACCCTTGCCATCCGGAAGCATCGGCGTCCCCCAACGATTTCGACAGACCACCTCATTGGCCAACACCAGTTCGGCCCGCAAGGTGTGATTGGAAAGCTCGGGTTCCGGTTGAGTGATCGCACCAAAAAAGGCACCGCCAGCAAGAAGTAGGGGAAGCATGGTTGGAAAGATTAACGGGATTTTTATCTCAGAATTCCCACGAGAAGACAATGAAAAACGAAAAAAGGGAAAATGCCCCCCCCCCACGCATGAAGCGTGATCGGCCAGCCATTTTCCCTCGGTAATTCTTTTTCGTTACGCCTTCTCGACCTGCCAGTATTCGAGATCGACTGGCGTTTCCCGGCCAAAAATTGTGACAGAGACCCGCAGCTTGCCCCGCTCGGGATCGATCTCCTCAACCACACCATTTTGATTCTGGAAGGGTCCGTCGGCCACCTTGACCTTGTCCCCCACCTCGAAGCTGATCTTGGGTTTGATCGTGTCCTCCCGCTCGCGGGCCTGGGCCAGCAGGCCCTCCACCTCCCGCGGGCGCATGGGAATCGGGCGATCCTTGGTGCCGGCAAAACCAATCACTCCGTCAGTCTCCTTGATGAAATACCAAGTCTTCTCGACGAGTTGATTATCGTCGTCGAGCAGGTGCATGTTGACGATCAGGTAGCCAGGGAAAAATTTGCGGGTGGTTTCGGTTTTCTTTCCGCGTTTAATTTCCTGGACCCGCTCGGTCGGGATGAGGACCTCAAAAATTAGATCGGACATCTCCTCCAGTTTGATGCGGCGATTGAGGTTGTCTTGCACCTTCTGCTCAAATCCAGAGAGAACGTGCACGACAAACCATTGATCACGAGGTGCGATAGGCATGGGCTTTAGGGTTGGGTCAGAAAACTGACAACAGTGATAAGGATGGAGTCGAAAAAGGCGATGTATCCGCCCAGAATCAACATGGCAATGAGCACGACCATGGTGGAATCCGTCAGTTCTTTGTAGCGCCGGAAACCCCGTTCATTGGGGTCCCACGGCCACTGCGCCTTGGCCAGCTCAGCGCGAACCTCGGTGATGAATTTATGAATTTTTCCAAACATGGAGGCGATGCTTTGATTGCGTTAAATACAGGACAGGAGGGACTCGAACCCCCAACCGATGGTTTTGGAGACCATTGCTCTACCAATTGAGCTACTGTCCTATTTTAAGCAGAAGAAACAAACTATTCGATAATATCAGCGACACGTCCGGCACCCACGGTGCGGCCGCCTTCGCGAATGGCGAAGCGAATGGTTTTTTCCATGGCGATCGGAGTCAGCAACTCGACCTCGATGGAAATATTGTCTCCGGGCATCACCATTTCCACGCCTTCGGGGAGCTTGATTGTGCCGGTGACGTCGGTGGTTCGGAAGTAGAACTGCGGGCGGTAGTTCGAGAAGAAAGGCGTGTGTCGGCCCCCCTCATCCTTACTCAGCACGTAGATCTCTGCCTTGAATTTCATGTGAGGTTTGATCGTTCCGGGCTTGGCCAGAACCTGACCCCGCTCGATGTCGTCTTTCTTCACCCCACGCAGAAGCACGCCCACGTTGTCGCCAGCTTCAGCGAAATCGAGGAGCTTGCGGAACATTTCAATGTCAGTGACGGTCGTCTTGACCGTGTCCTTGATGCCGACGATCTCGATTTCTTCCATTTTCTTGAGAACACCGCGCTCAACACGACCGGTAGCGACGGTGCCGCGACCTTCAATGTTGAAGACATCTTCCACAGGCATGAGGAAAGGGAGATCTTTTGCACGCTCTGGATTGGGAATGTATTCATCCACCGCAGCCATCAGAGCAGTAATTCCCTTCTCGTACTCGGCATCTCCTTCCAACGCCTTGAGGGCACTGCCCATGACGATCGGAATGACGTCTCCGGGGAACTCATACTTGCTGAGGAGCTCGCGCACCTCCATCTCGACGAGTTCCAGCAAATCTTTGTCATCCACCATGTCCACTTTGTTCATGAAGACCACAATGGAAGGCACGCCAACCTGACGGGCCAAAAGAATGTGTTCGCGGGTTTGAGGCATGGGGCCATCGGCGGCACTGACGACCAGGATCGCTCCGTCCATCTGGGCGGCACCGGTGATCATGTTCTTCACATAATCCGCGTGTCCGGGACAATCGACGTGCGCGTAGTGGCGGTTGTCGGTCTCGTATTCGACGTGAGCGGTGTTGATCGTGATTCCGCGCTCTTTTTCTTCGGGAGCCGCGTCAATATCAGCGTAACCTCTCGCTTGCGCCTGACCTCCTTTGGCAAGCACGGTTGTGATTGCGGCGGTGAGGGTGGTTTTTCCGTGATCAACGTGGCCAATTGTGCCGATGTTGACGTGCGGTTTGTTTCTCTGGAACTGTTCTTTAGCCATCTTTGGGTGTTTTTTGGTTTTTTGGTTTGAGACTCAGACTCGCGCCACTTCTTTTTTGTTGGAGCCCATGACCGGGCTTGAACCGGTGACCTCGTCCTTACCAAGGACGTGCTCTGCCAACTGAGCTACATGGGCATTGTGGCCGAAGCCGTATAAAGAGTTGGATGTGTCTACGTTTCTTCTGTTGCCTTCTGTAAAAGGGTGTCAGACCCCACCCGTCTTTGCCTCATGCAAAAACGGCCGGCCTTTTCTCCCAGAAACTGAAGGGACGAAACCCTAGCAAACGCGAACCGGGTGTCAAAATGAAAAATCAGGATTCGCACGGCCCGAGTCGCAATCACGAATTATTGCCCAGCAGAACGCAGTCAGGATTCATCTCGAAATAGTTCAAAGCCCTTGCCAAGAGCCCCTTCCTTTAGGCATCTAATGGGAATGGTTCCTTTCGAACACGCCGATCCCATCAATGCCCGTATCCTCACAGTCTCTGAGGACAAAATCTCCGGTTTCGCCCGGCAACCCTTTCTGGAAATCAGCCGCCGTGCGGACCTTCCGCTCGAAACAATCATCGAAAGGATCCAAGCCATGTTGGCCGCTGGCACGATTCGCCGGGTCCGGCAGACCCTCCTGGCCACCAATCTGGCCGAAGGTGCCCTCGTCGCCTGGAAAGTGCCGGCTGACAAACTCGACGCCGCCTTTGATTTTCTCTTTCAGAACGACCCCTATTCCGGCCATGTCGTCCTCCGCTCAACCGATGCCCACATCCCCGGCGAGGCCTACAAACTCTGGACCACTCTGAAGGTGCCTGCGGGTCATTCCCTCGACGCCCATTGCCAGCTTCTCTGCCGACTGACGGGAGCCGAAGCCTATCGCATCATGCCTGCCAAAGGCATTTTCGCCCTCGGCGTAGGCCATGTCCGCCGCAAATCCATTCAGCCCGGCGATCGTACCGCCGCACCTGCCGAAATGCATGTGGTGGGAACCGTCAAGCTCACGGACCACGAGTGGAAAATCCTCACCACTCTTAAACGGGAATTCACCACCGATGAGATTCGCGAACCCACCTGGAACGCCCGAGCCGCCGAAGCCGGCGTGGACTTGGAAGAATTCTACCGGGTCGCGGAATCCTTGGCCGAGCGCAAGCTCATCGGCCGCTTCTCCACATTTCTCGAACACGTCAAACCCAACCAGGCCGGCACACGGGTCACCCGCTTCAACGCCCTTTTCCACTGGGCGGTTCCGCCGGGACGCGAAATCGAGGCCGGCAGCGAAATTGGCCGCCACGAAGCGCTCACCCACTGCTACTGGCGGGAAGGGGGACCGGAATTTAACAACGTCAACATCATGGCCGTGGCCCATGGGACCGACAAGGATCGCGTCCTCGAACACAAGGCCGCCATCGACCGCCATCTGGAAGACATCGGCATCCCTGCCTCCTACACCAACGTCTTCTGGGGCGGCCGCAGCGAAATCAAACCCTCCGAAATCTCCCCCCTCACCTACCAAGCGTGGGTGGCGGAACAAGCTGAAACTCTGAAATGCTGAAACGCTAAAAAATTCAGCTTTTTAGCTTTTTCAATAAACCGCTCGTCCGCCGGAGAGGTCGAACGTAAATCCGGTGGTAAAGCCATTGCCCGGGGAAACGATGAAGGCCGCCGTTTCGGCAAATTCTTCCATGGTGCCGCAGCGCTTCATGGGAATTTTGTCGGTCATGTATTTGACTTGCTCAGGCGGCAGGGCCTCCACCATGGCGGTGCGAACCACCGCCGGAGCCAGGGCATTGACCCGAATTCCCGTTTCCGCATATTCCTTGCCTTGCACCTTTGTCATGCCAATGACAGCCGCCTTCGAGCTCGAATAGGCCAACATGCCGGCATTGCCGTCCTTGCCCGCGATGGACGCGATATGAAGGACGCGACCATAGTCGCGTTCCAACATGTGGGGAGCCACCGCCTGAAAAGTGATCAAACAGGCGCGGACATTGAGGGCGAACACCCGGTCAAAATCCTCCAACGACACTTCATGGCTCTTGATGTTGGTTTGACCGGTCATTCCCGCCGAGTTGACCAAAATATCGATGCGCCCAAATTCAGCCACGACCGCATCCACGGATTTTTTCACGGCGGCCGGATCGGTCACATCGGTGACCAAACCTCGTGCGGTCTCGCCCAATTCCTTCTGAGCGCGGGCAATGAGATCAGGATTCCGATCGAGAGCGACCACGGTCACCCCCAGTTGGGTGAGACGTTTTGCGAGGGCAAACCCCAGCCCGTCGGCTCCCCCGGTGATGATCGCGACCTGATTTTCCCAAGAATGTGTTTCCAGCATCCAGAAACCATTTAGAGAACCGCCGAATTAATCCACAAATTTCATCAATTTTCACCAATTTTTATGACCATAGCCATTTTAGGCCAGTGTTCAGATTGGTGTCCGGCAGGGCAGGAGGGAAACGCGGTCTCAAACGATTTTTTGAACCCGCAAGCCTGCTTTGCCAGCCAGCTTCCATTGCCGTGCGTCGGAGGTGACAAATTCACGAACCCCGAGTTGCTTTGCGAAAGCCACATGGAGAGTGTCGAGCGTCCGGCAGTCGGTCGTGGCCGCATGGGCCATCGAAAGGTTTCGGCACTCGGTCCAAGCCTCATCCCATTCGATAAACGTTTTTCGCAGCACCCCCGAGGCCTGATCCGCTTCGATATCCAGTATCGCCGCCGCCGCCTCGCTGGCCTCACACTCCTTGCGAAAGCATTTGAGTTGTAGGGCGGAAACACACTCCGAAAAATGAAGCGACGTGAAGAGGATCGCCTCTTTGCGACTGGTGACAAATTTCCTCACCGAGTCCGAGGCGGGTTCCTCGGTATAAAGTTTGAGGAGGATCCCCGTGTCGTAATAGCGGCTCATTGAGCGCCCCGGCTATCGTCGAGCAGCACATCGCTGCCGACACCCTGCCATCCCTTCGTCCAGGTTTGTCTCGCGCGAACCTTAAAGTCGGGAAACTCGACCTTTGTTTCGACCTTGAGCGGACTGAGGCGGGCCACGACTTTCTTACGCCGCGTGATGGCAAGTTCCCGGCCCATTTCCACTTCCCGGAGCAATGCGGCCAGATTGTGCTGAGCTTCCATGATCGAAACTGTCTTCATAACGCATGAAAATAACGCATGAAAATAGAAAGTTCAAGCGACCGCCCCCCCCTCAAACCCGTTCGAAGGTATGAAGCTGACGAATCATCTTGGCCACCAAAGCGGTCCACCCGGTCTGGTGGCTGGCCCCCACCCCGGCGCCATTGTCCCCATTGAAATACTCGTTGAAGAGAATCAGGTCCCGCCAGTGAGGATCTTCCTGGAATAATTTAACATCCCCTTGAAAGGGTCGTTTTCCATCCTCGCCCCGGGTGAAGATCGAGACCAGGCGATTTTCTAGTTCGAGTGAAATGTCCCACAAGGTCATTTCCTTCCCGCTGCCGGTGGGAAACTCGACCTTGAAGGTGTCACCAAAATAGAATCCAAACTTTTGCAGGGCCTCGATGAGAAGGAAATTCATCGGAATCCAGACCGGCCCCCGCCAGTTGGAGTTTCCCCCGAACATGTCCACCGGGCTGTCGGCCGGGCTGTAAGCCAGGGTCTCGGTCTCCTCACCTTCGGTGAAGGAGTAGGGTTGATCCTTGTAAACGCGGGACAGGGCCCGAATACCATGAGGGGAGAGGAACTCATTTTCGTCAAAGAGCCGGGCACAGAGACGCCGCAAGCGCTCGGGCGGAACCAGCGAGATGAGGCGCTTGCCATCGTTTTCCGCTCCGATGTGCTGGAGTTGATCCAGGAGATGGGGGCGATGGGTTTGGAACCACTCGACCCGTTTGCGCAGGACGGGGAAACGGCGAACTTCCTCACTGTCAAAGCTCTCGACGGCAAAGAGCGGCGTCAATCCCACCATCGATCGTGTCTTCAAATAATCCGCGGAGCCGTCGGTGCGTTTGAGCACGTCATAATAGAATCCATCCTCTTCGTCCCACAAGGTGATGCCATTGGTGCCTGGCGCGTTGACGGCGGCCCCGAGGTAAATGAAATCATTGAGAAACTTGTCCGCCACATCTTCATAGGCCGGATCTTCCTTGGCCAGTTCGATGGAAATATTAAGCATATTGAGGGCATACATCGCCATCCAGGCGGTGCCGTCACTTTGCTCAACGATACTGCCGTCCGGCAGCGGATACCTGCGATCAAAAATGCCAATGTTGTCGAGCCCGAGAAAACCTCCTTCAAAGACATTGTCACCCGTTTGATCGACGCGGTTCGCCCACCACGCGTAGCCGATGAGAAGCTTGTTGAAGGCTTTTTTCAAAAACTCGCGATCGCCGACGCCGGTCCGACCACGATCAATGGAATAGATCCGCCACGCCGCCCAACCTCCGATGGGAGGATTGGCATCCGAAAGAGCCCACTCGTAGGCCGGCATCTGAGCGCTCGGGGAGGTATAGCGTTCTCCGCGGAGCACCATGTTCTGGTGTTTGGCCATGGACGAATCGGCCCCCGCAAAGGCCACGGAATGGAACATTAAATCCCAGGCACAAAAATACGGATACTCCCAACAGTCCGGCATCGAAAGTACGTCATGAGCATGCATGTCTTTCCAGAAAACATTCCGGCCCTTCCAGCGCTCCGGCGGAGGGGCGGGCATGGTCGAATCCCCTTCCAGCCATTGCATCACCGGATAGAAATAGAATTTTTTGCCCCAGAACAATCCCGACAACGCCCGCCGGTGAATGAGGGCATGCTCGCCGGAGAGTCCCGGCGTAACATCTTCAAAATACGCATCGGCCTCCTGTTCCCTCTCGGCAAGGGTTTCGGTGAAGCCCAGTCCAAAGGGGGTTTGGTGCGGCTTGGCACTCAGTCGCAGCGAGATCTCCATCGTCTCACCGGGAGCTACCGTTCGTTGATAGAGCGCCCCGGCTTTTGTCCCGGTCTGATCTGGGTTCACCACCTTTTTGTCCCCCTGGATCAAGTAGTCATGAAAGGCGTCCTTGACATAGGCCGCCGCGTTCGGCGCTTGAAAAACCCTGCGGGCATTCGTTTCGTTATCCGTAAACAACAGCTCGTCAGCGCCCTCGCAATAGAGACGGTATTCCGGCAAGCCCCACGGGGAGGCCAAAATCACGCCGTCAGTTTCGCGATGCATTTCTGGACGGGGCGCATCCTTCTGTCCCCACGACCAGGTATTGCGAAACCAGAGCGTCGGCAGGAGGGTCAGAGGCGCTGCGTCCGGCCCCCGGTTAATGGCAGCGATCTTGATACAAATGTCATCCGGCCCAGCCTTGGCGTAGGTGATAAAGACATCAAAGTACCGGCTTTCATCGAAGATTCCGGTATCGACCAATTCATACTCCGGTTCCAGGCGCGACCGCCGGGCGTTTTCCTCGATCAATCGGGCGTAGGGAAATTCCTCATGAGGGTACTTATAGAGCCCTCGCATGAAGCTGTGGGTCGGAGTGTTGTCGAGATGGAAGAAGTAGTCTTTGACATCCTCGCCGTGATTGCCTTGGGGATTGGAGAGGCCGAACGGCCGCTCTTTGAGAATGGAATCCCGACCGTTCCACAGCGCGAGGGAAAAACTCAAGCGGCAGTCGCTGTCGCAAATACCCAGCAATCCATCCTCGCCCCATCGATAGGCCCGCGAACGCGCCTGTTCATGGGGAAAGTACGCCCAGGCATCCCCATCCGCCGAATAGTCCTCCCGCACCGTTCCCCATTGGCGTTCGCTGAGATAGGAGCCCCAGAGCCCCCAGGGTTCACGGCCCTGATCGCGGGCCAGAATTCGCTCAGTCTCATCAGCCATCGGATTATTTAGTACAGTTTATCCTCCCACTGGCATGGCGGAGGAAAGAATACGGGCCAGGGTGCCGTCGGCGCTCCAAGCGCGCAGTGCCGCATTGGCCGCATCGAGCATTTCAGTGTCGCCCCGCCGCACCGCCCAGGCAAGATTCTCCTGAGTGAGGAAACGCCGCACCACGACGAGATCCCCACCCGCTGCTTGCACTTTTGCTGCCACCCGCCAAAGAATCGGCGCGTCCGCCATGACCACGTCGACCCTTCCGGCCTTCAATGCGTCGGAAGCGGCCTTAACCGAGGAAAACGCGGTCACTGTCGCTCTCGGACATTTCTGCCGGGCAAGCGTCTCAGATAGGGTCCCCTTTTCCACTCCGATCCGGGTTTCAATCACGAACACCACAGCCGGATACGAATAGGTCCAGAGATCCTTCGCCTGCACCATGAGAGTCTGGCCGGTGGTCGCATAGGCCTCACAAAATTGTGCCAGGGGTTCCCGAAGGGCTGTGACCGTCATTCCTGACATCACAATGTCGATTTTTCCTGCATCCAATGCCGAAAGGAGCTTATCGAAGGGCATGTTGACAAAACGGATCGGAACGCCGAGGCGAGCTCCAAGAGCCCGAGCGAATTCCGCTTCAACGCCAGTGTATTTTCCACCCTCCTTGGCGATCAACGGCGGTGCATTGGCCGCCACTCCGACCCGCAATCCCGGACCCGTGTCCTCCTTCACGACCGCACATCCGGAGAAGCATATCGCCAGAACAAGAAGCGATGCCAAACCCGAACCCAATCCCAAGGAAATCCGAAAACAAGGCAGGGGCCGAAACATGCTCAGCACCATGCGAAGTGCGGGGATCTCTGGCAAGGATTCTTGAGCACGGGACTTTTTATGTCAATCATCCTGAGCTGCTGGAGTCGGCCAGGCCTGTCAGTCTCCTCTTTCCGCCGGAAATTTCTCGCCGCCCCCGGCGTTCCCTGATAAATCCGCGCAGGAATGTTGGAACTCTGGTGGCACAATCTAATCCTTCCGTTGCAAATTTATTACGCGATGGGAATCCTCGCAGGCATTGCCCTGGCCATCGAAGGGATTTTGGCCCTGGCGGGCCTCGGCTCCAGTGACTTGGCGGATGCGAGCTTTGAACAACCCGATCAGATGGGAATGCTCTCGCTGCGCACCATTACCGCATTTTTCTTCGGATTCGGCTGGGCGGGTGTCATCGCCATCCATTCCGGCCTTGGGCTCATCGCCTCCATCGGGGTCGCCGGGGCCGTCGGCATGGTCTTTCTGCTGGGCATCTACCTTCTCATGCGAGCCCTCCACTCTCTGGACGATCAGGGCAACCTGGATTACAAAAATGCCATCGGCCAAGTCGGCACGGTTTATGTTACGGTGCCGCCAGCCCGGGCGACAGGCGGACAAATTGAGGTTCTCGTTCAGGGCCGACTCCATACCATCTCCTGCCTGACCACCCATTCGACAGCGCTCACCCCCGGCAGCAAAATCAAAGTCACCGGCCTGATCGACCAAGAGACCCTGGAAGTCCAACCTCTCTCATAACCCATCCCCATATCATCATGACTGAAATCGCAATTCTCATTCTCATCCTTGGTTTCTTCGTCGCTTTTTTCGTAGCGATCTTCTCTTTCGTCAGACGCTACAAACGCTGTCCCTCGGACAAGATCCTCGTCGTTTACGGGAAGGTCGGAGGGAACAACCTTTCCGCCCGCTGTTATCATGGAGGGGCCGCTTTTATCTGGCCGGTGATTCAGGATTTTCAATTCCTCGATCTCACTCCAATCCCGATCGACATCAAACTGGAGGGAGCCCTCTCGCAGCAGAACATCCGCGTCAACACACCGTCCACATTTATGGTCGGCATTTCGACGGAACCCGGAGTGATGGAAAATGCCGCCGAGCGCATGCTGGGACTCAACCTTAATGAAGTCCAACAGCTCGCGCGGGACATCATTTTCGGCCAGATGCGTGTCGTCATTGCGACCATGCCCATTGAGGAGATCAACACCGACCGCGACAAGCTCATCTCCAACATCTCACTTGGAGTCGAAGTCGAACTCAAGAAAGTCGGACTCCGCCTCATCAACGTCAACGTTCAGGACATCACCGACGAATCCGGCTACATCGACGCTCTGGGCAAAGAAGCCGCCGCCCGCGCCATCAACGAGGCCAAGATCAAGGTCGCACAGCAGGAACGCGACGGCGACATCGGAGCCGCCGAAGCCCAGCGCGACCAGCGGATTCGCGTCGCCGACGCCAATGCGCGCGCCACCGAGGGAGAGAACCTTTCCGCAGTAGAAATTGCCCAGTCCACCGCCAGCCGACGCCAACAAGAGGCCGAGGCCCTGCGCCTCGCCACTGCGGCTGAGAAGGTCGCTGCCGCCAAATCTCTCGAAGAATCCTATGTCGCCGAAGAGTTGGCCGAACGACAGCGCGCCAAGCGCGACGAGGCCGCCCAGACCGCCACCGTGGTGGTACAGGCCGAGATCGAACGCAAAAAGATCCAGGTCATGGCCGAGGCCCAAAAACTTCGAATTGAACTCGAAGCCGAGGCCGAAAAACGCCGCATTGTACTCACCGCCCAGGCAGACGCCGAACGTTTGAGGGTCACCAAACAGGGCGAAGCGGACGGGTTGAAATCCTTCATGGAAGCACAGGCCCAGGGCACCCTGGCCCAACTCGAAGCCCGGGCCGATGGTTTCCGGGCCATCATCGAGGCTGCGGGCGGAGCCGCCCAGGCGGCCCAGTTGATGGTCACCGAGCAACTGCCCAAGCTCGTCGAAGAACAGGTCAAGGCGGTTTCGAATCTCAAAATTGATTCCGTCACGGTCTGGGAAGGCGGACAGGGGAAGGACGGCAAGGGCTCCACCGCCGGGTTTCTTTCCAGCCTCATCGGCGCACTGCCGCCCCTCCAGGAACTGACCCGCAATGCCGGAATCGAACTTCCCGAGTTTCTCGGCAAACCCGTGTCGTCGGACGACAAGACCCCAGCCCCCGTAGCCGGCAACACCTCTCCCTCCCGATCCGGAACGGCCTCAAAACGAAATCAAATCAAAGATTGGCTGAGTGCCCACAAGCCCCTGCTGGTGGCATTTAACACCGACGCCGATACGGAGATCAGCGAAAGCGAACTGGACCAGGCCGTCGCGACAACTCTGCAATGGGCCGAAAAAGTCCGCAGCGATCGCGATGCCAGATGGTTCATCGCCAGTGGGGGAGAGGCACTGGGCCCCAAAACATGGCGCGAAATTCAATCCACGGCCCGATCCGAATCCAACCTCCTCATCAGCCTGGAGGCCACCGATTTCTGGCTCCCTTACGAGGCGGTCCACCTGGCCCGGTAATAGGCCTTTCTGAGAAGAAAATCCCGCCCGTTATCCCGGAGGAGAATTCGTCTCATCCAAGAGTTCGCACAAGGTCGCGGCCTCACGTCCAAGCACGGCAGGATCATCACCTGGGACAAATTCCAGCAGGACATCCGGATCCCGTCCGGCCGCCCTCATTCGAGCAAGGTATCGACGCCAGCCATCCCGCCCGGAGGCCAGGGGAAGTCTGTCCGTCGCCTCCGGCCACCAATAATAGGCATGGACATGGGAGAGGCGAGCCATCACGACGTCAAGGCTGGCGAGGCATTCTTCCTCACTCAAGCCGACCGCCGGTTGCCAAAGGCACTGGATGCCCGAGTGCTCCGTTGCGGCCAGCAGGGACCGGGTGGACTCCATGGTGTCCGTCAGGGTGTTGGCGTGGAGTTCGTAGCCAATGGATAACCCAGCCTCTTGCGCGAGATCGGCGACCCGCAGGGCGTCGGCCACGACCGCATTGCGATAATCTACATCCGCCAAGCCGGATCCCTGCCGTCCCGCCCAAACCCGAATCGTGGGGGCTTCCAAAGCCTTGGCCGTTTCCAGAACGGCCGCGAAGGACAATCCCTGGGACTCGCTCTGGCCCAAAGCATAATACGATCCGTAGGCCGCCACTTCCAACCCCTGATCCCGTGTCATCTTCGCAACCTCCCGGGCCGTATCACAATCCCCATGCGGGACATGAATGTCGCCGCCCCACTCCAGACAGGACAACCCAGAAGCAGCCGCCACTTCCACCAACTCCCGGGCGGTCAATTTCCGAAAACTCACCGAAACCAATCCGGCCCTCATCGGATCGTGCGCCCCGTCTTGCAATTTGTCAGTATCATGGTCACGCATTCTGGGATCCTTTTCAAACTCTGTCATGAAGAATTTCCGCTACGTTCTCGACCCGCTTTGCCTGGCGGCCATTCTGGCATATGGACTCAACCGCTGGTTTCTGACGCCGATTTTTGCTTCACCGTTTCTTCACGGCACCTTCAATGATTTGCTCCTCATCCCCGCCGCCTTGCCCCCGTTGCTCTGGATGCAACGTGGTCTCGGATGGCGAAAGCATGACGGCCCGCCCACCCCGGGGGAGATCCTCGGACACTGGGCGATCTGGTCGCTCGTCTGTGAGGGCCTCGCCCCCCGCTTCCTCTCCCACGCCGTCGCGGATTTTCACGATGTGATCGCCTACGCAGCCGGTGCCCTCGTCGCAGGACTGTGGTGGAATCGACGAAAAATCCTGAGCCGGGCCGCCTCCAAGGCCACCGGTTTCGACGGTCTTGCCCGCTTTTACGATGGTATGGAAAATGTCCTGGCCGGTCGCAAGCTCATCCGGTGCCGGGAGGCGTTTCTCACCGTCATGCCACCACCCCGACGAGTGCTGTTGCTCGGAGAGGGTCACGGGCGTTTTCTTTCCGCGCTGTTGAAAATCCATCCGGAAATCAACGTCACCTGCGTGGATGCAAGCGCGAAAATGCTGGCGGTGACGCGGCGGCGGCTGCAACGCTCTGGCCAATCGACCCGGCTCATCACTTTTCTTCGCCGCGATCTCCTGCAATGGGATCCCCCGGCCCAGGCGTATGACCTCATCGTCACCCAATTCGTTCTCGATTGCTTCCCCCCAGCGCAATTGACAGCTCTGATGTCCCGTCTTGCCACCGCCGCCCAACCGGGCGCCAGGTGGTTGGTGAGCGATTTCCATCTCCCGGAACTCCGGGGATGGCGACGTCTCCGGGCCTCCGCCATTCTTTGGGTCATGTATCGGTTTTTTCGCCTCGTCACCAAACTTCCTGCCTCTGGCCTCACTCCGCCTGGACCAATTTTCGAGCATCTTGGATTCCAGCGACTGCACCACAAAGAAATCGAATGGGGGTTGCTTGTTTCTGAGATTTGGCAGGCCCCGCTCGAAGAAAATTCCTCGCCCCTCTGCGAGTGATCCCTATCCTTCCCGCCATGAAGAATACCCTCTTTGATCTCTCGGACTCCGTGGCCGTCGTAATCGGTGGCACCGGCGCCCTGGGCGGCGCAATGGCCAGCGCTCTGGGCGAGGCAGGCGCCCGCGTCGCCGTCGCCGGACGCAACAAAGAACGCGGCCAGGCCCGCCGCGATGAAATCACAAAGGCCGGAGGTGAGGCGGAATTTTTTCCGGTGGATGCATCCTCCCGGGAAAGCCTCCATGCGCTGCGCCAGGCCATCACCGAAAAATTCGGCAACCCCACCACTCTCGTCAATGCGGCCGGGGGCAATGATCCCCGGGTGACGGTGACGGCCGATCATGCCTTTGAGAACATCACCGCCGAGGATTGGAACGAAAATTTCAACCTCAACCTTGTGGGTGGAGTGCTTCTCCCCTGCCAGGAATTTGGGCCCGCCATGTGCGCCGCCGGACGCGGCAGCATCATCAATATCGCCAGCGTCTCAGCCCATCTCCCTCTCTCCCGGGTCGTCGCCTACTCAGCCGCGAAGGCCGCCGTCCTCAACCTTTCCAGTTTTCTCTCCCGGGAATGGGCCCGGCAAGGCGTACGCGTCAACACGATCACGCCCGGATTTTTCCCAGCCGAACAAAATAAACGCCTCCTCTTTAACGAAGACGGCACCCCCACGGAACGCGGCCGTTCCATCCTCAATCACACCCCCATGGGTCGCCTCGGAAAAGCCGACGAACTGGCCGGTGCCACCGTCTTCCTCGCCAGCGATGCCGCCAGCAGCTTCATCACCGGCACTGACATCCGGGTCGATGGTGGTTTTCTCTCCCAGACGATCTGACCCGGGGAAGTTTTTAGTGCTCCTCCCGCCGAAACATTTTGTCGCCCCCATCAGTCGGCACATTGCCCGGGCGCCGCACCCATCACCAGATCAGGCGAAGAGCGCCGAGGAAGGAAAATCCGATCATCAGCCACTCAAAAACCGTCTGATTGATTTTCCCCAACAACCACCTTCCAGAAAAGATTCCCACCGCAATGGCGGGGATGAGCGCCAGATTCAGAAGCAACGTTGAGGGCTGGATCAAACCCAATGAGGCGCTGAATGGTACCTTGATGATATTGACGATGAAAAAATACCAGGCGGCGGTGCCCACGAATTTATATTTCGGGAGCCGGGCCGCCAGAAGGTAAATCGCCATGATCGGGCCAGCGGCATTGGCCAGCATGGTCACAACCCCTGCCGCCCAACCCATGGGCCAGGCGATGCCGGGATGTTCCACCACCCCGGCCGCCAGACGGTTCGTCAATTTTTGGACCAGCATCAAAACCAAAAGCCCCAGCGTGATCCAGCCGATGAGGGGCCCGAAAGCCCCGTCATCGATATGTGGCATCAACAACCATCCGGTAACAACCCCAAGAAACGCCGGAGGCAAGAGGCGGAGAACGTGACTCCAAACCGTAAACTTCCGGAAGGCCGCCACCGCGAAAACATCCGCAACAATGAGCATCGGCAACACCACCCCGGTGGATTCCCGGGCGGGCAGCACCAACGCCATGATGAGCACCGCCAACATTCCGAAACCGGCAAACCCTGCCTTTCCCAACCCGATACTCACCGCCGCCAGGACCACCAAACCCCATTGGGCCAAATTTAATTCCGGCATCGTCCGCTCTTCCTAACACAGTCCGCCTCCGCCGGAGAAGCCTTGCGACAGAAAAGGCATTGATTTAGAGTCACGCATCCGTTGAGACGCCTCGGATTGTTTTCCGTGAAAATCTTACTCCTCACCATCAGCATTTTTGTTCTGGGAGGATCCTCCGTCCTTCATGCTGAATCAACAGCCGCCGCCCCCACTCCGATACCGTCGGAGGAGGCGACCAAATTGCGCGACGCCCTTAAGGCCCTGGTCACTCAGATTCGCGAACTCGACAAAGAGATCTCAGGAACGCAAGAGGCCATTCGCACAACCCCTAGTGATGATATACGATCCCAGCAAGTCGTCGAACTGCGGGATCTTCAGAAAAGACGGTCCGACGCGCGACTCGACCTGCTCGACATCATTTCCGACGCGGACCTCAGCGGCTTCCAGCACGTCGAAGAAATGCCCTTCACCCTCCAGGGATCGATCGAAGATTTGGTCAAGCCTCTGATTGATGAAGTGCGGCGGGCCACAGCCGGTAGCCGGGAACGGCGGGAGCTTCAGGACCGCTTTGATGAGGCGAAACAACGGACGCAGATTCTTCAGAAGGCCTTGGACTCCCTCGGTCAGGCCCTCAAGACCTCCAAGGAACCGGAAGTGCGTTCGATGTTGACCAGCGTCCGCAAGGAGTTCCAACAACGCTATGAAGACTCCCGCAATGAACTGACGGTTCTCGAATTTCGCCTCGATGAAATCGAAAGCAAGGGTCGCTCTCTCGTCGATGAAACGACCGGCATTCTCTCATCCTTCTTTCGCGAGCGCGGTCGCAACCTCCTGCTGGCCATTGTGGCGGCGATAGCGGTGGCCGTCGCCATTCGCTTCCTCAATCTCTATCTCCACCGACATACGTCGCTCTTTGGACGGAGACGCAGGCAGGCCGCCCGCCTGCTCGATGTCGCCCTCTACACTCTAACATTTCTGGGAGCCTTCGCAGCCGGGGTCATCGTCCTGCTCATTGCCGGAGACTGGGTCATGCTCGGCCTCATGGTGCTGATTGCCTTGGCTCTTATCTTTGCCGCCAAGGACACTCTTCCGGGCTACTTGGATGAAATCCGTCTCATGTTAAATCTCGGATCTGTTCGCGAGAACGAACGCCTGGTGTTCAACGGAGTCCCCTGGGTCGTCGAGAATTTAACATTTTTTACCATTTTGCGGAACCCGGTTCTCCGGGGCGGCATGATCCGGATGCCCATCGCTCAACTGGTGGGAATGCTCTCTCGTCCCGCGACGGAGAACGAGCCGTATTTTCCCAGTGAGGAAGGGGACTGGGTCTTGCTCAATGACGAAGCCTACGGAAAAGTCATTTTTCAAAGCGTTGAGATGGTCCGAATCCAACTCCTCGGGGGAGCCACGAAGATGTATCCCACTTCCGCATTTCTTGAGGAAAACCCTCAGAATCACTCTCGCGGATTCCGGATCTGCACCACCTTGGGCATCGACTACCGTTATCAAGCTGACTCAACCGGTAAGATCCTGGAAAAACTGAACGCATTTTTTCGTGAGCAAGTCGAGGCGTTGATCGACGCCTCTGCAATTCGGTCCCTGAGCGTCGAATTCTCCTCTGCGAATGCCTCCTCCCTCGACTTTCTTGTCCAGCTGGATCTGGATGGCTCGCTGGCTCCAAAATATCGCCCTTTTTCCAGGGCATTGCAGCGAATCGGAGTCGATGCCTGCAACCACTTCGATCTGGAGATCCCCTTCCAGCAAGTGACGGTACACCCCCCGGCCGGCGACAAAAAATAACCTGGATTGAAGTTTTTCTGAGGCCAACAAACTGATCCACGGCTCTTTCCCGGACACGGTCGGGGCCCCTCTGCGATCCCGGCCTCGTCGCCCCTTCAATCTAAATATTTTTTCAATGCTTCCTTGAGGTCCACCCGCGCACGGAAGAGAAGGCTCTTCACGGCAGGAACGCTGGTTTTTAGGACTTTCGCAATTTCTTCGTAGGGCATATTTTCATAGCGACGCAATACAATAGCCAAGCGCTGAGCCTCGGGGAGAGAGGCAATCGCGCCGTCGATGGCGGTCTGCATTTCCTCCCGAAGCATCGCCTCCGAGGGCGCGACCGCTCCCGGATCCTCAATTTGATGGCGGGGCGTGTCATCCCCGTCCGCCTCCAAAGGAACGAATCTGGCCCGCTGCCGGCGGCGCATTTCATTAAAGACAAGGTTGCGGGTGATGGTCAGCAACCAGGTAGTGAATTTTGCCCGGATCTCGTAGCGGCCCGCCGACTTCCAAACCCGAAGAAAGACCTTTTGGGAGATATCCTCGGCATCAGCATCGCCGCCAAGCATCTTGGCCACGGTGCCCACGATGCGGTGTTGGTGCCGTTCGACCAGAATCTCAAAGGCCGCCGTGTTGCCGGCTTTCACCTGGAGCATCAAAGCGCAATCGTCGTCCGCTTCGGAAGGCGCATCAGCACCGGACGATGATTTCAATTCGTTCATAATGGGATCGTCTGCATGGCCAAACGCGAACCTTTGGTCTGAATCTAACCCGACTGGCGGGAAAATGATGCGCAAAATCCGCTTGCGAAATACCCCGCGCTCTATTTCTTGAAGACCTTCCATGTCCCAACCTGTCGTCGCCAGCTATTGCACCACGTTCCTGAAACGTGAAATGTTGCATATCTATCGCCAGATCACGGGCCTGACGACGGTTCGCACCTTCGTCATGACCAAGTCGCGCGAAAATGCCAACGTCTATCCCTTTGATGATGTTGAGGTCCTCCCCCGGCCTCGGATTAATTTTCTCTCCCGCTTTCAGAAGAAGTACATCCGTCGCATGGAACCGGTCTTCTATCGGGGGGAATATGATCAACTCAATGGTGTTATGACCCGGA
The DNA here is from genome assembly GCA_937890535.1 of uncultured Spartobacteria bacterium. Classification (GTDB taxonomy): domain Bacteria; phylum Verrucomicrobiota; class Verrucomicrobiia; order Chthoniobacterales; family Terrimicrobiaceae; genus CAMASH01. Next base: position 19,830 of record CALBXK010000408.1, read on the forward strand.
GAGATGCCGACCTGCTTCATGTCTATTTCGGGCATACCGGGGTGCACCTCCTGCCCTTCATCCGGAACTGGCCCAAGCCGACACTGGTTTCGTTCCATGGAATGGACATCATGCCACGCGATCATGAACCCGGTTACAATGAACGCCTGAGGGACCTGCTGCGCACCCTGCCCCTGGTTCTGGCGCGAAGCGAATCGCTGGCCAGCCGCCTGGAGGATCTCGGGTGCGACCGAGAAAAAATCCGCATCAACCGCACCGCCCTGCCCATGGAGGGATTCGCATTCCAACATCGTCCGCCTCCAACAGACGGGGCTTGGTGTCTGCTGCAAGCCTGCCGATTCATTCCCAAGAAGGGCCTTGAGGTCACCCTCGAAGCCTTCTCAGGATTTCATCAGAAGAACCCCAAGGCCACGCTCGTTCTCGCCGGTGAGGGCCCGCTTCTCAGCGCCCTCAAGAAACAGACAGCCGCTCTGGGGCTGGAGGACGCGGTGAGTTTTCCGGGATTCTATCAGCAGGAGAAACTCGTCGAGGCCTACCGGAAAGCTCACATTTTCATCCATCCGAGCCGGACCACAGCCGCCGGCGACCAGGAAGGCGTTCCCAATTCCATGCTGGAAGCCATGGCCACCGGACTGCCGATCGCGGCGACCCGCCACGGGGGAATCCCCGAAGCCGTCACCTCCGGCGAAGATGGCCTCCTCGTCGCCGAGGACGATGCCCCCGCCCTCCGCGAGGCCCTCTTTTCTATCACCGACGATGCCGCGCGGTATGAGAAATTTTCCCGGCAAGCCGCCGCCTCGGTGCGCGAAAAATTTGAGCAAAGCCGCTCGATTGCGAAGCTGGAGGGATTTTACCGAGAGGTCCTGGAAATTCAACGGGCCTGAATCTCGATTTTTGGGTATGATCTGGGAAATGGAGCCACCTCAGGCTCCGAGCGCGTTTTCCAAGCCCTTCAACTGAGTGAGGTGCCGCTCACAACTTTTTCCAACTCCAGGACGTGCATCGCATGGGCTTCCCCGGAGAACTTTTTCTGAAATTCCGTCGGGGGGTAAATCCGGCTCTCAGACTCCGACCGGGCCAGCCCGGAACAATTCTCCACCGCCTTTTCCATCGCGACCGCATAATCGCGATCGTCAGTCACCAAGCGCAGGATCCCCTCCGTCTCGAGCACCCGATGGGCCGCCTCCAAAAATCGCCCCTGGACGAGGCGGCGGACATTGTGGCGACGTTTTGGCCACGGATCCGGGAAAAGGACGTGAATGTAAGCCGCGCATTCCCTCGGGAGCCCCTCCAATGCGGCCAGGCCCTCGGCTTGAGCGACGACGGCATTGACCAGTCCGCGGCGACGAATCTTTCGTCGGGTCTTCTCCACCCGCTCAGCCTGCAACTCGATGCCGAGAAAATTCCGTTCCGGAAAGCGAAGCGCCATATCGATCAGAAACAATCCCTTGTGACATCCGACATCGATCTCCAGAGGCGGTGCCCCGGCCTCCAGCCAGGGAACCGGCAGGAGATCACCCAGAGACCCGAGAGTGGAAATCGCCATCGGGAAGGGCCCCATGAGTTTGAAGGCAGGCAATAAGTGCCGCCGTGGTGCGGTTGGTATCGAATAATTCGGAACAACGATCACGGCCCGCCTGCCCCATCCTGCGGGCCGTCGATGGATCATCGAGCAAACGTCGCATTTGCTCTGCCAAGGAGGAGGGGTCATTTTCCGGGACCAGATATCCGGTCTCTCCATCGAGCACCATCTCTGGAATACCCGCCACCCGGGTGGAAACCACCGGCACGCCCGTTGCCATCGCTTCCATGATGACGGTGGGCAGGTTATCCACCGCCCCATCACTCGCGTGCACGCAAGGCAAGGCAAACACGCTGGCCTTCGACAACAACTCTCGAATCTCGCCTTCCGATCGGGGACCGGCGATCGACACCTTGTTCTCCAATCCCAGGTGCGCCACCTGATTTTTCAGATCCTCTTCCAAGGGTCCGAATCCGATGATTTGGCAGACAAAGTCACGATTCGCCAGTTGGGCACAGGCGGAGAGCAAATCGCAAAACCCCTTCTTCTCAATATACCGTCCGACACTGAGTATCAGGGGCGAACTCGGGGACGATTCTCCGAGCGGAAATCTTTCCATCTCGATGCCATTGTACACCCGTTGGAACTTTTCCCGGGAGGCTGGGAAATGCTCCCGCAAATAGGCGACACTAAAGTCACTCACTGTCACTACGAGCCGGGCAGCGTCAAAAATCTGGGCCAGACGCTCGGGAGGTTCGTCTCGAAAAATATCGTTGGCGTGGGCGGTGATACTGAAGTTGATGGAAAAAAGCCGATGGAGCCAAAACGCCGTCCTCGCACTCGTCCCTGCAAAATGGGCATGCACATGACGGATACCGGCCGCCTGCAACTGGGGCCCAAGCCACAGCGCTTCATACACCCGCCGCTTCTCTTTTTCGCTCCCCCAAAGAACTTTCAACGCGGCCTGGGCCTTGCGGGCCGCCCGCCTAAAACCGGCATCTTCCGACAGGATGGCGTCGGATTTTTCAGGTAAATAATGAACCTCGCAGCAAGAACCACAATCCTGCGGAGGTTCATCCGTCGGATGCCGGATGGAAAACACAGGAAACTCGACCCCCAATCGACGCATGGCCCCGACTTCCCTGACGCAAAAGGTCTGACTGAAGGAAGGAAAGCGCTCGAACAGATAGGCGAATCCGTGTGGCGCTGACACCCTCCCGGGAAAGTTCAACATCCTCTTTGACTCAGGCGGCGGTCTTGTCCTGGCGTTTGCGGATCAGAGGGGAACGTTTCCCCTCCACGGCGGCCCGGTTGATGGTGATTTCGGCAATATCATCGCGGCTGGGTACATCATACATCACGTCCAGCATGATGCGCTCGATCAGGGCCCGCAACGCCCGCGCCCCCGTCCCTTTGCGCATGGCCTCCGTGGCCAGCTCCCGCAGGGCGTCCTTGGTAAAATTGAGTTTCACCCCATCCATCGCCATGAGTTTGGAGTATTGTTTGACCATCGCATTCTTAGGTTCGGTCAGAATGGTCATCAACTCCTCGATGGTCAACGTGTTCAAGGTACTGACCACGGGCAGGCGCCCGATGAATTCCGGAATCAGACCAAAGCTCAAGAGATCTTCCGGCTCGACCTCCTGGATGGCATCCTGCGCGACCCGGTCGGAATCCCGGAAGTCCCGGGCATGAAATCCCAGGGAACGCCCCCCGGTACGACGCTCCACAATTTTATCCAATCCGACAAAGGCTCCCCCACAGATGAAGAGAATGTTCTCGGTATTCACCTGGATGTATTCTTGATGGGGGTGTTTGCGACCTCCTTGAGGAGGAACATTGCAGATCGTACCCTCAAGGATCTTCAACAAGGCCTGCTGCACCCCTTCCCCGGAAACATCGCGGGTGATGCTGACATTTTCAGTCTTGCGTCCGATCTTGTCGATCTCGTCGATATAGACGATCCCCATCTCGGTACGCTTCACATCATAGTCGGCACTCTGCATGAGACGGAGCACGATATTTTCCACATCCTCGCCCACATAGCCGGCCTCGGTGATCGTTGTCGCGTCCGCTATGCAAAAAGGCACATCCAAAACCCGGGCCAGGGTGCGGGCCAATAGTGTTTTCCCCGAACCGGTGGGGCCGAGGAGAAGAATATTACTCTTCTCGATCTCCACATCAGCGAGAGGACCGAGTTGGGGTATCTCGTCGTCCACGGAACCGCTATGCTGCGAAATTCGCTTGTAGTGGTTATGCACCGCCACCGAGAGGATCCTCTTGGCCTGGGTTTGACCCACGACATGCGAATCGAGATCCCGCATGATATCGGCCGGCTTGGGTACTCGAATGGCGGGATCCTGCTTTCGGGACTCCTCGGTAAGTTCCTTGTCGAGGATGCCCTTGCAGACGGTGATGCAACTGTCACAGATGTAGACACCTGGCCCGGCAATGAGCTTACGAACCTCCGCGTGGCTCTTGCCACAGAAGGAACACATCGTGAGATTACTGGCACGCGCCATAGGTAAGACCCTATTCCTTCGGTTTCTCTTCGGAAAGTTCTTTAATTTCCTTGCGGGACTTTACCACCTCATCGACGAGTCCATATTCTCTGGCCTCTTGAGCGGTCATATAGTGATCCCGGTCGGAGTCTCGCTCCACCTGTTCAACCGGTTTCCCGGTATGTTCGGAGAGAATCCGGTTCAAGCGCTTCTTGAGCCGAAACATGAATTCGACCTGTCGCTCGACATCGCTGGCCTGACCCTGGGCGCCGCCGGAGACCTGGTGGATCATGATGTCGGAATTGGGGAGCGCGTAGCGTTTGCCCTTGGTGCCGGCACACATGAGCACGGCAGCCATGCTGGCGGCGATCCCCATGCAATAGGTGTTCACATCGCAGGTGACGAACTGCATCGTGTCATAAATGGCCAGACCCGCAGTGACGGATCCTCCCGGCGAGTTGATGTAGATGCTGATGTCTTTTTTGGCATCGTCCATTTGCAGGAAAAGCAGCTGGGCGATGACCAGATTGGCGACATGATCGTCGATCGGCGTGCCGATGAAAATGATGCGATCCTTGAGGAGGCGGGAATAGATGTCGTAGCTGCGTTCTCCGCGGCCGGTTTGTTCAACGACAATGGGGACAAGAAGGCTGTTGTTCATAAAATTTAGGCTATGATCGCCGGGGCGACCGGCTCGCGGACAGTAACATTCGCGGCCAGCAAATCAAGGGCCTTGCCCGCAAGAATTTGTTCACGCAAGGGCCCGAACCCATCGCGCCGTTGCAGATCTTTCACCAGTTTCTTGACCGGAATCTCGTAACGCGCCGCCATTTCCAATACCCGTTGGGCCACGTCCTGCTCGGCCACTTCCAGCTTCTCTTGCTCGGCGATGCGCAAAAGGAGAAAATTCCCCCGCACCCGATCCTTGGCGCTTTGCTGGGCGGCGCCGATGAGTTCCTCCTGATGGCTGCGCAATTCCTCATCGCTCACTCCCCGGCCCTGGTTGTCCTGCACGATCTCCCGCAGAATGCCGGTCATCTCCCGCTCGACCACCGGAGCGGGCAATTCGCAGTCCACCTTGTCAAGCAGGTACTTCATAGCCGCCTGCCGTTTGGCATTTTCGTATTGGGATTCGGCCATCTGCCCGATCCGCTCGCGCACATTTTCGCGCAGCTTCTCGGCCGTCATCCCTGGTTCGATTTTTTCCGCGAAGGCATCATCAAATTCGGGCAGGCTCTTGGTATTAATGGCGTGGAGGGTGACGGTGTATTCCAGCGTCTTGCCGGCCAGAGCGGGCACTTGAAAGTCTGCGGGAAAATCCAATGGAAATACTCTCTCTTCGTTGGCGCTCATGCCTTCGAGGGCCTTGCTGAATCCCGGAGCCAGCGAGCTCTCATTCATAAAAATCCAGGCATTGCGGCGACCCTGCAGCTGCGCCGGCGAGGTCGGCTCCGCCTCGGCGAGGGCTTGGCCCCCGAGGGTAGCCGCATAGGTGACCACGGCGTAATCGCCCTCCGCCAGGCTGCGGCCTTCGACCGGGTTGTAGCTGGCGTGAGGCTCCCGCATCTGATCGATCCAATGTGCGACCTGCTCTTCGGAGGGCTCGGATTTGGCAATCTCAGCGGAAATCTGAGAATAGTCTGGAAGCTCAAACTCCGGAGCCGTCAACACCGTCGCGCGATAGCGCATCGTCTTGTGCTCGTCGATCTCCACATTCTCGACCTGTGAGACCGACAAAACCCGCAAATTTTTTTCCCGAATCGCCTCATTCAACGTCTCCCGGAGGAGCTTGTTGGTCAGTTCCTCCTTGATGTCCTTGGCGAAACGAGTGTCCACCAGGGATTGAGGGGCCTTACCGGGACGATATCCGGGAATGCGCACCTGCCGTTGAAAATTTTTGGAAATGGCCCGCCATTCTTTTGCGACACGATCAGATGGCAGTTCGACCTGCAAAGTCACCTGACAGTTGGGTTGAGATTCTACGACGACATTCATGGGTAAGCGATTTAGCTAATCACAGCCAACGGCACTCGACAAGGGGTTCCCTCAAGGATTTTTGAGAATCCTTGAATCGGAGCGCGTTGGACTTGATGAAGCCCCTCAGCTTGAGGTACCATCGTCTTTCGCCCCGCAGATCCCCAGAGCTCACCTCCCCATCCAGTGAAACGATTTCGCCCAATTCTTCTCCCGGTACTCGCCGTGTGGTTCGTTTTCAATCCAGCTTTGAAAAGTGAGGAGACCCCTCCTCCACAAAGCGTTACCAGAATCGACGGCACCAAATTTTTTGGGGTGATCGAACTCACGGATGACTACACGGTGCGGATCCAAAGCGATACCGGAATCCAGAACCTGCCGGTCGCTGCCTTGGGAAAAGAAGATTTTCAGAGGTTCACTTCGGGATCGGATCGCTCCGAAGATGGTCGGCTTTGGTCGGAAAGAAAGAAGGCCTTGGAGGGGGAAAAGGAGAGCGACCCGGCTCGTCCGCTTGAGATCGAGATTCAACTGTCTGAACTCGGCCCACTCCAAGCCGTAATTGCGGCCTATGAAAGTTCCAGCGGAGCAAAATCCGCAGAAGCAAATCCCTCTCCGGAAGCCAGCCCCTCTCCCGGTGCGGAAGGGCCCGAACCCCCTTCTCCTCGTCTCTTGTTCAGTGGTCCGGGCTCGCTGGGTGTGCCAACGGTGCCCTCTGTTTCCGGGGTCGGCGATGCCATTTTTTCACCCGCTGCAGAGGGCTTCAGCGAAGCCCTTCCCGGCGGAATTACTCCTCCCTGAGAGCCTGTTCCAAGGCCCTCACAAAATTTTCCAAATGCTCCCGGGTATGGGCGGCGGTGACCGTGATCCGCAACCGTGCCGAGCCGGCTGCCACGGTGGGAAATCGCACCGCGGGCACAAAATAGCCCGCCTTCCTAAGCCGCTCGGAAACCGCCATCGCTTTGCGTTCGTCTCCGACGAGAACGGGAAAAATCGCGCTGTCCGCTCCGGGAAACCTCAACAGTTCCGCCAAGGTCCCCCGGACCTCGCGCAACCGGGCCACAAGGATCTCTCCCTCATTGGAATTCAGCAACTCGACTGCGGCCCGGGCCGCCATCGCCACGCTCGGAGGAGGGGCCGTGGAGAAAATAAAGCTTCGGGCCCGATTGAGCAAATAGTCCCGCAGAGACGCCCGCCCACAAATGTAAGCGCCGGCGACCCCCAAGGCTTTGCCAAAGGTTCCCATCTGGATCTCCACCTCCTCCGCCAGACCAAGAGCGTCGGCCAGGCCCCGGCCGCGCTCCCCAAGCACCCCCACGCCATGGGCTTCATCAAGGAAGAGCCAGGCCCCGAAACGATTCTTCAGTTCTACAATCTCGCGCAAGGGGGCCAGGTCCCCGTCCATACTGTAGACACTCTCGATCACCACACCCACCTTCGCCTGCGGGTGTTTCTCCCGGGCCCATCGAAGGTGGCTTTCCAATTTTTCCAAATGATTATGAGGAAAAATCCGTACCACCGCACCGCTCAGGCGGGCCCCATCCACCAAGCTGGCATGGGAAAGCTTGTCGAGAATCAGCACATCGCTTTTCCCAAACAACGCTGGCAATGTCCCCACCGCCGCGGCATAGCCGCTGGAAAATGTCAGCGCCGCCTCGCAGCCTTTGAAACCCGCCACCGCCTCTTCCAGAGCCTCATGAAAGCGATGATTTCCGGAGATGAGCCGGGACGCCCCGCTCCCCGTTCCCGCGTCATCCACCGCACCGCGGGCCGCAACGGCCAGACGCCGGTCCCCGGCCAGGCCAAGATAATCATTGGAAGAAAAATTCACCAACGGACGTCCGTCGCAAATCATCTCAGCCCCCTGCGGCGACCCCACGGTTCGCAACTCGCGATACAGACCCGCCGCCTTGATGCGGTCGATCTCGCTCCACAAAAACTGATCGAAGGTCATTTCTGACCGGCACCGTCCGGTCCCGCTCCGATGATTCGTACCATTTCGCGCACGGCGGACTCGATCCCGATGGATACTGCCCGAGCCACGAGCGAATGCCCGATATTCAGTTCCACCAGGTGTGGCATGGCCAGAATCGGCGGAAGGTTATCGTAATTGAGACCATGGCCGGCGTTGACCTGCATCCCTGCGGCATGGGCCAGTCCGGCTCCGGTTTTGAGTCGGGCCAATTCGGCATCCCGCTCCGCCCCCACACGGTTCGCGTAAGCTCCGGTGTGCAGCTCCACAATCTCCGCTCCCAAGGCGGAAGCGGCCGCAATCTGCGGTTCCTCGGGATCAATGAACAGACTGACCACGATTCCAGCATCCTGCAAACGACCGATCACCGGGGCCAAAATTTTCTTCTGTCCGGCGCAGTCCAGCCCTCCCTCCGTGGTCACTTCCTGGCGGTTTTCGGGGACCAGACAAACATCGTGAGGGAGAACATTCAGCGCGATCTTCAGAATCTCGTCCGAACACCCCATCTCCAGATTCAGCTTGGTGGAGATCTGTCTGCGCAGAGAATAAATATCGCGGTCCACGACATGACGGCGGTCGAGACGCAAATGCGCGGTGATCCCCTCGGCCCCGGCCCGTTCCGCCGTCAGGGCAGCCGCCACGGGATCGGGCTCGGCATTGGGCGAATCCGGCATCTCCCGATAGCGGGCCTGACGCAAGGTCGCCACATGATCGATATTCACTCCAAGCCTGATCATAGGAAAAATAAAAACATGCACCAGCGATACCACCGATTCCCCTCCTTCGAAAAGAGACAAAAAAAACTGCCAGACCCGAATCCTCAGTCCATGGACAAATTTAGAATTTCTTAATTGATTCCCCTTCAGGCTGTCAGACCAAAGTCGGCCTTTCGTTTGTCTTCCCAGACCAAACATTTTGCTGCCCTCTTTCAGATTACGCT
>CALBXK010000409.1 GCA_937890535.1 uncultured Spartobacteria bacterium
GATGATTCGATTGGAGGTCACTTCCTGCATCTTCTCCACGGCAAAGCCCCGCAGGATTCCTGGGTCCAGGCCATGCATGCCTCGTTGGTGCTCTATGCCGAGCATGAATTTAATGCCTCCACCTTCACCACCCGAGTCATCGCGGGCACGGGATCGGATTTATATTCCGCCATCACCGGCGGCATCGGCGCCCTCCGTGGGCCAAAACATGGCGGAGCCAACGAATTCGCTTTCGATATTCAGAAACGCTACCTGACACCCGCCGCCGCCGAAGCCGACATCATTCGCCGCTTGGCCACCAAGGAAGTCATCATTGGATTCGGTCACCCGGTCTATACCGTGTCCGACCCTCGCCATGAAGTCATCAAGAGCATTGCCCGCTCGCTTTCCGAGGAGGCGGACGATCAAAAAATGTTCACGATCGCCGAACGGATTGAAACCGTCATGGACCGGGAAAAGAAGATGTTCCCGAATCTCGATTGGTTCAGCGCAGTTTCCTATCACATGATGGGCGTGCCGACCACGATGTTCACTCCCCTGTTCGTCATCGCCCGGACGTCCGGATGGGGAGCTCACGTCATCGAACAACGGATCGACAACAAAATCATCCGCCCCAGCGCCAACTACACCGGACCCGAAAACCTCAAATTTGTCCCCCAAAACAAACGCTGATTTTAGCCTTTTAGTTTTTCAGCCTTTCAGCTTTTTCCTCATGTCATCCCATGCCCAACGTCCCGAGCCGGACGCCTTGCTTCAAAAAATCGCTGATTATGTTCTGGCGACCGATCGGATCACCAACCCGGAGGCCTTCGAGACCGCGCGTCACTGCCTGATGGATACGCTGGGCTGTGGTTTGCTGGCACTGTCCTATCCAGCCTGCGTCAAATTACTCGGCCCCGTGGTCCCGGGAGCAGACCTTCCCGGGATCGGGGCGCGGGTGCCAGGCATGAGTTACGAGCTCGAACCGATTCAGGCCGCCTTCGCCATTGGCACCATGGTGCGATGGCTGGATTTTAACGACACCTGGCTGGCCGCCGAGTGGGGACATCCCTCCGACAATCTGGGGGGGATTTTGGCGGTGGCGGATTATCTCAGTCGAGGTTCCGACGAACCGTTCAGCCTTCGGGATGTGCTTGTGGCCATGATCCAAGCGCACGAGATCCAGGGAGTGCTGGCCTTGGAGAACAGCTTCAATCGCGTCGGACTCGACCACGTTCTCCTGGTTCGGATCGCTTCCACGGCAGTGGTGACCCGGATGTTGGGGGGAAGCCGTGAAGATATCATGAACGCGCTCTCCCAGGCCTTCATCGACGGCGGGGCTCTTCGCACCTATCGGCACGCGCCCAATACCGGTTCGCGCAAGAGTTGGGCCGCAGGGGATGCCACCAGCCGCGCTGTCCGCCATGCCTTGTTTGCCCTCAAGGGTGAGATGGGATATCCCAGCGCGCTGACCGCGAAAGGCTGGGGATTCCAGGATGTACTCTTCAAAGGCCAGCCGATATTGGTGCCCGAGCAGGGCTTTGGCAGCTACGTCATGGAAAACATTTTGTTTAAAATTTCCTTCCCGGCGGAATTCCACGCCCAAACCGCGGTGGAGGCAGCCGTCACCCTTCACCCCGTCGTAAAGGATCGACTCGATGAAATTGAACGCATTGTCATCGAAACTCAGGAAAGCGGCAAACGTATCATTGATAAGAACGGCCCGCTCGACAATCCCGCCGACCGGGATCACTGCATCCAATATATGGTGGCAGTGTCCCTGCTCCAGGGAACGCTCACCGCCGGGGACTACGAGGACTCCGCGGCGGCGGATCCGCGCATCGACGCCCAGCGCGACCGGATGGAAGTACTGGAAAACGACGCCTTCACCCGGGATTATTTGGATCCCGAGAAGCGCTCCATCGGCAATGCCCTCCAAGTCTTTTTCCGTGATGGAAGCGCCACAGAACGGGTGGCCGTCGAGTATCCCATCGGGCACCGTCGCCGGCGGGCCGAGGGGATTCCCATTCTGGAAGAAAAATTCGAACGCAATCTGAGGGGTCGCATTCCGACCCGGCAGGCGGATGCCGTCCTGGAAATCCTCCAGGGTGGCTCCTTCGATTCCACTTCTGTTTCAGATCTGATGGATCTGCTGGTCATTTAGCAGGGCCAGGCGAGGCGCCTATTTCAAAAATTCTGGAGCGATACTGGCATCGACGATTACCCGACAAGGGGTTCCAGGAGCCGGCGGTTCGCGACCGGGATCGAGTGTTATAAGAACGGAGGAATCCCCTTGCCGGCCTGTGACGGTGCCTTCGTATCCCACACTGGCGACCGACACGCTGGCTGGCAGACCGACACGGATGATCTGGGCGGCCTTCCGGTCGAACTCCGCCAAAACTTGGTCCGTTCCGGAAAAGTGAGCCTCCGTGGCCGACGGATGCCGTGCCTTGTAGTAGAGCCGCGAAGAAAAGGCGACCCCCACGGCCACCACCAGAATCCCCATCACCAGGATGGCCCCGCGGCGGGATGTTTTTGAGCGGTCCATGCGAAGACGGAGAAAGTAGCCCGCCTCGCCTGAATAGGAAGGCAGAAGAAATTGAGTGCCCTGGAGAATCCTCCATCGATTCGGGGATATTGGTTCTGCAAGATGCCGAACCACGCATGCTGGAAGCATGCGGTCCCCCTCCACCCGGTGGTTTTCCGTTGAGCGAATCGGGAGTTTGCCGTACTTTCCGTTTCCCTTTGGAAATGATAGACTGTATTGGAATGAAGATGCGAATTTCCCCCATTTTGGCCGGCTTGATGATGGCGCAGGGCTTACTGCCCGTGATGGCGCAGACAAAGCCCGCCGATCCCAAAAAGCCTGCCGCTCCCAAAAATCTCATCCGCAACGGCGGCTTTGAGTCTTCGTTCCGAAGGAAAAATCTCTGGGATGGCGTGGACAAGACCGGTTATCTCTCCGGCGAGCGCGGAGCCGTGCCCATCCTCACGACGAGCGGTTCCATCAGTGACAGCTCCATGCCGATCTCAGTCTCGGTGGCGGACATGAACAATGATGGCAAATTGGATCTCGTCACCATGGATGTCCTCGGCTACCTGCGAATCTTTTTTAACAGTGGCACGCCCACAGAACCGAAGTTCACCATTGGGGAACTTGGAGGAATCTTTTTGACCCGAACCGCCGCGACCGATCCCATTCTTGGCGGAGCCGCAGGGACGGCGAGCCAGGCCCGTATGGCCCCACGAGTGTTCGCCACCGATATTGCCAAATCGGGAAAAAAAGATCTCATCTTGGGAAATTACATCGGTGAAATCTTGCTCGTTTCGAACGCGGGTACGGCCCAACGGCCGGATTTTAAACAGCCCTCGGACGTGTCGAGCCTCGAAATCCCCACCTCGAAAGGATCCAATGCGCGTTGGGGCAACGTCTTTGCGCCTGCCACTTGGGATTGGGATAAGGATGGTCGCGAGGATCTGTTGCTGGGGGAGGGATCTTATTCCGCCAACAATATCCATTTGTTGCTCAATCAGGGGTCCGGGGCCAAGCCGACCTTTGACGAGAACAACCGTTTTGCCATCGCTTATGGTGATGGGAACGAACAACTCACCCCCACTGTGGTGGACTACAATGGGGATGGTCTGCCCGATCTCCTCGTCGCGGACCGTTCGGGCAAAATTGCGGTCTATCTGAACAAGGGAGAGAAAATTGAGCGTGGAGCGGCACCGCCCGAATTGCCGTTCACCTCCTTTGTCAGCAAAGAGGGCAGCAGCAGTCCGCTCAGCTTCCGGGGTATTAGCACAGTCTCAACCGGTGATTTCAATGGGGATGGGCTCTTTGATCTCGTGGTCGGGAAAACCAATGGCCGGGTGGCGATGGTTCTGAACACCGGAACGAAGACGGAGCCTAAATTTGGCAGTGACACGGAAATCAAGGGCACGGAAGGAACTCCCCCCATGGCCGTGCCTTCGGGGTGGGATGTTGACTATGGGCTCACACGGGGCAATTTTTATGGCTTTATCAGCATCGTGAAAACGGAGGAAGATGAAGCGGCCCAACCCGCGGAAGGCAAGGCGTGTCTCAAAGTCGGGTATTCGGCTTCGCCCAACACGGTCATGCCACCGCCCACAACGTACACAAAAGCGTTTCCGCCCTTTGCCATCGCCAAACCCAACTACCAGAGCACGGCGGAGGCGCTCTATCAGAACGCACCGG
>CALBXK010000410.1 GCA_937890535.1 uncultured Spartobacteria bacterium
CGATTCGGGGTATTTTACCAACCACGCCCCCAACGGCGACACCCTCTACGGCGCGGACGTCTATGTCCATCCCGAGACGCGGGGCAAAGGGGTCGGAGCCGCTTTGTACGAAGCGCGACGGGAGCTCTGCCGCCGCCTCAATCTGCGCCGCATTTTGGCCGGAGGCCGGATCTGGAATTATTGCGATCATAAGGCCACCATGTCACCGCATGAATACGTCGAGCGGGTGCGCAATGGTGAAATTCGCGACTTGGTTCTGAGTTTCCAACTCCGGGAGGGATTTCAAATCCGCGGAGTCATGCCCCACTATTTGCGGGACTCCCGCAGCAGCAATCATTCCAGTCTGATCGAGTGGATCAATCCAGCCTACCAGAAGAAGAAGGGAGGACCTCGCAAGGTCCGGGTTTCCTGTATCCAATATCAAATGCGCAAGGTGAAATCCTTCCAGGAATTTGCCAATCAGGTGACCTATTTTGTTGATATCGCGGCCGACTATCGCTCGGACTTTGTCCTCTTGCCCGAGCTCTTCACCGTCCAATTGCTCTCCCAGACCAAAACTTTGACGCCCCAAGATGGGATGAAAAAACTGGCCGAATACACCCCGCGTTTGGTCAAGCTCTTGTCCAACCTCGCCAAACGATACGACCTCACCATCATCGGTGGAAGCCATCCGGTGCGTCGGGAGGGAAAGTTGCTCAACATTTGTTTCGTTTGCCTCCCGGATGGGCGGGTGCTGGAGCAACCCAAAATCCATGTTACCCCCAATGAACGCAAGTGGTGGGGCATCAGCGGAGGCGACCATCTTGGGGTGATCGAGACCCCCGCCGCCAAGATTGGCGTCGTCATCTGCTACGATTCGGAATTTCCGGAAGTGGTCCGTTATCTGGCCGACCAGGGGATGGAAATTTTGTTCGTCCCCTTTTGCACCGACAATCGTCAGGGGTATCTGCGGGTGCGTTATTGCTGCCAGGCGCGGGCGATCGAAAACCAGATCTACGTGGCCATGACCGGCAATGTCGGCAATCTTCCCGACGTCACCAATATGGACGTCCAATACGGTCAGGCCGCGGTGCTCACCCCCTCCGATTTTGAGTTTGCCCGGGACGGGATCGCCGCGGAAGCCGACTCTAACGAGGAAACGGTCTTGGTCTGCGATCTCGACCTCGATGACCTCCACAGTGCCCGCCATCAAGGAACAGTCACACCCGCCTTGGATCGTCGCTTGGATCTTTTCCGCTACGCCTTCAAGGGCGAGATTCACCCCCAACCACTTTCTCCACCGCAGGAATTTCCTCTCGGTGATCAGCCAGACGGCGAGGACTCGTAGGGGGAGACTAAAAACTTCCGGGTCTTTCTCGGAATCAAAAAACCGGGAGCGTATTTAAGCCTTGTTTTCGATCCTCCGGGGGAGGAAGGGGCTTCGTCTTTCCCGAGGAATGGGTTTTCTTGGTGGTTTTTTTTCGGGATGATTTCGATTTTTTCGAAAACGCCCAGGCTCCCAGTTTTTTCTCCCGGGCGTTCGCTTCCAGGCCTTCGAGTTTCGCGCCATACTTTGCGGCTTTGATTCCTCCTGGATAATCCGGGGAGAATCCGTAGATGCGGGCGTAGCCGTGAGCGACCAGAAGCTCTGCGAGGTCGCCCTGAGGCGTGATGATGACGCCAAAATATCGGGGCAACTGGCTGGAGCCCTTGGCGTCCTCCCATTCGGTTTTCACGGTGAACGACCCGGCCATCACTGTGGCTGTGTAGGCCGAGGCTTCCTTGGCCAGTGGATACATGTCGCGCTTGAGAATTTTCCAATAGCGAGCCTGGTCGGAGGTGCGACGCGTCTGGCCCTTTCGCCCTTTCGATTCCGGGGTGTCCACATAGCAGAGGCGAAAGATGTATTCCTTGCCGGCGTGGCGGACATGGAAACTATCGCCATCGTTCCAATCGCTGGAAATGGGACGACAATTATCGAGCGTATCCCAACCGGCTTGCGCAATTGACGTTGCCGCCAGGATCAAGAGGACCAGGAAGCGGGTCATTCGTCCTTCCATAAACAATACTGGACCGTGAACGCGTCGGTGATCTGGCTGAGATCGAGTTGGATGCGGTCCAAAAATTGATGAAGACCTCCCTGAAAAATTTCCTCGATGGTGGTGTAATTGAGGCGGGAACGCAGGGAACCGCAAAGCCGTTCGGCGTCGCTGCTGAAATGGCCGGAATCGCAGCCGGAAATGCGGTGGAGGGCGGTGTCGAGATGATCGACACAAAATCGAATGGCCCGGGGAAACTCATCGTGGAGGATAAGGAAATCAGCCACCTGCGATCCGGTGACGTGTCCCACATTGGTTTTCAAATACGCCTCCATGGCACTGCAGGAACTGAGCACCGCCTTCCACTGGGTTATGTCGACATGACCCCCGACTTGTGCACCCCCGGGAAGAAGGAGATGGTACTTGATGTCCAGTACTCGTGAGGTCGAATCGGCCCGTTCGACGTATTTTCCCAATTGAATAAAATCCCATCCGTCGCCGTGAATCATGGTGGCATCGGTCGTGCCCTGAAAGGCGTGCAGGAAATTCACCAAAGTGCGGAAGAAGCTGATCGGGCTGGCGTCGAAGGCGGCGCGACCGGCACCATCGCGCAGGTAAAGGTGGGTAAGGTTGATTTGCTCCCACATTTCGCTGGAGATCTGTTCGCGAACGGCTCGGGCATTTTCCCGGGCATTGGCGATACAGGAGACGATAGCGTTGGGATTGCTGCGGTCGAAGGTGAGAAATTCCATCACCGCATCCGGGGTGATCTCGCGATCCTCCTTCTCGAAGGCGTCTCGCTGTTCCAGAACGGTAAGGATCGGGTGCCAGTGTCGTTCGGCGAGATCCGGGGCCTGATCCTCGAAGTCGAGGATGAGCTGCAAGTTGACATCCAATATGCGGGAGGCGCTTTCTGCCCGCTCGACATATCGGCTAAGCCAGAGACAGGAATCTGCAACCCGGGATAACATGGTTATTGAGCCGGAACGGATGATTTTGGGTCGGAACCCGGTGAGTCCTGGTTAAGCACCCAGGTGTCCTTGCTGCCGCCGCCCTGGCTGGAATTGACAACCAATGACCCCTTGCGCATCGCAACCCGGGTCAGCCCTCCGGGAGTGAGGCTGACCTTTTTTCCAGAGAGAATATAGGGCCGAAGGTCGATATGGCGCCCCTCGACCTGTCCCTCGCAAAATGACGGTGAGCGCGAGAGATTGATCACGGGTTGGGCAATGTAGCCGCGGGGGTCCGCCTGGATCGCGGTGCGAAAAGTCTCGATCTCCTGCTGCGAGGCGTGGGGGCCGATCAACATTCCGTAGCCTCCGCTCTCATTGGCCGCCTTCACGACCAGCGTGGAAAGGTTTTCCAGCACATAGCGTCGGTCGGGCTCATGCGAGGTGATGTAGGTTTCCACATTGGGAAGAAGGGGTTCCTCCCCGAGGTAAAATTTGATCATTCGGGGGACGTAGTGGTAGATCACCTTATCATCGGCGACCCCGGTGCCGACGGCATTGGCGAGGCCGACATTCCCGGCCCGGTACGCAGAGATGAGTCCTGGAACGCCGAGCACCGAATCCTTGCGAAATACCTTCGGATCGATGAAGTCGTCGTCGATCCGGCGATAGATGACATCCACTTTCTTCAGGCCGGAGGTTGTCTTCATGAAGACACATTCATCCTTCACGACCAGATCGGTTCCAGTGACAATTTCGATTCCCATGGACAGGGCCAGAAAGGAATGTTCGAAATAGGCGGAATTGAAAATTCCCGGTGTGAGCAGGACCACTGTCGGATCAGGGTTTCCCTGCGGGGCTGCCTCACGCAGGGTGGTGAGGAGATCCTGAGCGTAGTGGTCCACCCGCCGTACATTGTACCTGGTGAATAGATTGGGAAAGACGCGCTTCATCGCCTGGCGGTTTTCCAGCAGGTAGGAGACCCCGGACGGACAGCGGGCATTGTCTTCCAACACGGTATAGACACCCTGCCGGTCTCGAATCAGATCGGTGCCGCAAATATGAATGTAGATGCCTCCCGGGGGATCAAAGTTGAGCATTTCTGGACGAAAATTTTGGGCCCCGAGCACCAGTTCCGAAGGGATCACCTTCTCTTTGAGAATTCTCTGATCGTGATAGATATCATGGAGGAAGAGGTTCAGCGCCGTGAGGCGTTGGGTGAGTCCGCGTTCGATATGTTCCCACTCGGCGCCAGGGATGATCCGGGGAATGAGGTCAAACGGGAAAATTCGTTCCGTGCCCTCATCGCCACTGTACACCGTGAACGTGATGCCCTGGGTCCGGTAGGAATTTTCGGCTAGGAGTGCCTTGCGTTTGAATTCCTCATCGTGCATCGCAGCGAAGCGCTGGGCCAGGAGTGCGTAGTGGGGGCGCACCGTCCCGGGTGCGGAGTACATCTCGTCAAAAAAGTCTCCCACTTCATATCCATTCAGCATTCCATCCATTGCCGCTTCTTCTTGGCAGAGAATGGACGGGCTGCAAAGCGCAAAGGCCGCCGCGGGACTCCAGAAAAGAAGCGGGGCCCCGACCAGAGGCGGCCCGAGCTCTGGGAGTTATTTCTTCGCTTGAGCGTGGGAGTAATGGACGACCCGAACCGATTCAAGCGTGACCAGCCCGCCCTTCACCATGGGGCCGATTTTTTCTCCAAAAGCCTGGATCTTGGATGCTTCATCAATGATTTCCACGACAACGGGAAGATCGGTGGAGAGATTGAGAATCTTGGAGGTGTGGATGCGGCTGTTGGCACCGAACCCCATGGAACTGCGAAAAACGGTGGCTCCAGCGAGCCCTTCCTTGCGGGCCATCATTACGACGGCTTCGTAGAGAGGGCGATGTTCCCAGGAATCGCTCTCCCCCAAATAGATTCTGAGTCGCAAACAGTCTTCAGGCAATTCCATGATTTTAGGATCGTAACGGTAACAGGTTGGCCAAGGCAATACCCGCCGCGGCGGCCAGCAGACAGACCATGACGGACAGGAGGATGTTTCCCGCCGCCCAATACCATTGGCCATCCTGCAGCAATTGCAGGGTTTGCAGGCTAAAGGACGAAAAGGTGGTGAAGCCGCCCAGGATTCCGATGGCGACAAACGATCTCGCGACTGGCGAGACCGTGAGGGATCCTTCCGGGCCGGTCAGGACGACAAAAAATGCGATGAGGAAGGAGCCAATGACATTGACCGTAAAGGTGCCCCAGGGAAATTCCTCTCCCACTCGGCCCGCCACCCACAGCGACACGGCGTAGCGGAGACCGCTGCCGAGGGCTCCGCCCAACATGACGGCGAGGAGGATTTTCATTCGAGCGATCGCAAGCAATGAGCAATGCCCTGTGCCCCGTGGTCCATCATTACATTCTCGGAATCGCGATCCCGGTTTGCTTCATGTATTTCCCGCCGCGATCCGCATAGCTGGTCTCGCAGGGCTCTGAAGCCTGGAAAAACACCACTTGGGCCAGACCTTCGTTGGCGTAAATTCGCGCCGGCAGGGGAGTGGTGTTGGAAATCTCCAGGGTCACATGCCCCTCCCACTCGGGTTCGAAGGGGGTCACGTTGACGATGATGCCGCAGCGGGCGTAGGTGGACTTGCCCACGCAGATCGTTAGGACGTCCCTCGGGATACGGAAATATTCGACGCTGCGGGCGAGGGCGAACGAGTTGGGAGGCACGATGCAGACATCGGTCTCCATATCGACAAAAGACCGGGGGTCGAAATTTTTCGGATCGACGACGGTGTTGTAGATATTGGTAAAGACCTTAAATTCCCGCGAGACCCGAAGGTCGTAGCCGTAGCTGGACAAGCCGTGGCTGATGGCACGGGAACCGTCAGCGGCCTCCCGGATCTGACCGTCCTCGAAAGGCTCGATCATAGCGTGTTCCTTCGCCATCCGGCGAATCCAGGTGTCCGGGCAAACGCTCATAAATTGGAATGGGTCATTGGTTGTTGGGTCTTGGCGTTCTCGAGGGAATGACTCTCGTCAGCTGTTTTGTTTTGTGAGTTCGGCGCTATGACCCGCTCGCCATAGTGCCAGCGTCCATTGACCGGGCCGGGTGACTAACAGACGGTTGAAAAACCCCGAAACGAAAAATCGGAGAAGGAAGAATGGAAAGAATGCGGCCAAGCCGGAAGCGGTGGGAAGAAGACCCTGACGGGCGGCAGCCCTTTTGTGACCAGGCCGCGTTGCGGATCGGGCGCGGGGTGCACCCCGCTTCCTCACCGCGCCTTGCCTGACCCCAAAATGACCTTCCGTTTTTCATTCCGCTCTTTTTCAACAGTCTGCTAAAGACCCGGCAGATTCATTCCGCCGGTGGCCTTTTTCATTTCGTCGGCCGCGAGGGCACGTCCGTCTTCGATGGCCTGCTTGACACCGGCCAGCACCAAATCCTCCAAGCCTTCGACATCCTCAGGATCCACTACCGAGGGATCGATTTTGATCGAAAGGATATCACCGGCTCCGTTTGCGGTCACGATCACCTTCCCTCCGCCCGCGCTGGCTTCCAGGGTCTTTTCGGCGAGCTCGGCCTGGGCCTCGGCCATCTTGGACTGCATCTGCTGGGCCTGTTGGATCATTTTTTGAATATTCATGATTTTGCAGTCTGTGGTTCCTGGACGAAGATTTCGAGGGCTTTCTTGATGAGGGGATCATTTTTAAATTCCTCCATCGCATCGCCGGTCGTTTCCCCGGAATCTTTGGCGGGCGGAGCTTTGTCTGCCGTGGCCTCAAGGGGAGTGATTTCCTCGTGCGACTCCGGGGGGGGAGTTTCCTCCTTCTCTTCGAGGTCCACCAGGTGGCTTGCCAGCTCCAGGGTGAGTTTGTTCCGTTGACCAAGGATTTTAATAAATTTTTCCTGGGCATCCTTGCGTCCGGCTTCACCGAAGATCGACGCGAGTTCATCCGATACGGATTCGGGCAATTGAATGAGGAGGGAACCGTCCGGCTGCATGCCGGCAAAGACGCCCTTGGTCAACCAGCGGAATTTGATCGAGGACTCATAGGTGGCCCGAACCTGATCCCAGGCCATGGAGGCGTCGATGAGCCCTGACTCATTGGATTCTTTTTCCTTAGCAGGAGGAGGCGTTGTTTCGGGCGGGGTGGGGGAGGCGGCCGGAGGCTTCGCGGAATGGGGTGGAGATTTTTCCGCAGGATGCTGAGGAGGGGCCGACGGGGCGGGGGAGGGAGGCGTGCCATCTTGCAGCGCGGTCAGGGAGGCAATCACATCGTCAAGGCTCACCTGTTCGAGCAAATGCACCGCTTTGATCGCGGCCACATCGAATTGCAGCTTTTTGTCGGCGGCCCACCGCATGCGGGCTTCGGTTTCGGCAAAGTGGTCGAGCAATACGAGTAATTTCTCCCGGGGGACGAGCGAGGGGGCCTCGACTCCGGCCACCAATAGATCCCGCAGGTGGCCGATGAGGTCCCCGAGAAGGCGGGACATATCCTTCCCGGCGTTTGCCTGTTCCGAAATGATCCGCATCGCCGCCGCGGCATCCCGTCCTAGAAGCCTCTCCGCCAGAGTCGTGAGAGTTTCCCGCGAGGTGAAGCCGAAGATCGTCATCACATCTTCCTCGGAGATGGTGGTGCCGCAAAAGGCCACCGCCTGATCGAGCATGCTTTCGGCGTCCCGCAACCCGCCCTCCGCCGCCCGGGCAATCGAGTCCGCCGCAGTGGCCGCAAGGGAAATTTCCTCCTTGGTTGCGATCGTCAGTAAATGCGCCGCAATGGCATCCGCCGGGATACGCCGCAAATCGAAACGCTGACACCGGCTCGTGATCGTGGCAGGCAGTTTCTGCGCCTCGGTCGTGGCAAAAATGAATTTCACATGCTCGGGCGGTTCCTCCAGCGTTTTGAGCAGGGCATTGAAGGCACCGGCGCTGAGCATGTGGACTTCGTCGATCAGGTAGATCTTGCAGGATCCGCTGCTGGGCGCATAGGCGGCGTTGTCCCGGAGTTCGCGAATATTTTCCACGCCATTGTTGCTGGCGCCATCGATTTCCAGAACATCAAGGCTACGGCCCTCCGCGATTTCCTCGCAGGCATCGCATTTCCCACAGGGCGTGGCGGTGGGCCCCTCCTTGCAATTCAGCGCCTTGGCCAGAATGCGGGCCGTGGACGTCTTGCCGATCCCCCGTGGACCCACGAAAAGATAGGCTTGAGCGACCCGTCCGGCGGAAATGGCATTTTGCAGGGTGCGGGTGATGTGTTCCTGCCCGATCACTTCTTCAAAGGTCCGGGGACGGTATTTTCGGGCAAAAACGCGGTAGCTCACGGGGAGAGAATAAGTCGGATGGCGGAAGTGGGAAGCCGGAAGTTGATTTCGCACAACTCACTGGTCGAGGAGATCGAGGGATTGACCGGGCAACCTGCGCAGGCTGGAGAATGACTTTTGCTCTGTTAGATTGAGCGCACAGGCAACCCTTGCCCACGGGCCAGAGCAAACTGACGCTTGTCTGAAGACAAAAACATTGTTGTGCCCGCCATTGTGGCCAGCGCGCAGTGCAGGATATCCAACGAACGACATCCAATGGCAGCCGCATGATCTTGCGCCAGTCGGACCGCAGCACTGAAAACTCCAGGCCAGTTCACCCGCGCTTCAAGCAGTTTTCCAGCCACCAAGTCATGGCGCACCAATTCGATGGCGGCTACAGCCTGTTCCGGCTTTGCTTCACCTCGGAAGATTTTCAACTGCATCGCGGCTACCATTTCCAATTCGTGCAGGGGAGTGAATACGATAACCTCGCCGGCAACCGCCGCGATCACAGTGGGATTTTCCGGCTCCGGGTAATAGAGCTTCACAAGACATCCCGTATCGAGATAAACCACGCGTCAACCTCTCCCAGCCGATATCAGGGTGCTCAATGGCGTTCCCACCGGGGCATCACCCCAGATCGCTTTTGCGCGCCCTAAAAAATCTGGTTCTAATGCAGGTATCGTCTCCTTGCATGGATGGCGCTGTCCTAACCATGCTTTCTAATCGCATCTCACTTCGATCGCTTCACAGACGTCGCGCCAACCGGGGAAGTTCCAGGTGTTGGGAAAGCCGCTGCACTGGGCCGGTTTCACCGACTGAACCCGGCAATCGCGACCGTCCAGAAAAACACATTCGCCGTTTGGTTTGTCGATCAAAGCGAGGCCGTCGCGATGCAGCCGCAGGCGGGTATGAGATTGGATGAAGTCCGATTCTGAAAGCCCCAGGAACTCCGAGATCCGGGAGATGTCCCGGTCCGTCAGTTTGACAAAGCCCGGCCATTTGCAGCAATTCGTGCAGCGCTGGCATTGGTAATGGACTTTACTCATTGCGGGAGATGAATTTTCTTTGCTAAACCCTGCCTATGCGACTTCTTGTCACCGGAGGCTGTGGGTTCATTGGCAGCAATTTTGTGCGATTCGTGCTGGAACATTACCAGCCCGAGTTTTTGACCAATGTGGATGCCCTCACCTATGCGGGCAATCTTGAAAACCTGGCCGGAGTGCCGGAAGAGTGCGGAGAACGTTACGAATTTCTCCAGGCAGACATCGCCGATCGTGACGCCATGGAGGCGCTGATGGCCCGACACAAGTTTTTTGCCCTGGTCAATTTTGCCGCTGAGACCCATGTCGATCGGAGCATCTCCTCGCCGGGCGATTTTGTTCATACCAATATTGCAGGCACAGAGGTGCTTCTGGAAGCGGCCCGCCGACATGGCATCAAACGCTTTGTGCAAATTTCCACCGACGAGGTCTATGGCTCCCTGGGAGCCGAGGGACGCTTCACCGAGACATCTCCCATCGAACCCAGTTCGCCCTACTCGGCCAGCAAGGCCGGGGCGGATCTCCTGGCGCTCGCCGCCCACAAAACCTTTGGCCAGGAAGTGCTCATCACCCGATGTTCCAACAACTACGGCCCCTACCAGTTTCCCGAAAAACTCATTCCGCTCATGATCACCAACGCCCTGGCGGACAAGAAACTTCCGGTCTACGGCGACGGTCGCAACGTCCGGGATTGGATTCATGTCGATGACCACTGCCGCGCCATCATGGCCGTCCTCCTTGATGGTACGCCCGGCGAGGTGTACAATGTCGGCGCTGATGCGGAGTTGGAAAACATCGCCGTGGTGGAGTTAATCCTGGAGACCCTGGGCAAACCCCGCGACCTCATCTCCTATGTCACCGATCGTCTCGGCCATGACCGTCGCTATGCGATTGATTCTGCCAAACTCCATTCCCATCTGGACTGGAAACCGATTCACAGTCCCCAAGACGGCATTCGCGACACCATTCAGTGGTATCTGGACAACCGCGCATGGTGGGAAAAACTCCTCGCCCGCCCGTGACTCGGATCCTCGTCCTCGGGAGTCGTGGTCGCGTCGGTGCCGCCTTGGTTCGTCAATGGTTGGAGAACCATACCGTCCAGGCCCTCGCCCGCCCGGAACTCGACGCCGCCGACCTTCCGGCCCTGGAACGTCTTCTGGACCGCTTCGAGTTCGATATTCTGGTCAATGCCACCGGCCTCACCAATGTGGATCGCTGTGAGAGCGCCCGGGACGAGGCCGTCACGGTCAATACCGAAGCCCCATCCCTCATGGCGCGGGTGGCCGCTGCAAAAGGAGCCCGTTTCATTCACTTCAGCACCGATTACGTTTTCGATGGGACGCAGACCCGTCCCTACACAGAAAATGATCCCGCCCGGCCGCTCGGGCATTATGGCGCCACCAAGCTTGCCGGGGAAGCCGCCGCCCTCGCCGCCTCTTCCCGCCATCTCGTCCTGCGCGTTTCCTGGGTTTTTGGACCCGATAAACCGAGTTTTGTGGACATGATCATCGAACGGGCCTTGGCCAATGATCGCGTCGAAGCCATCGCAGATAAGACCTCTTCTCCGACGGCCGCAGAGGACATCGCCGGATGGGTGGAACCCTTCCTGACCGACTCGAACGAACTCCCCGGCGGGCTCTATCATGCCTGCAATGCCGGCGGCTGCACCTGGCAGGCCTACGGCCAGTACACTCTGGACTGTGCCCTCAAAGCCGGTTGGCCCCTGCGGGCTCGGACCGTGGAGCCCATCGCTCTTGCCGATATGAATAATTTTTCTGCCCCACGACCTCCCCATACCGTCATGGACACGACCAAGTTGAGCACCGTCATCGAACGCTCCCCGCGTCCCTGGCAGGAGGCGCTCGAGGAATTTTTGCTTTGGAAATTTCGGAATTCGTTAAAGGTCGCAGGTCAATAGATTCCAAGATGCACAGATTTTATCTTCCCGCTTCCGACTGGCTCGCCACCACCCCTGTTCTTCCCGCCTCCGAATCGCATCATGCTCTTGATGTGCTGCGGCTGAAACCGGACGAGCGGATCGTGGTGTTCGATGGCGAGGGCGCTGAGGCCACCGCCCAAATCGCGGCGGTGGAGGGCAAGTCCGCCAAGCTTCGGATTCAGCAAAAGTCCACCTCGCCGCCCCTTCCTTGTGCGTTGACCCTCGCGCAAGCCGTCCCTAAGGGGAAAAATATGGACATCATCATCCAGAAGGCCGTCGAGCTTGGCGCGGCCCGCATCGCGCCCCTGCTTTCCGACCGCACTGTGGTACAACTCTCTGGATCCGAGGCCACGAGGAAGCGAGACAAATGGTGCGATATCGCCATCGAAGCCTGCAAGCAATGCGGTCAAAATCGCCTTCCCGAAATCAGTCTGCCTGAATCTCCCGCCGCCTTTCTCGATCGTTCGGAGCCCTCTGATCTCATGCTCATCGCCTCGCTCCAGCCGGATGCCCGCAGATTGAAGGACGTACTCGCCGAGCAACCGTCGCCTCGCAGTGTCTGCGTTTTGGTGGGTCCGGAAGGGGATTTTACTCCGGCCGAACTGGCCCTCGCGAAAAGCCGGGGATGTCACCCCATCACCCTCGGTCCCATCATCCTGCGAACTGAGACGG